>JBKQIH010000115.1:0-13399 GCA_052148445.1 Rhodomicrobium sp.
CCGTATGGTGCGCTAGAGCCCGCTTTTGCTGGTATCATATGCGGGCTCTAAGTTTATGTTTTGCGTTACGTCTTACCTGAAATACCGCTCACACTTTTTCCGGACGAACTCTAGTGCATCTAAACACAATGCCACCCAATTGTTTAGGCCCGCGCTTCAGCTTGTGAAGAAACTGTGCTTCAAAAGTATGCAGATGGAAACGCTCAGCGTATATTTAGTTTACTATCTATTCATCGGCCGAGCCGCCCAATCTGTGCTGCATGCGAAGACTGTGACTGAGGTGCTGGCCGAAAACAGAGAGCAGACGCACCCCTTCTTGCGTGCCGGGGTCTCTTACGATGCGCATCATACAGCCCAGGCCGCCGGTCGCAGGCGCGGTTGCAGCGATATCTTTGCTCGCGGCATCGATGGTCTCGGACAAAGCGATCAGCAGGTATTGACTCTCATGGCGGTCCAGTACCTGCAATAGGCGCATCAGGCCCTCGTTCCGTGTCAGCCGGTCGAGCAGATTCAGGCCCTCGCTCAGCGCCCTGGCCAGCCGTGTGACGATGTCGTCGGACATCGCATCCCGGGCTGAGGTGACAAGCTGTGCAAATTCAACAAGGCGCTGCAGATCGTCGTCAGGCATAACGCCGAGGGAAGGGTTGGGCATATCGGTCATGGTTTGGCTTCCTCAGAGCAATCCGCGGACACTGGTCCAATACATCTGGTTGTAGGCCATCTTGAACCAATGCATTGGCTTGGTGGGCGATTTAAGATCGGGTGGCGTTTGGTAGTTGAACATTGCGTAGGTCGCGCGCTCATGGCCGGCTTCGATGAAGCAGTACACTTTACCGTCATAGTCGCGAACCCGCGTACCGATCTTCACCATTGAAGCGATATTTTCCGCGACAACCTCGGCCTGAAAATGCGCAGCGGATCCTGTCTTACTGACTGGCAGGTTTGTTGTGTCGCCGAGCACGTAAACATTATCGTGCCCATTCATCGTAAGCTTAAAGCGGTCGGTCGGGATCCATCCGCCCTGCCCTAATTCGCTATTCTCGACCACTTCCATACCGCGATGCGGTGGAATGGCGATGAGCAGATCGTACTGGTATTCGGTGCCCTCTTCGCTAAACACGATCTTGTTCTTTGCGTCTACTTCCCGGACGTTGAACAGGGTTTCGTACTCGACGCCGATGCGATCGAACTCGGGTTTCGCCCATTTGGCAACGTTTTCGATGGTGTGAATACGGCCGATTGGGTAATGGTACTTTAGTGTGACCTTGTCACGGATGCCGCGCGATTTGAAATAGTCGTGTAATGAGAATACGAGTTCGACAGGTGCGATGGGGCATTTGTGCGGAACTCCGACAACGACGCCCACTTTCCCGCCTTCGAACTCTCTCAGGCGCTTAAACATCTTCACCGCAGTTTCTTCGGTGTAGAAGGTCTCCGCACCTTCGGTCAATCCAGGAACTTCCTCGGGTACGATGCGCGAACCCGTTGCGATGACGAGAACATCGTAATCGTAGGTCTTGCCGCTCTGGGCGATTACCCGGTTCTGATCGAGCTGGAATTGGGTGACCGGATCGACGTGAAAAGCGATGCTCGATTCGAGTAGGCTGGCTTGATCCCGATAAAGTTCGTCCGGGGTCATTTGTCCAAACGCCACATAAAGCAAGCCGGGTTGATACATGTGGCGTCCGGATGCCGACAGCATGGTTATCCGGACTTTCCGTGCGCGGGTTTCAGCGGAAAAGCGCCGCGCGAGATTGTTGGCTACAATAGTGCCGGCGGTGCCGCCACCCACGACTAAGATTCTCATCGCGTTTCCCTATCCGTATTTGGGCCCCAAGACTTCGAGATACTGTAAAGGCGGTCTTTAATTCAGAACACACGCGCTATTTCGTTTTGCGTACGGTGATATGCCAAATTGCCCCGACCTTTTCATTGCTAATCATTTCGTGCCCGACTTTGTGGATCCATTCCGGCACATCGGCCGCCGAGCCTTCATCGGTCGATAACAGTTCGAGCGTGTCGCCGACGCTGGCACGCTTCATATAAGTAATGAGTTCCATGAGAGGACCCGGGCAAAAGGTGTCGCGGGCATCGATGATTTTGTTTTCGCTCATTTCTCGTTCCTCCGGCTAACTTAGCTTTCAACTCCCAGGCCGTTCAAAACGTCAGCAGTTGTCCGCCTTCAGCGTCGCTTAGAAAGCGGGTCAGTCCGGTCGGCGGCCCCATTTCCGGGTCGAGTTCATCCTTGGTAATTTTCAGCAAGTCCAACGCCATTGAGCATGGCAGCAGCTTGGCGTCTCCAAGTTCGACTGCGTGCTTAAACAGCTCTTTGAATGGAGGCACACCCTTCTGCGACATCAACACCCCGACTTCTCCCTCGACTGGCGCTTCGATCGTCCGCCCCCTCATGAAATACGGCAGCGCATTCATCGAAAGAAACACGGTGACTTTGTCACCGGTCGCCGCCGCTACCGATGCAATCATTGCTGCCATTTGTAGTTTCTCACGCGATCCAGAAACACAAACGATATTGATCTTGTTGGACATGCTAGAATTCCTCTGCTAGCTGCATGTATTACAGGAGGCCGTCAAGATATATTTGATTTCGCCTCGACATTATTCTCGTCATACCGTTTGATGTGATAGAAAATCGCAGACAATAACCAGCTCGCAATAAATATCGAAACGACCAGAATCCCGATCTCTTCCCAATGCTCGTTTAATTCGTTGATCCGGCCCCAGAACGCACCATTCAAATGGAACTCCTCCGCAGCCAAAGCAAAGACTTCGATGCCAGCGACTACTATTGCGACAATTGCAGAGACCATCGTTATCGAGAGGTTATAGAACAGCTTACGAATCGGATTCTTGTAAGCCCAGCCATAGGCTCGAACCATCAGTATTCCATCGGTCGTGTCCATAAGTGCCATACCCGCTGCGAATAGCGCCGGGTACAGTAAAACCAACCATAGAGACAATCCCTTAGCGGCTTCCGCACCCGCTATGCCGAGCAGGCTGACTTCTGTTACGGTATCGAAGCCCAGTCCGAACAAGAAGCCGATAGGCAGCATGTGCCAGCTATCGTTCACCAGCCGGAAGAGCGGCCGGAAGATTCGCGAAAGGAATCCTCGCTTGTTGAGGAGAACGTCGAAGTCTTCTTCGACATAAGACCCTCCGTTGCGGACACGCTTAAATGTTATAAAGGTCGCCCTTGCTATCGTTAGATTAATCACCGCCATTACGAGCAGGAACGATGCCGAAACAAAAGTGCTAGCGATCCCCGAATACTTCGCCATCGAGCTTAGTCCACCCGATGCGCCCCAACCGGCAAACCCGGCCACAGCAAGAACGAACACCACCAATGCCATCGAATGTCCGATGGCGAAATGGAAGCCGACAGTCGCCGGCCTTTTGCCCTGCTGCATCAATTTGCGCGTAACGCTGTCGATCGATGCTATATGATCGGCATCGAACGCGTGACGAAGGCCAAAGGTGTAGGCGAGAATCGCAGCGCCAAAAAGAACGGCGTTGCCGGCAAATGCAAAGATAGCGCCTGCCCAAACGGCGACATTGAAGATAGCCAGAAAGATGTAAAGCCCGCCCACCTTTCTGCGAAAATGTCCGTCGCCGCCGCCGAGTACCTGTTTCGAGGTAGATATTATTCTATTCATCTGCTGTTCCTCTGCATCTGAGGGTGCTTAACTTTTAAAGGGCGGTCATTTATGCCTGGCGATGCCAACTGTAGCGCTTGATCAACAGGGTTATCGCCCAATCGAGCCCGAAGCCGATGACGCCAATGACGAGTACCATGGCTGTCAGATGGTTGTATGATAAGGTCTCACGAGCATCCTCGATGGAATACCCAAGGCCCGAGGTAACCCCTAGGAATTCAGCCGGAACCAGCACGATCCACGCGACGCCAATCGCTAGACGGATCCCGGTGAGCACATCGAATGCAATCGCCGGTAAGATCACCTCGGTGAGGAGCTGGCGGGGTGTGGCACCCAGATTTCGAGCTACTTTAAACCAAGCAGGGTCAACCTTCGCCAAGCCGGCTGACGTGGCAAATGCCACAGGCCAGACAGACGCTATCGCTATCAGAAAGATGATTGCCTGGTTCCATTCAGGGAAGACAATGACAGCGATCGGCTCCCACGACAGCGGGCTGATCATGCGTAAGAACTGGAATGGCGCGTTGCTCACCTGCCGGAAAGCCCGGCTCCGCCCCATGACGATCCCAACCGGTATTCCAATTACGATGGCCAGAAGAAGGCCGGCGGCCAGACGATAGCCACTGCTTTCCACGGCCCGAAGGATCGTTCCGTCGGCGATCAAGCCGGGCAGAGCCTGAAACGTCGGGATCGGCCCGAAAGAGGCAAAGGTGCGCGTTGAGGGGTTGAGGTAGAGCAAATGCGCACCGAGCCACCACAAGCCGAACAGAATTGCGAGGCCGATGAGACCGTAGAAAAACGGCCCCGGCGCGCGCAATTTCAGCCCGGGGGACGATTCGGCCCGCACGCTAGGGGCTGTGGCGCTCATATTTCGATTTCCTCTACCCGTTCGAAGGGATTGCCGTGTTGCGGTACGCTCGGATCGTTTTTCCAACCCGGGTTCGCATCCAGCGCATTCTTTATGAAGCTGTAGTCGACAAGATCCTTCGCCACAAATTCCGGCGTGAGCGAACTCAGGAACGCCACATCGCCGGTGAGTTCTGTCCTTTTCAATTCGCTTGTGACGCGCTCAGTGGCCGATGGATAAGGCCAGCCTTGGAAATTGATGCGGTTCTGCCCCCAGTTTGCATGCTCGATAGCAAGCGGATTACGGTAGTAGGCCGGCTCATAGAACAGCATCGCGCGTTCGACGATTTCGGATGGGAACGGCAGGTAGCCCTTGCCATCGCGGGAGAGCATCCGGGCCATTTCTTTTCTGTTAGTGGCGAGGTAAAGCTGTGCCTTGACTATGGCGTTGTGCACACCCTGCGCCCACGCGGCGTGGGCGGGGTCTGCGATATCGCCCTCGTGCATGACGACCACGCAGCAGGGATGTCCCTTCCACACATCGCCGGTAAACCGTAGCACCTTGCCGCCTGCCTTGAGTTCGCCCAAGGCATTGAAGGGTTCCGCAACACAATAGCCGTCGATTTTTCTTGCCGCCAAAGCGGGTGGCATGTCGGGCGGATTTAGGACGAGGAAGTTGCACTCATTGGGCGCTAGCGTTGCGGTCTGCGGCCGGATCACCGGAACGATACCGGCCTTTCTCATTACCATCTGCGAGATAATGTTATGGATCGAATACCAATAAGGTACGGCGAATTGCTTGCCGCCAAAGTCCTTGGGAGATTCGATACCAGCATCCCCGCGAACGACAATCGCCGAGCCGTTGGTGTGGTCCCAGGCGGTGATTTTCACTGGAAACTTATTGTTGTAGCGCATCCAGATCGGGATCGGGATGAGCATATGCGCCAGGTTAAACCGGTGAGATTGGAACGCCTCGACTAGCGGGGACCAGCCGCGTATGAGCGTCGGGCGGGCAGAGTCTAAACCCTCGTTCTTGAAGAACCCCATCTCATGCGCAACCAAAAGAGCGGCCGCATCGGTGATTGGAATGTAGCCGATACGGACCACCGGATCGAAACTGCTGCTCTGGGCGAAGCTCCGGGCCGAAGGGACGAAACTGCTGAAGGCTGCAAGCCCAGCTGCCTTAAGCAGCTCATGGCGGCTTACGCTAGTGCCTAGAATCTGGCTGAATAGCGGAACGTGTTCAAGAATTAGATTGGGATCTCTTACACCTTCGCCGTGGGTTTTGTAGTCGAGCGATGGATCGAGTATCGTATAGTCACGTTTATCGCTTGGCGATTTTGTCACTTCCAGGCTCCTAGCGGTTGGCGAAGGCCTCTTAAGAATGCATGTCCTGGCCGGCTGATTGGACCAAAGCAACTTCATGCTGGGCGAATACAGGGGCGGCCGTTCTGGCGGGAGCTGCCGCCAGATAAGCCGCCTCTTGAAAAGCGGTCATCAGGCGAGTCCGCACCGCCTGAACGCTTGGATCGTGGCGGTCGCGGGGATCGGGAAGGTCCACGTCGACTTCGCTGACGATGCTGCCTGGAGTCCCGGCCATGATGACAGCGCGATCGGCCATCAGAACCGCTTCATCGATGTCGTGGGTGACAATGATGAGGTTGAAACCGAATTTCTTGGCGATGGAGCGAACGTCGCGCTGCAGCGAAGTCCGGGTAAATGCATCGAGCGCGGAGAACGGCTCATCCAATAGGAGCAGTTCTGGCTCCATGACTAGAGAGCGGGCGAGTGCAACGCGCTGCTGTTGGCCGCCGGAGAGATCCTGCACATTGGATTCGGCATAATCCTGGAGTTCGACAGTAAGGAGCGCTGCACCGACCCTCTCACGGATCTCGGCTTTGGACCAGCGCCCAAAACTTAAGCCAACCCCCGCGTTTTGTGCGACCGTCATCCAAGGAAAGAGATGCGGAGCCTGAAACATCATAACCCATCGCGGGGACGGTTTATCGATAGGGGTGCCGTCAAAATGAACCGTACCCTCACTGGGCCGCAATAAACCCGCTGCGATATGGAGAAGAGTAGACTTGCCGCAACCTGATCGGCCGATTATCGCCAGCGCCTCACCAGGCTTCGATTCCAGGTCGACGCGATTGAACGTAACACCGCTTCTAGAGCTGTAGCGGTGGCTGAGTCCCCTGATCTTTATATGAACGCCTCGAATTGCCATCCCACATCCTTCGTCCGCTGCCGGTAGCGCGCGGCAACTCATCCCTTAAGCCGCAGGAGCAACTTGAGCCGATGAGATGCCGTTATTGTTCTTCGCAAAGCAGCGCCTGGATCTTACTTAGGCGCTGTGCAGCCGTTGCCCGACCAGATCCATCCGGCGCGCAAGCTCTTCTTCGCTAAGTAAGCCGCGCTTGATTAGCGAATGAGCCAGCGCGAGGAGTTGCCGCTCGGGGAAGGGCACATCCTCAAAGACGGTCGCCGAAAGTTCATCCTCTTCCGCCCGGCGATCGAGCGACGGTAAAACACAGGAACCGGCGGCTACTTGATCGTAAGGTTTAACGCAGGAATCGCCCGCGAGGAGATCGCAAGTAGCTTCCAGCGTAGTCTTCCACGGCGGGTCCGGATTCGTCACACCGTATTCGGCCGCCAAATCAACCCACGCCCTGCCATGGGTTTGGATCTTCTGTAGCAGGGGAATTCGACTGGTATCGAACCCGCTTCCGCTCGATTGGGTATTAGTGCCTTTGTGCTCTGCACTCATGGTTCGCTCCCAACAATCGCCGCTCTAATGGCCGTGGTGATGCACTGGATGCACGGCCGGGTGAACGGAGCGCTTGGCATTTGCCGTCACACCAGGTTTCGGCACTGCCACACCGATCAGGCAGTCCCTCGTCACGATCTCGGCAAGCTGATCCTCAGTCCACCCCTCCGTGCCGGCAGGACGCACCGGCATGACCATGTATCGGGTCTTTTGATTGGAGTCGGCGACCCTGATTTCTATGCTGGGGTCGAGTTGCAGACCGAATTCGGCGAGCACCTGCCGTGGCCAGCGAACGAGCCGGCGGCGATAGTTCGGAGTTCGATACCACTCAGGGGACTGGCCAAGAATGGGCCGGGGATAGCATGAGCACAGCGTGCAAACGACCACGTGCTTTAGCTGAGGCGTATCTTCCAGGACCCTTAAGTTGCAATAATCGCTCGGCGTGCCGAACTGTGTAGGCGGGCTGGTGACCCAGTCAACGCCAACGTGTTTACTTGCCGCAACCCCATCGGCAATGGCAAGCTTCTTGTACTCGGGATCGAGCCAAGCCTTGGCGACAAGGCGCGCTGCCGGCAACGGTCCCAGTGTGTGAACGTATTCGGTCCAGCGCCGGTGATCCTCGGCGGAGAAGAGACCCTTTTCGATGGCAAGCTCACGGACCGCGATTTCAAGAATTTCGAAATCGCTGACCTCGTCGACCATCGGTGCGGGCTTATGATCATGATCCGACATCAGTGTTTCCTCCGATTGATAATATCCGCTGGCGAAATTATGCCGGCTCAAGCCAACGCTCTGAAAGCTCGGTCTCTAGCGTGTCATTGGCATACAAATCGTTGTATTCAGGCCAAAGGTCTTTTTGACGGAACACTATACTGTAAAACCATTCTGGCTTGTCGGTGTTATCCCATGCCTCATCTTCGGCTGCCGGGCTCTCGTAGACAGCCTTAACTACCTTACCGACCGCTCCCCGCGTGTAGACCTGACACCGCGTGTAAAATATGTCCGGCATATCCTTGATCCGCACATGGTCTCCTTCTTTAAACTTTGGCGCGCCGGCTTTCCCTTTGAAACATTGAGGGTCTCCAATACCGGTGGCCATTGCAGCATGGTGAGTTCTGTCGTGATGCACTTTACCCATGGCGCTTCTTCACCTCATCGATTTTGTTATTAAGTTCGGTGAGCGTAACGTACTGCTTATCGACGAGGATCCGGGCAGCGGTCATCAGCCACCGTCCATAATAGGGCAGACCCAGATATATAGTCTGACCGAGATCCACGTTTTGCCTACGGCGCCTCTCCTCCGCGTTCCAGACACCACGCCAAGCCAAGCATTCACAGGTCGCGAAAGTATTCAGCTCCCACTGCTCTTCTTCTTTTTCTTCATACACAATAGGAACATCGGGTTCGCCACCGATATCGTGCACGGACCGTGTGTACGCCCTGTAAAGGCTGTGATCGATGGCATCCGGATAAGGAGCGTGTGTCTGTTGATGTATGGCTGGCTGCAGGAAACCAACAGTATTTAAATGCCGTATTACCTCATCTCTGGTCTTTTGTGACATTATCTGTACCTCCTCCCAAGGTCTAGAACAGCGTAGTTGATCGATACGACGCACCTAATATGCACGCTTCGTGTTATCGACCATCAAGCTGCTATGCGTCGCGTTATGCCCGGGCTACCAGGTGATCGCGCATAGATGGTTGCGCTATATATTACGCTCAACTGAGACTATCACAACGATTACTGCTCTTATAGCGCTCCGCGCGAAAAGCAGAGCTTTACTGTGACCCGCCTCCTAAAAGAGTTCCAAGACGAAATGCGAATTGGAGCTATTGGGTTTAGCTATAGCATTTGCGACGGGTAGCCAACGGATCGGCGAGCGGGGGGATGATGGAACGGCATTTTCGGTGAAGAAAACGCATCGCATAGACCCGGCACGCCGTTTTTCCCTGCGTGATGGCGGGCAGTTGCCGTTGAAGCCCTGCGGCAACAATGTGTTTTGCCGCTCCGAAGATCGCAGAGGCTGCGGCTCCCATAACGATTCCCTATAGGATTATCCGGATTTCGGATTGGAATCCTTTTTTCGTTCGGTTCATCCTTCAGCCGGGCGCAACCGATGCCCATAGAAATGGCTAATATTATTGCATGAAAGGATGCGGGCGAATGGACAAGAACGAAATGAAGGAACTAATTTTAGAGGCTAAATTCGAAAAAGGCCTGAAATGGAGCGACATCGCTAAGGCTAGCGGCTTGTCGGCCGAGTATACCTGCTCCGCGTGCCTCGGAATGAATCACCTTGAGAAGCACCAGGCGGATGCCGTAGCGGAAGCGCTCGGTCTAGGTGCCGATGTTTCGGCCGCATTACAGCGCTTTCCAAACAAACAGTGGAGCCAGGTTGTCCCGACCGACCCGGTTATTTATCGCTGGTACGAGATCATGGGTGTATACGGCGAAACTATAAAAGAATTGATCCACGAAAAATTCGGTGACGGGATCATGAGTGCCATCGACTTCAGTATGGAGGTCTCCAAGCAAGAAGATCCCAAAGGCGACCGTGTTTTGGTTACGCTGAGCGGAAAGTTTCTACCCTACAAGTCCTGGTGATATCTCACGGCCTACAAATACGAAGGTCTCAAGTCACGCCGCGACCGCAGAGGGAAGCTGCAAACAGAAATATCGGGCCGGCCCCGCGGAGTTCCAAATACGATTGTGGAAATGCTGTCCGCAAGTTCGGTTTTTTTGGAATCCGATACAAGGCTAAATTCCCGGTATTAACTTCAACCCAGGTTAAATGTGCCTGGAGCGCAATGATAGTCGAGCTTGCTGAAATTTATCGAGGAACCGATATTGGCCGCGAAGCGGAAGAGCTTCTGCGACCATGCGTTCAATGCGGCCAATGCACTTTTACCTGTCCGACCTTTCGATTGCTTGACGACGAGTGGGATGGTCCGCGCGGACGCATTTATCTGATCAAGCAAATGTTGGAAGGCAACCCGCCCAGTGCTTCGTCAATACCTCCGGCGTATTCTTTAAAGGCACTGGAAGGAAAGTCTCTGAGCGCAAATTTGCAGCTGCACCTGGACCGCTGCGTTACATGCCGATCCTGCGAAGTTAGTTGCCCTAAGGGGGTTCATTACGGGCGGCTGGTCGATATCGGCCGGGAGCTAGCCGAAAAGGAAGCGCCACGCCCGCTCAAGGAAAAGCTGGCGCGCTTGGCCGTTCGCGCGGTTATTCCACACAGGAGCCGGTTCACCCTGTTGCTTCGCACAGGGCAGGCCTTTCGCCGGTTTCTTCCTGCGCACCTACGCAAGCGCATTCCGGACCGGCGGCCTGCTGCCCGGGAATGGCCTCGACAGGGGCACGCCCGGTGCATGCTCGTCTGGCAGGGTTGTGTGCAACCGGCCTTGGCTCCAGACATCAACGCGGCTGCCGCGCGTGTGCTGGACCGCTTCGGAATTCAGCTCATTCCAGCCAAGGACGGATGCTGTGGCGCGCTTAGCCATCATCTAACGGCAATTGAAGAGGCGCGAGTCTTCATGCGCCGGAACATAGATGCCTTTTGGCCCTACATCGAAAACGGTGTCGAGGCCATTGTGATAACGGCCAGCGGTTGCGGTACACACATCCGCGACTATGGCTATCTGCTTCGTGACGATCCCCGATATCGCGACAAGGCGAAGAGGGTCTCAGAAATGGTAAAGGATATCGCCGAGGTAGTCGCGGAAGAATGGAAACATAATCCTCATCTTCTCGCTAGCGGCGCGCAAGAGGGGCGCCGCGTCGCCTTTCAGTCATCCTGCAGCTTGCAACACAGCCAAAGGCTTAATGGTGTTGTAGAGAAGCTACTGCGCCATGCGGGATTCAAACTTGTTCCTGTAACCTACCCGTTTATGTGTTGCGGTTCAGCGGGAAGTTATTCGATTTTGCAACCGCGCCTCTCAGATGCGCTCCGCAAACTCAAACTTGAGTCGCTCCTGGCTTGCCGTCCCGAGGTGATTGCCACGGCAAATATCGGTTGCCTCGCGCACTTGACCGTTGCTTCACCCCGCCCGGTCGTTCATTGGATAGAATTGCTGGACGGAGCGTTTCCGGCTGGAAAGAACCTCCCGCAGCCGCGGGCCACAAATCGCTACTTTCGCGTAAATATTAACACTGCATTTCATTGGCGGAGAACTTCGTCCTTGCTTCAATCGGTAATATATCGCTCGTTTGTCACTAAAACATCACATACTGTTGCCGGCCTGTGTCAAGCGGCGTCTGCGCTGTTGACAAATCCGGGTATTGCCATCGACTATGATAAAACTGCTACCAGGGCAAGTACTCATAAGGGGAAATTAAACTGAACCGCCACCGCAGTGAAGGTTCAGTTTAATACAAACTCCCG
Source organism: Rhodomicrobium sp. (assembly GCA_052148445.1). Taxonomy (GTDB): domain Bacteria; phylum Pseudomonadota; class Alphaproteobacteria; order Rhizobiales; family Rhodomicrobiaceae; genus Rhodomicrobium. The sequence continues at coordinate 11,670 of JBKQIH010000115.1, forward strand.
AGGCGCAAGATCGCGCAGAGAGTACGGTGGCTTTCGCATGAACTGGGCGCTTGGGGAGGGAATAATTGAGAAAAGTACTTGTGTGTGCACTCGTTCTCGGCGGCTTCGCAGCCTCCGCGCGGGCAGCCGACCTTGATCTCGACAGCGTGAAGGATCCGCTGCCGGACACTCTGACCTACAAGGGCGTCACCATCTACGGCACGATAGACGTGGGTTACGCCTATCAAACCAATGGGGTTCCGCTGAATGGCTCGTTTCCAGCCGGACTAGAATACAACGCGCTCACCACCTCAAGAAATTTGACGGGCAAGTCCATCTCAACCTTGGCCGAGAACGGTCTCTCTCAATCCACCATCGGCGTCAAGGTTGAGGAGTCGGTCGGCATGGGCTTCGTTGCAATAGGAAAGCTCGACACCGGCTTTGAGCCGCTTTCCGGCGAGATCGCTGATGCTTGCAAGGCCATGATGCAGAACGTTCCGTTTGCGGCCACACCCGCGCAGCAGACGGCGAATGGCGACTACAGCCGCTGCGGTCAAGCGATCAATGGCGAAGCCTATGCCGGACTCAGCAACTCTGCCTATGGCACACTGACGATCGGCCGCCAGAACTCGATACAACTCGATGGGTTCGCGGCCTACGATCCGATGAGCCTCGCTTACGCCTTCTCGGTTTTCGGTTACACTGGGTCCCTTGGCGGCGCCGGCAGCACCGAAGCGGCACGGTGGGACAACGCCGTCAAATACCTCTATCAATACGGTCCGGTCCACGCGAGCGTTATGTATTCGGATGGCGGCGACGATACCGGCATTTTGGGCGCCGCATGGGGCGCCGATGTCGGGTTCAACTATAGGGGCCTCTCAATCGACGCAAACTATGCCAAGATCGACGGAGCTGTTAACCTCCTCAACGTTGCGAAGGATGCCGGCTCTTCCACGCTTAAGGCTTTCGCGTCAGACGACGAAGCCGTGAATATCATGGGTAAGTATACCTTTGAATTCGGCGGCGGCTTCAAGGACGATGCCCCGGGCTCGAAACTCACGCTCTTCGCCGGCTATTCTCATAACGTGAAGGGCAACAGCACCGATACCGGTTCCACGGCGCAAGGAGGGTATCCGATTACGATTGTAAAGGGCTTTCTCGGAACCGACCAGGTTTTGCAATCGGAGTGGGCCGGCGCGAAGTACGAGACAGGGCCCTGGAGCTTCACGGCCGCCTACTATCACATCGACCAGAACAACTTTAGCATTGGCGCTCCGGTCGCTGGAAATGGGCCCTGTGTGAAGGGTGGGTCCAGCCTTTTGCAATGTGCGGGCGACCTGAACCAGGGATCGTTCCTCATTGATTACGCCTTCAACAAGCACTTCGACGTCTATGGCGGCATCAACTACTCGGTTGTGGATGACGGTTTTGCCGCAGGGTTCCTTGGGGTCCCAAACACTGGCGCTTCAGCTAGCGTCGACCAAACAACCGTAATGACCGGCATGCGATTAAAGTTTTAATGCAGATTCGTTTTGAATCGACCGGCTGACTACTTTACCGGACATAAAGCTTTAGCAAGCGGTGATCGTCACCGCTTGTTTTTTGTGCGCCTTCGTACATCGACCGATCTTTGCCGTATATTGCTGGCGACAGAATCGCGCTCCAAAAAATCACATTGCCGAATCGTTTAAGCTTCCGCCCGACGTCCTTCGATGCCGCCGGAGGTCTTGAATCTGCCGCGACCCGGTAGG
>JBKQIH010000116.1:0-6812 GCA_052148445.1 Rhodomicrobium sp.
GACGCATCGGCGATCCGCAAGAGCCGCGCGTCGCGGGCCACGAGACCGAAGAGCGGCGCGGCGCATTGCACCAGCGCGACGCAGAAGGCGAGGATGAGGGCGAAATGCCCCAGTTCAACGATCACGGCTGGCTTCCCTCTCCCTTGGTATCCGCTGGCTAAAGGCCCAGCGCCCGCGTCAAATTCTCAATCTGCTCCAGCGCTTTCGGCTCCGATGCAAATTGGGTCCGCGCCGATGCCACTGCTTCTTGTGCTTTGGCCGGCTCTTTCAGAACGGCATAAGAGCGAATGAGCCTCAGCCACCCATCCAGATCCGCACCATTTTCTTTAAGCCGGTTTGCCAGGCGCTCTACCATGCCGCGGATCATGGCCGATGGATCGCCTTGAACCGCATCGCCGGAAGCCTTTACTCCATCGGTCCCCTTGGTATCCGCTGCCGCAAGCCCAAGCTCGTTCACCAGATTATCAATCTGCTCCAGCGCTTTCGGCTCCGATGCAAATTGCGCCCTGGCCCATGCGGCTGCTTCTTCTGCTTTGTCAGGCTCTTTTAGAACAGCGTAGGAGCGAATAAGCTTCAGCCAGCCGTCCAGATCCGCGCCATTTTCTCTCAACCGTCTGGCAAGCCGCTCCACCATGCCGCGGATCATCGCCGACTGATCGCCTTGAGACCCAGCGCCGGAAGCCTGCGAGCCTCCGGCAGGCCCTCCGGTCAGCTCAGCGAGCTGCCTGTTGATAAATACCTTCCAAGAATCGGAAACTCTTTCGCTCAGCATCTCGCGGTAGATTTGCTCCGCCTCTTGCTTCCTTCCGTCTTGGGCAGCGAGGGCCGCCAGCCAAAAGCGGCCGCGCTGAGACTTGGGATTGCGCGCAAGCGCCGCATCGAGCAGTGGTTTGGCGCTGGCCTGGATTACATGGTCATTTGCGTATGTGAGCGATTCGAAAAGGCCCAAGAGTTTGTTTTCGTCCTCACCTTTAAGCTCCATAGCCTTGCGATAGGCCTTCGCTGCTTTGCTAAATTGGCCAATCTGGAAATAGACTGGAGCGAGCACGGTCCAGCCCAGCGCATCTTTCGGGTTGGCCCGCAGCCGCCGCTCCACATTGGCAATCTGGATGCCGAGTGTCTGCTGCTGGGGGGGCGCGTCGAGCCGCGCCTGGAGCGGCTGATCCGATAGGCCGTTGGCACCGTACTTCGCATAAATGCCCACGGCTGTGATTGAAATGGCGGCTGCAAATGCGAAGAAAACCATGGCCGGGTTGAAAGCGGCGCTGGCGGATGGCATGCTCTGGGCTAAACTCCGATGGCTCGCCCTGAGCAACCGGCGGGAGATTTCCGTCCGCATCCGCTCCGCTTCCGCCTTAGCGATTGTGCCGCTTTCCTCCTCCCGTCCGAGCTCCGCAAGCTGCAGCTTGTACGCCTCGGCATCAGACGGGGAACCGCTTGCAGCTGTGCGTGCGTGCATCAGCGGGCGCGTAACGGCCAAGATCACGCAAGCCGTTAAAATAGCAAATACAATCCAGAGGGTCATCGCTCGAGACCGTTCGGTGCCGCATGGGAAGTCAACGGCCTCTGTGGTGGGGCAGTCCCGAGCATGATTAGGGCGCCAGGCAAGGGCGCGCAACCGATTTTCTTGAACGGATAACTCATGGCACTTGCGCGCGTTCTCCTAGATTTCAAAACAGGGCACTTTCTCTTGGGCCACGTCGCTCGCCAAAGAACGGCAAACAAGCCGCCCCCCGCCAGCTTCTCGATGATAACGATAAGCGCGCAACGCGTTCACGGACAAAATCGAGACGCAGGCGGCTTCGCGATGCTGGGCAGACAGCGCCGGCGGGATCCGATGTGTTTGTCGCGTCGATCATGGCGTATTCCATGCCGGGATCGTCCGATGCCGCGTCGAAGATCCGTTTGAAAACATCGGCCTTCACCCAATGACGAAAGCGTTTGAAAACAGTGTTCCAGTTCCCGGAATAAGCCGGCGAATCCCGCCAAGGCGCGCCGGTACTCGCAATCCAAAAAACCGCTTCGAGGAAGAGCCGGGTATCGGCCAGGATTGGACTTCTTTCCCAAACAATGCGGTTCCATCTTCTACCTTGAGCGTCAATAAGGCAAACGGTCAATCGGAAGCTCCTTTCGGGAGCTTGAATCGGCGTTCGTCGCGTTTTTGACCCTTTCCTCACATTAGCCCAAGCTTCGTCGGCAAACTCCGTCCGGAAGGCGGGAGGGGCTAGCCCCCGGCCGCCATGCTCAACTCGAAGTGACTTGCGGTTGAGATACGGCCACGCCAGATACCGCACCACTCCAGTCCGCCGCGAAGCTCCATCTCGGTCCAAAGTGTGCGCAGCGCGAATACAAGGCGGACGATCTGCTCCTCCGTGTGCATCGGCCCCGGCGTCAACCGGATGCGCTCCGTGCCGCGGGGGACCGTGGGATAATTGATCGGCTGAACGTAAATCGCGAAACGTTCGAGTAGCGCGTCGGTCAAAGCCTTGCACCGGGCCGGATCGCCAACGAGAACCGGTACAATATGGCTCGGCGTATGCATCACAGGCAGGTCTTCTTTGACGAGGCTCTTCTTGAGCAATGCTGCGCGCGCCTGATGCTGGATGCGTTCTTCCTGGCTGGCTTTAAGGTGACGCACGCTCGCGAGTGCACCCGCGGCGATAACAGGCGCAAGAGAAGTCGTGAAGATGAAGCCTGGCGCGTATGAGCGGATGGCGTCCACGCAGGCAGCCGTCGAGGCGATGTAGCCGCCCATCAGGCCGAAGCCCTTGGCGAGCGTCGCCTCAATGATATCGACCTTGTGCATCGCGCCATCGCGTTCGGCGACGCCCGCGCCCTGCGGGCCGTACATGCCAACCGCATGCACCTCGTCGATGTAGGTCAGGGCGTTGTATCTCTTGGCGAGATCGCAAATATCGCCAATCGGCGCAATGTCGCCGTCCATCGAATAGACGGATTCGAAAAGGACGATTTTGGGCGTATCGCGCTCATATTCCTGAAGCAGGCTTTCGAGATGCTCAAGGTCGTTATGCCGCCAGATCCGCTTTGCGCCGCCGCCATGGCGCACGCCCTCGATCATCGAAGCGTGGTTTTTCTCGTCCGAGAAGATCACCGCGCCCTTCAACAGCTTGACCAGCGTTGAAATGGTGGCCTCGTTCGAAACGTAGCCGGAGGTAAAGAGTAGCGCGGCTTCCTTTCCGTGCAACCCGGCCAGTTCTTTTTCGAGCTCGACGTGGTAATGGGTCGTTCCTGAGATATTGCGTGTGCCGCCCGAGCCGGCTCCGGTGCGGTCGATCGCTTCATGCATGGCGCTAAGCACTTTTGGATGCTGGCCCATGCCGAGGTAATCGTTCGAGCACCAGACGGTGATCGGGCGGGTCCCATCCGGAGTGTAATGGACGGCACCCGGAAACTCTCCCTGCTTTCTTAGAATATCGGCGAATACGCGGTAACGTCCCTCAACCGTTAAAGCTTCGAGCGCTTCCTCAAACTTTCCCTCGTAGTGCATTGTTTTTCCTCTTCGCGGGATGGCGCTGCCCCGTGCGCCTGGGTACAATGTCGCGGACGCTAAGCTTCCGCCTGGGCGATCATGGCGCGAATAAATGGGGAAGTCTAGTCTAGACCCATCACATCTAGACCCATTACAAAGTTTCGTTCGAATTGCTTCGCTGGGACGCGCCTCTTCAGCGGCCTGGTCTATATGCGCAGCAGCCACAAGCTTGATGATTGAACTGAACCTCTACCGCGGTAGCGCTGGCTTTTGAGGGAAGCCCCCGGTCTGTCAGGATCGTGCGTGTCGAAGACTCGAACCCCAGACAAGGAGTGGAATTGCGGCAGGAGGCGCCGATGCAAGTTTAGGCAACCTTCCAGCGTGGAGGGGCACCCTTCTGGGGACAGGCTTGCAATTGGTTTCGCCGATTCAAGGCGTCGCAGGGGACGGCACCAAGCTCGCATGGCTTGAGGGCATCACCGGCGAACCGGCAGGCCTTTCTCCGCGTAGGGTCGCCGCCGCCCGAGAGACGCGTCGCGCGCGCGCGATGGGGTTTTACAAGAATTGTGCGGTGGCAGGGCGCATTTGCGCGGTTTCCCTGACTTCGCGCTGCTGGCATTTCTGCCCAAAATACCTGGAAGAAAGGATATTGAATGGGCCTAATTCAGCAGAACCGTATCCAGGGTCCTGCTCCGAAGGCCATTTTTCGCGCGCGGGCGCTGGCGCGGTCTCTTGCATAGTGGGCCCAGCGCCTTTCGAAAGATGCCCGTACCCGTATGGGGCGACCGGCAAGCGGAAACGCAGGCAAGCCATTTAATCGGCTGCTGGAAATTTTTCGCCGAACGATCGAGGGCCTTGCGGGCAATAAAATAATCCAAAACATTTGGCGGGAGAAATAAAAAAACAAAGTGAAGGCAGGCCCCAGAGCTTTGTCGAGCGCTCGAAGTGATCGAGAGAAGAGCAGTTCGTCCGTGATTGTTCGCTCTGATTTGTCCTGAGCCGCGTTCAAAGGTAAATTGTAAAACCGCATGAAACCTTTTGAAAAATCTCATGCAAAATCAGCGCTATAGAGAAAATATTGGCGGAGAGGGAGGGATTCGAACCCTCGATACGCTTGCGCGTATTCCGGTTTTCGAGACCGGCCTATTCAACCACTCTAGCACCTCTCCGGAGTCTTCAACCTGCGGCAAGCCCCCAAAAAAGGACAGCACGCACGCCCGGCTGCTTCCAGCCGCGCTGAGGAAAGACCGCTCTTCTATGTACGGTTTTTGTTCAAGGCGTCAATCGGTTTTGAGACTTCCCGCTAGATTGCTCTAACGCCTCGGCTTCTGCTAGAGTTTAACAGAGCGGGAAGGAGGGAAGCGATGACCGCCACAGCTTCACAAGTGCAGGGCCTCGTCAGCGTGCGTTCGGCGCTTCCCTTCGAGAGAACGATTCAGTGCCTTCTCATCGCGTTGAAAAGGCGCGGCATGGCGATTTTTGCCCGCGTCGATCACGCGGCAAATGCCAGCGCCGCAGGGCTTCAACTGCGGCCCGCACAGCTTTTTATCTTTGGCTATGCCGAGGCGGAGGGGCCAGTTCTTGCGCGCTGCCCCGCGCTGGGCTTGGACTTGCCGCGAACGATCTTGATCTGGGAGGACGATGCCGCAAGAGTTTGGATAAGCTATAACGATCCTGCCTGGCTTGGGCGGCGCCATGACGCGAACCGGGTGGTTATGGCCTTGCTTGGGCCAATCGCAACATCGTTTACCGGCATTGCCCTTGAGGCAGGCGGGATGGGTCCCGAGGGCGCGGCGCACTGAACGGGATCTCCGCAAATTGCCATGACCGCTCGCGCGCGGCTTTTAAAACCGCTCGCCGAACCGATCCAATCCTCAGCTTAAGCTGGCTTGCCGTTGCAAGTCTGGTAGCAACTCGTTGCATTTTTAGTGCAGTCTATAATACAATCAAAATTAACTAGATTGCCGTTGCAGGTCTTCGATAGGCAATTTTGCCAGCGTGTCCGGCAATCTTGATGGCATTGCCGGTTTGCTTCGGAAATGTGTAACTTGCCTAATCCACTCGATCTGCAAATGTCTTGTGCATAAGTTTCCTGAGATTCGCAAATAGTGTTGGCTCTCGCTTGAGTTAGAAACGCAACGATGAGCATTGTTAATCTCAAGAGTAGTTTCATCAAGACACTTCCCAGTCTAAACCTGGCGTAGGTTTCGATGGCTCCACAACGACGAACCCACGCTGTTCGCTAGATTTTACGGCACAAAGCTTTGACGTATCATTGTTAAAATAAATTTCTAGGAAGTCAACGTCTAACTCCGACTGAACAGAGTAGAACGGGCGTTGCCACTTGGGTAATCTTACCGCATATTGCTGCAGAGACGGCACGGCCGATACAACGTCACTCCACTACCCAGAGGAAGGAACACCCGCGAGTGGAGCGTTATAAAGCAAAGTTTTAGCTTAAATCTCCGCATCTTGGAGCGATACTGGCGCTTGCCTCGGTTCGCCCGAAAAGAGCGCCTTCATTCCCGGTTTCAAGAACTTCGCAAATACGGTGTACGGGACCGTGACATGGAAATCGCTGCCGGCATATGGGCCCTCCGCCGGCGGCGGAAAGTGGATCGTTAGCCCCGCGGCGTTTCCCGTCTTGGTCGAGGGGCATAGCGTGAAGCGCTCGTAAATGCTAAGATCCGGCTTCGTGAACTCAAGCAGCGCCTCGCTTTCCGCCTCCCCTTCCTCGCCGGTCCGGTCTTTCAAATCGGCGCGCACATACGCAGCCAACGCTTGCAGTGCCTTCGACTCGTCGGCCGCGCCTTCGAGAATATCGGCGAGACCGAACTCCCGTTTTCCGGCCTTGTCGAAGTTGACCGTCCTGAATGCGATCGCGGGCTGAGAGCCGGATTGAACCGAATTGGCAACCTCAAGATAGCTCACATAACGCAGCGTCCTGAATTGCTCGATATAGCCGGAGGATTGCGTGTGGGGCGTCCAAGCCGGCGCCTCGTCCTCCGGAGGCCTTGCTGCCGCGTCCTGCTCCGCGCTCTTAAGGAACCCGGCCATTTCGGTCTTCGCGCGCGCGGCGAGAATATTGAAAAGCGCCTCATCCAGCTGCTTCATCTGCACTGGAAACGAGGCTTTGGCTGATCCGAATTTCGTTTCTTGGCGGATGGTCACGGTGCGGCTGGCATCGGAGCCCACAATCGAAAAGCCGATGCTGAGGCAAATAGCCCAGACGCAAAGGGCCGCCGGAGTAATAAGCAGCCGGAGTGTGTTCATGCGGCCATCATAGCGGTTTTTGTACGATTGCGCGAATGACGGCCGCCGC
>JBKQIH010000117.1:0-10985 GCA_052148445.1 Rhodomicrobium sp.
GGATCAACTCGCCGAACGTGATGGGCAGCCATTTGCGCCGCAGCCGCCCGCTTAAAATGCCCACGCTCAGCGCGGCGATGCCGTTGACGAAGAACAGCCACATGAACGCGAAATGCCAGAGCAGCGCATTCGAGAAGCCCACATCCTTGTTGAGTGCGTAGGTGATTTCGGGATCGCCGCCGAGCGTCGCCCATTCGGGGAAGGTGAGCCAGGGGAAAATCGGCACATTATTGTAGATGCGCCAGCCGCTGCCGATCATGACGAGGATTGCGATGGCGTTGAGCCAGTGCGTGACGCGTACAAAACGCGAATGCACCGGAATGAAATGGCTGCTTGGATGCTCAGTTTGTATTGTCATCGGCTAAACCTCTGCCGCAATAACCTTTTGATTATGGCGCGCAGAGCTTATCATTCCGCGCTCTAAACAGCGAACACTTCGAGCGCAATATTTCGCGCGCGCTAGTAACGTCCTGCTCAAGCTTTCGTCAACACCGGCCAATATTTTCACACAAGCTCGTGAAGGCACGAAAACGTTAGTAAGAACATTGTCCATTATGGGATAGTTATTCTCATAGTACGATTTCATAAAAGCAGGGGACGCCGGATGACAGTTATGCCGGACGGTGCATTTTGCGGCATTGCAGTGATGGCTAAGGCCTCCTTTGCGGGCCGGGCGAAAACGCGGCTTTGCCCGCCGCTCACCTTCGAAGAGGCGGCAGCGTTCAACACCGCCTTTTTGAAGGATATCGCCGATAATCTGGTAGCGGCGTCGCGCGGCTCCAGCATCGCGGGAAGCTTGGCGTTCGGACCGCCGGGCAGCGAGGACTTTTTCAGGGCGCATATACCGGCATCGATTGGCTTGTTCGAGGTCTGGTATCCTGATTTTGGCGCGTGCCTAAAGGAGGCGCTGCGAGGACAATTCGAGCGCGGCCACCGTGCAGCGTGCGTCCTGAATTCCGACAGCCCGACTTTGCCGGTGAGTCTGTTAATGGAGATGGCCAGCGTGCTGGCAGAGCCGGGAGACCGGGCCGTGCTTGGGCCTTCATCCGATGGCGGTTATTATCTTTTAGCCGTCAAGGCGATGCACACGCGCTTGTTTGAAGATATCGCTTGGAGCACGGACATCGTGGCTGCGCAAACGCTGGAGCGCGCTGCGGAAATCGGCCTTCCGGTGCATGTGCTGCCCGAATGGTACGACGTGGACGATTGCGCCTCGATCCGGCTGCTGATTGAGGAACTGCTGGAGGGGCGCGGCTTTTCTCGCAGCCTGCGCTCAAGCCCTGCGCGGCACTCCTTGGCGCTTTTGCAGTCCATGGTTTCGGACGCCGATCTGATGGCGCGCCTCGGTCGATATGACGGGCCGGCCGCTCAGCAGCTTGAGGAGGCCGCGGCGTGAGCCGATTGCGGGCCGTTCCAAGTTTCATGATCGCGGCGGCGGCGCTGTTCGCGTCGGCGATGGCGTGCGCGGTCTTGTATTGGCGCATCGGCGACGACGTGGCCGTATATGGCGCGCTTGCGCAGGGCGCTCTGTACGCGGTCTTCGCGTGGCTCCTCTTGCGGAACAGGCACGCACTGACGGCGGAGCGAAGCCGCCGCTACCTCGTCTGCTTCCTCGGTTTCGGCATCGTCATGCGGGCTATGCTGCTGTTCGCGCCGCCGCATTCGTCGGATATCTACCGCTATGTCTGGGATGGGCGCGTGCAGGCCCATGGGATCAACCCGTACCGCTACGTTCCGGCCGATCCGGCGCTGGCGTCTCTTCGCGATGACGCGATCTACCAGAATGTGAACCGCAAGGAATACGCGCCGACGATCTATCCGCCGGCCGCGCAGGCGGTCTATTTCGTGGCCAGCCGCTTCAGCGAGACGGTCACCATGATGAAGGCTGCGATGCTTGCCTTCGAGGCGCTCGCCGTTTGGGCGCTGATCCAGCTTCTCGCCGCGCGCGGGCTGCCCATCGTTCTCTCCTCGATCTACATTCTCCATCCGCTCGCGGTATGGGAGATCGCCGGCAGCGGCCATGCCGATAGTGTCGCCGTGGCCTTCCTCCTGCTCGCGTTCCTCGCAGCCGAAAAGAGCAAGCGGTTTGCCACGGGAGCGGCGCTCGCGGCGGGCGCGCTGGTAAAGTACTTTCCGCTCGCTTTGACGCCCGCGCTTTACCGGCGCTGGGATTGGCGGATGCCGGCCGCGTTCGCCGCCACCGCCCTGGCGCTGTATCTGCCTTACCTCGCGGCGGGAAAGAAAGTCTTCGGATTTCTCAGCGGCTATGCCGGCGAGGAGTTTGGCGAGGGAGACGGGATCTATTTGGCCGCGATCTTGAAGCATCTTGGCTTCGGATCCGCGGCGCTTCCGCTGTTCTTGGCCTTGGCAGCGCTCACCCTTTTCGTGCTCGCCTGGCGCAGCGGCTTTCGCGCGAGGCCCGATAAGCCGGACTTAGAGGGCGCATTCGCCATCGCAACTGCCTTCACGGTTCTGTTCTCGCCTCATTACGCCTGGTACTTCCTCTGGCTCGTGCCCTTCCTGAGTTTCTTCCCAATGCCCTCGGTGTTCTGGCTGACCCTCTCGGCGCCAATCCTTTACCGCACCGCCCATTGGCCGCCCAGCGTCGCGGAATTCAGCATTCAATATGTGCCGTTCACGATCCTTCTGGCGGCCGAAACCTTCAAACTATTCAAAGCAAAGGAGACGCCCGTTGGACGCGCAATCGCTTGAACGCCAGCCCATTGCGGCTTCCCATCCCGACCCGCGCCGCTATTTCGAGCGCGTTTGCGAACAGCGCCACCCCATCGCGACGGAAGACCCGGTTTGCCTTTACTTGGAGACCACCAATCGCTGCAATCTCCTCTGCACCACATGCCCGCGCACCTTCGAAGAGCTTGAACCGCCCTCGGACATGAGCTGGGAGCTGTTCACCTCCATCGTGGACCAATTCCCCAAGGTCGAGCGCGTCGTGTTGCACGGCGTTGGCGAGCCGATGATGGTCGCAGAGCTGCCGAAGATGGTGCGATACCTCAAAGATCGCGGTATTTACGTGCTGTTCAATACCAACGGCACGCTGATGCGAGAGAAGAAGAGCCGCGAGCTGATCGAGGCCGGACTAGACGAGATGCGTATCTCGCTCGACGCGGCGGAGGCCAAGGCCTTCGAGGCGGTGCGCGGCCGCGATCTTTTCGACCGCTGTGTGCGCAACGTGAAGAACTTCGTTGAGCTAAAAAAGCGGATGGGAGCGGAGAGGCCGCGCCTCTCGCTCTGGCTTACGGGCTTGCGCGAGACGCTTGAGCAACTCCCCGCCTTTATCCGGCTCGCCCATGAGATTGGCGTGCCCGAGGTCCATTTGCAGCGCCTCGTCTACTTTGAAAACGGCCCAATCGGCCTGGCGCGCCCGGAGTCCTCGCTGTTCGAGAAGCGCGATAGCGACGAGGGCAGATATCTTCTGGAGGCCGAGAAGATTGCCGCGCAATTGGGCGTGTTCTTCGATGCATCCGGCGCGGCCGAACCAGAAGCGAGTCTTCGCCGGCTCGACGCCGATTCGCCTTGGTCGCTTTGCCGGCGCCCCTGGTCGCTGATGTATTTCACGGCGCATGGCCGCGCCCTGCCGTGCTGCATCGCGCCATTTTCGATGCACGGTTATGAGAATTTTACCCTTGGCAACGCCAAGACCACGCCGCTACGCGACATTTGGAATGGGCCCGGCTATCGCAGTTTCCGCGAGGCCTTGCTTAGCGAGACCCCGCCGCAAGCCTGTGCGGGCTGCGGTTTGCGCTGGAGTCTATGATGGTTAGGCAACTGGAAAGTAGAATCCTCCCCTCCCAAGGTGAGAGGGAGCAACAGCGTTCCCTCTCCCCTCGGGGAGAGGGACAGGGTGAGGGGGAACTAGCGACGGTTGGAGAAGATTCCAAGACCCCCTCACCCCAGCCCTCTCCCCGGGGGGAGAGGGGGAAGGCTGCAGACTCTCCGCAAGAGGAGATGGAGGTAACCGGCGTTTGCGTCGTGATCCCAGTTCTCAACGAAGAGGAATCGATCGCGGGCGTTATTGCGCGTATTCCCCCCGACGCGGTGGATGAGATCATCGTCGCCGATGGCGGTTCGAAAGACCGGACGGCGGAAATTGCGAAACAGATGGGCGCGCGCGTCCTCGATGCCGGCAAGGGATATGGCCGCGCCTGCATGGAAGGGGCGCTCGCGGCGGGCGATGGCTGCCGCATCGCCGTTTACATCGATGGCGACGGCAGCGATTTTCCTGAAGAGCTGCCAAAGCTCGTTGCCCCGATCCTCGCCGGGACCCACGATTTCGTCATCGCCTCGCGTGCGCGCGGAAAGCGTGAGCCAGGGTCGATGGCTTGGCATCAGCTTGCCGCGGGCTGGTCGATCGGCGCATTCGCCGGCCTGCTCTACGGCGTCCGCTACAGCGATATGTGCGCTTTCCGGGCCATCCGGCGCGATGCGCTTCTGGGCCTTGGTATGTGCGAGATGACCTATGGCTGGAACCTCGAAATGCAAATGAAGGCGGCGCGCGCGGGTCTGCGCATCCTTGAGGTCCCGGTACCCTATGCCTGCCGGGCCGGCGGTTCTTCCAAGGTCGCGGGGTCGCTCTCCGGCACGCTGCGTGCCGGTAGCCGCATCCTCCTGACTTTTGCGCGCGTGGCCTTGCAGCCGAAGCGTCCTGACTTTTCCTCAAAAGGAGCGCCACATGACCGCACCTAACCGCGAAACAGGTTTCAAGCCCATGAACGGCAGGCGGGCAGCCGTTGCAAACGCCCCGCTCGTTGCGCGGCAAGATCACAGCCACCCTTCGATCTTTTTGCCAGAAGTCATGCTCGGCGAGGCGCGCAAGCAAAAGAAGCTCGGCGACGCCCCCGTGCCACCCGTTTGCCTGCTCGACCCGGACGGAGACCTCACGGCTTTCGTTCAGCGCGAGCTGGGAGCCGCGCGAAGCCTGTCCTGGGCGTGCTTTCACACCGAATTGTGGGAGTGGGAAACGCAGGGCCAGCGCTTCGGCATTGTCGGCCGCGCAGTCGGCGCTCCCTTTGCCGTTCTTGTTGCCGAGCAACTGTTCGTCTCGGGCTGCCGGCTGACGATCAGCCTAACCTCGGCGGGGGCCATCGCACCCAGCTTGCCGAAGCCTTCCTATGTGCTGATCGAAAAGGCGGTGCGCGACGAAGGCACGAGTTATCATTACCTGCCGCCCGCTTCGTACGCGCACGCGGAGCCGGCGATATTTGCGGCCGCGCTCTCCGCAACGGTTCGCGCGGGACTGCCGGTCGTGCCGGGCGTCAGCTGGACCACAGACGCGCCGTTCCGGGAAACGGCCGCGGCGGTTAGCGAACGCCAGGCCCAAGGCGTCCATACCGTCGAAATGGAAGCCGCCGCGCTCTTGGCCTTCGCCGAAGCCAAGCGCAAACCTCTCGTTGCCATCGCCCATGTGACGAACGAGCTGGGTCAGGGGCCGGGCGATTTCGACAAGGGCAAGGACCATGGCGCCGAAACAGCGCTCGCGATTGCTTCGGCCATTGCACGCGGCCTGCCGCATTTGAGCGTGATGCGCTAGCACGGTCACGCCCCCTTCAAGGAGGCCGTCTTGGGCGAAAGTAGCCCCTATGCTGTCACATTTTACGCTCAATCGGCCGCCAGCATTTTCCGATCGAGAGAAGTTCCTATAAATGGGAGACTGTCTATGAGAACGGTTGCATTCGCGTCCTTCGGTTTCGCGCTCGCGGTTGGCGCATTTGCGCTGACAGGCGCACAAAGCTTGGCGGTAGAGGCGCCTTCGTTGAAAACCACGGTGCAAAGCAACGTCACGAAAGTCGGCGAGCGCGAGGAACACGAGCGTTGCGACCGCGTGCGCCGCGACTGCCGCGAGCGGCACCATGAGCATGAGAGGGAATATCGCGAGTGCGTTGCTAGAGAGCGTTGCGAATAGGCAAAGCATAGCGGCACGCATCTTCTGCCATACGCGCCTGCAAACCCCGCCGCTCCGGCGGGGTTTGTGTTTCGAGCCTCCTACCGGACCTTGAGCAAATTGCGAAGTGCAAGCAGAAACATGAACAGGAGCCCCGCGCTCACCGCAGCCTGAAAAAGCGCAACCGCCGATACGCTCAGCGGCACGATGGCGCTGCCGTTTGCCTCCACACCGTAGAGGCAGCCAAAAACGCGTCTTGTGCCGGCTGCATCGGACCAATCGAGCTTCAGAAACGCGCTTCTAAACGAGAAATAGAGGGCTTCCCCGATCCGGTTGGAGGAGCCTGAAACGCAGGGGAATCTTTCAGCCGATATCAAGCTCCCCAGCCACTGACCGATGTCCGAAGGCGGCTGATTCACGTTCCATTCGGAGCCGCGCTGCGAAAGGTAGTAAAAAGCGAAAACGAACACCGAAAGCAGCCACAGCATGAACGGCCGAAGCAGGGAACGGCCGTAGTTGGCAACGCCGCCGTAAATCCATCCGAGCCAGAACCGCGCGATGCCAGGGCCCGAAGGCTTGTCGTGCCAGAAGCGCCGGCATCTGAGCTCTTGAGCAAAAAACTCCTGCTCGCGCGGCTGGTCCTGCGCTTCGGAAGCTAGCTTCTTCAGCCGCCGGAACTTGGCGGGCGCGTCGGGATCGGCGCAGACTTTCCAGAGTTTGAAGAATGCTCCTCTCGGGTCCCGGACGCCGGATTCTTTCCACCTATGAAAGCGTTTCAACGGATCGGCGACAGCCATGTAGTCGACGCGCGGCGGCTCGTGAAAGCTGGCTTCGAGAAAACCTGGCACGCTCTTGAAATCCGCTCCAGCCAGCACGAAGGCGACCTTGCTCTGTAACGCGGAGAAATCCGCCGTGGCGTTAAAGCTGCAAGCGGCGAATGAAACGGGCGCCTCGAACTGCGCTTCTCTGAAGAGTGCTTCGCCCGTAAATTGGCTATCCTTGAAGCTTGCACTGCGGGCGACCGTGACCCCGCAAAAATCGGCGCCGGCGAGGAATTGGCAGCTTGTCCAGATAGCCCCTTGGCCAAAGCGCGCGAGGCGGTAAATCGCCGGGCCATAAAACGCGGAGCCGCAAAAATCGGCTTCGCCGGCGAGCCGGCTTTCGAGAAAGTTAGCCTGGGCGCCGAATTTTGCACCGCGGAAACGGGAGGCTCCCTCGACTCGCATCTCCGCGAAGGACGCATCCTTTTCGAACGTGGCCTCGCGGAAGGCCACATCGCCCCAGAATTGGCTGCGGTCGAGGTTGCACTCGCCCTTGAACGATGCCTCGGTGAAGCGCGCCTCGCCCGTGAACTGCGCCTCTTTGAACGATGCCGTCTCCAGGAACTGGCAGCCATTGAATCCCGCCGGTGCCGAGAAAACAGCGCCTTCGAGTATGGCGCCGCCTGTAAAGCGGGCTTCGTCGAAACGAGCGGTGCCGGCGAACTGCGCTTTCGAAAAGTCGGCACTTCCAGCATAGAACGACGAGCGGAAATCCGCACGTCCCATGAGGCGCGTCCGTTGAAATCTCACCCCGTGGTTGAGCGGGCCATTCCTGTCTTTGAGGAATTCAACGCGCTCGAAATCGGCGATGCCGTCGAAGACCGCATCGTCGAAAATCGCTTGGTCCTGAAACTTCGTGCCTTTGAAAACCGCATCGGCCATAAAGCGGGCGCGGCCAAAGTCCGCGGGCAGATGAAATTCGGCACCGGCGAACGAGACGGGAAGCTCGAACACGGCGCCGGTCATGTCCACAGGGCCGGGAAATATGAAACCGTCGAGCGCGGTTTCGTCCACGAAGTGAGCGCCAGAGAAATCCGCGGCGGCAACCTTCAGCCAAAGCCGGGTTTCCTCGTTGCCCGCTTCGCTGAACCAATTTAACGTGAAAACTCCAGCTTGTTCGAATTGGGCTTTCGACTTCAAGACTTGCGTGGCCCAATCGTTCCAAGCGTCGCGGCCCATTTCCCGGAGCGCCAGCGTTTCATGCACGTTCATGCGGCATCGGTCCCTGTGTCTGTAGCCCCGCTTTGTTTTAAACAATTGGAGGAGCGTGACAACGGTGATAACCGCCCTGTGGGAAAGCATTCGGGCCGGCCACGATAACTCTTGTGGATTTTCGCCCGGGGGCTTGTGAAAAACAGTGCACTCGCGTTGCGGCTGCAATTCCGAAAACAATGAGGTTGACCGATGATCGAATGGCTTGCGGTTCTCGCCGTTTGTCAGCTGGCCGGCGAATTCGCCGTCCAAGCCGCCCACCTGCCGGTGCCGGGCCCCGTCTGCGGAATGGCTTTTTTATTCATAGGGCTTCTGTTCAGGGGCCGAGTCCCCGAGGGCTTGGGCAAGGTTGCGGACGCGCTGCTATTGAACCTATCCCTGCTTTTCGTTCCAGCGGGCGTCGGCATCATGCTGCACTTCAAGCTGCTCGCGGGCGACTGGCTTGCGCTTTCCGGCGGGCTCGTCGTGAGCACGCTGCTAACCATCGGCGTCACAGCTTGGCTGATGGCGTTTCTTTCCCGGAAGCCCCGGCAAGCCTCGCGGGGGCCGCGCCATGACTAATCTGCGCGATATTTGGGTGTACCTGGCGGCGAGCCCCCTGTTGCACTTGACGATGACGCTTGTGGCCTATTCGGCAGGTTACGCGCTTTACCGCCGCATGCGCTTCAGTCCCCTGTTCAACCCTGTGCCGATCGCGGTGGCGTTGATCGTTGCCATTCTTCTTGCGACCAAGACGAGCTATCAGACCTATTTCCAGGGCGCGCAGTTCGTTCACTTCCTGCTCGGACCGGCAACCGTCGCGCTGGCTGTGCCGCTCTACCGGCAGGTGGAAAGGGTGAGGCGCTCCGGCTTCGCGATTTTTGCGAGCATCGTGACCGGCTCGCTCACGGCCTCTGGGAGCGCGATCGCGATTGTCTGGCTCCTTGGCGGCAGCCGCGATTCGATTATTTCGATAGCGCCGAAATCGGTGACAGCACCCGTAGCGATGGGCATCGCCGAGCAGCTTGGCGGCTTACCCTCGCTCGCCGCGGTGCTCGTGATGTTTACGGGGATTTTCGGCGCGATGGTGGGGCCGGCTCTTTTGAACCGGCTCGGCATTAAGGATATGGCGGCACGCGGGCTCGCCATGGGAGTGGCCGCGCACGGGCTCGGCACGGCGCGGGCACTTCAGGTTAACGAAGTCGCGGGCGCGTTCGCGGGCCTTGCCATGGGGCTTAATGCGATGGCGACATCTGTGCTCTTGCCGGTTCTGTGGCACTTGCTGTCCGGGGGGCCATAGGGGAGCTTTGCCCGATGGACTGTCATTCCCGCGAAGGAGCGTGTGAAAACATCGGCGGATCGCGGCACTCTCAACTGTCATGGCCCGGCTTGATCGGGCCGTCCATAATGACACTACGTGATCCCAACGTGTTAGATCCCGCTTTTGATGGAATCAAAAGCTGGATCTAAGTAGTTGTTTTGCGTAACGTCTTACCGGAAAAACCGCTCACACTTTTTCCGGACGCTGTCTAGCTGGATGGCCGGGTCAAGCCCGGCCATGACAATAGGGGGCGAAGATTTTTTCACACGCCCGTAGGCGGGAATCCAGTAACCGCAACGATTACGGCCGATGAAATCGATGATACAGCGCTGCGCTTACTAGGTCCCCGCCTTCACGGGGACGACACTGCGGACCGGTCGACGCCATTGGTGTTTGTCTTATTGTTTCAATTCGATCACCATAAGGATTTGCGCGGCCAGGCTTTCTTCGCCGGCCTCGATCGGAACGGGCGCCGCGGCCGACCGCGATAGGGCGTGTGCCCGGGGCGCGAAAACGGAGGCTGGGCCGCCCATCTCCGTCATTTCCAGGATTGTACCGAGCTTTAGCCCGGCTGCCGAAGCATAGGCGCTTGCCTTGGCCAATGCCTGTTCCACTGCCTTTTTACGGGCTTCGCTTAAATATTTCTCTGGGTCGGAAATGGAGAAAATCGGGCCGTTGATCTGGTTCGAGCCGGCCGCCACAACCTTGGTCAAGATCTCACCAACCTTGGCGATGTCGTGGATCGTAACCGTGACCGTGTTCGATACCCGGTAGGTCACAATTTGGCGTTTGGCCTCGCCCTCGGTCCGGTATTGCGCATAAACGGAGAAATTCGAGGTCTTGAGGTCTTTGCTGCCGATGGATGCAGCCTTCAGCTCGGCGACGACCTTCGCTGTGGCCGCCGTGTTCGCGGTCACCGCCTCTTGCGCGTTGGCGTTTTCCGACGTCACGCCTATTCTAATCGTCGCCGTATCGGGCTCGGCCTGAACGGTGCCGGTTCCGGACACCTGGATGGTTGGAGTTTTGCTTTCGAGAGCCATCATATCTCGCATATCCGCACGGGCGGCGCCGGTTAACATCAACAGAATTGCTCCAGCCATCGCAACGGCGTCTTTTCTCATTGTCAGTCCCCCGTTAAATATTGCAATCTGCCAACCTCTGTGAGTCTATGGCACACAACTTCGGTTCGCAATGGGGCGTGTAGCTCAATGGTCAGAGCCGGCGGCTCATAACCGTCTGGTTGCAGGTTCGAGTCCTGCCGCGCCCACCACCCCGCCATAGAAAGCGCACCATGATCGCCCTCGATCCACGCACCACGGCTCTCGTCCTCATCGACCTGCAAAACGGCATCCTCGGCATGCCCTTGGCGCCGCGTTCCGGCGCCGAAGCCGCCGCCGCTGGGCTGGACCTCGCCCGGCGCTTCCGCGCGGCGGGCGCTCCGGTCGTCGCAGTGCGCGCCGGCTGGTCCAGCGATTTCGGCGATGCCCTCACCCAGCCGGTGGACGAGCCCATGACGCGCTCGAAAGACGGCCTGCCTGCCGGGTGGACCACGCTGATCGATGGCCTCGGCGAGCCGGGAGACATTCTCATCGTCAAGCGCCAGTGGGGCGCGTTCTACGGAACCGGCCTCGATCTTCAGCTCCGGCGCCGGGGCATCGAGACCATCGTGCTCGGCGGGGTCGCCACCAATTTCGGCGTCGAGTCCACCGCGCGGCAGGCCTGGGAGCATGGCTACGCAATCGTGCTGGCGGAG
>JBKQIH010000118.1:0-17644 GCA_052148445.1 Rhodomicrobium sp.
CGATGCTGTCCATCGAGGTGCCGCTCATAAGCCCGATCGCCTTCATGAAGCCTCGCTTGACGCAAAACTTAAATGCCGTACATGGTGCCGTGCTACACGCTCCTCGTGTGTCTGTCGAGGTGCGGGAAGACGACGGAGGAATTCATGCACGCCGCGGTAAAAAATCAATCGGATTTTATCCAGATTCTTAAAGAACGCGGATATCTGCATCAGATTTCCAGCGAGGAAGCTCTGAAAGCCGCGGCGGCGAAAGGTGTCATCACCGCCTATGCCGGCTACGATTGCACGGCGCCGAGCCTGCACGCGGGCAATCTTATCAGCATTATGATGCTCCGGGTCTTTCAAAAGGCCGGCCACAAGCCGATTGTGCTGCTCGGCGGCGGCACGACCAAGGTCGGCGATCCCTCCGGCAAGGACGAAACGCGCAAGCTGCTGACGCAAAAAGAGATCGACGCCAACAAGGCCAGCATCGCCACGGCGTTCACAAAGCTCCTGAGCTTCGGAGACGGCCCCACGGATGCGATCCTTGTGGACAATGACGAGTGGCTGAAAAACTTGCGCTACATCAAGTTCCTGCGCGAATACGGCCGGCATTTCACCATCAACCGCATGCTCACCTTCGACTCGGTCAAGCTCCGCCTCGAACGCGAGCAGCCGCTCACCTTCCTCGAATTCAACTATATGCTGCTTCAGGCCTACGATTTCCTCGAACTCGCGCGCCGATACAATTGCGTGTTGCAAATGGGCGGGTCGGATCAATGGGGCAATATCGTCAACGGCATCGAGCTCGGCCGCCGCGTAGAAGGCCGAGAGCTGTTCGGCCTGACGACGCCGCTGCTCACCACTTCGTCGGGCGCCAAGATGGGCAAATCGGTCAAGGGCGCGGTCTGGCTCAACGCGGACATGCTGAGCCCTTACGATTACTGGCAATTCTGGCGCAACACCGCGGATGCCGACACGATCCGGTTCCTGCGCCTGTTCACCGAACTGCCGCTCGGCGAGATTGCGCGCCTCGAAGCGCTTTCGGGCTCGGAGATCAACGAGGCCAAGAAGGTTCTGGCGACCGAGGCGGCCGCGCTTCTGCACGGCCGCGCCGAAGCCGAAGCGGCGGCTGAGACCGCGCGCAAGGCGTTCGAGGAAGGCTCGGCGGCGGAAGGCCTGCCAACCGTCGAGATTTCCAAGGAGGACTTGAGCCGGGGCATTGGCCTTTTGAACGCGAGCGCGCTGGCCGGGCTGGTGGCCTCCACGAGCGAGGCGAGGCGCCAAATCAAGGGCGGGGCGTTACGTTTGAACGACGTCGCCGCGACCGACGAGCGCGCGACAATCGGCCTCAAAGACCTCAACCCCGACGGCGTCATTAAGCTCTCACTTGGAAAAAAGCGCCACGTCCTGCTGCGTCCGGTGCCCTGAGACGGGAACGTTCACGCCGCCCCATGCGGTGTCATTCCCGCCAACACTGTCATGGCCGGGCTTGACCCGGCCATCCAGATTGCCGTTGAAATCTCTCGCTTTTTACCTGGATGGCCGCATCAAGTGCGGCCATGACAGCACTGCGCGTTCGCGATCGTGTTCGCTTGCTTAACCTGTTCGAACGCAGGAATCCGGCAGCCTCGATGCAAAAGTAAATGGAACGGGTTTCCACGGCGGGATCGCTCCGCTACTATGTTCCCATGGCTCTGGAGCTGTGTGGGGAATATGTGATGCGTATGCTGATCGCGCTCGCCGCGACGATTGTGCTGGCTGGATTTGCCCAGGCGGACCAGGAACCGGACCGGACGCCGATCCTTAGGATCGAGGCGGGGATGCATACCGCGCCAGTTTTTAGCGTCGGCGTGGACAAATCGTGCTCCCTAATCGTGACGGGTTCGTACGACAAGACGGTGCGGCTCTGGTCGCTGCCGCAAGGCGGCGTTGGGACGCCGCATTTGTGGCAGGTTTTGCGCGTGCCGGTGGGCGACGGCGATGAAGGCAAGATCAACGCCGTGGCGATAACTCCGGACGGCAAGTGGGCGGCGGCGGGCGGCATCGATGCTGTCTCCAGCCAGGAGAAAGTTCATTCCGTCTATATCTTCGAAACGGCCACCGGCCGGCTCTTTACCCGGATCGGCCATCTTGCCGGTTCCGTCCAGCATTTAGCCTTCTCGCCGGACGGCACCAAACTAGCCGCGACGCTTGGCAGCGGCGCCGGTATCCGGTTGTGGTCCACCGCGGGCTGGCAGCTGATCGCCGAGGATAAGAACTATGGCGGTAAGACCGCGGCGTGGGCTGCCTTCGATAGCGGGGGCACGCTCTACACCGTGGCCTTCGACGGGCAGATCCGCCGCTACGCCCCGAATGGGCAGCTTGTGGCGAAAGGAGGGATCGTGGGTAGCAAGGAACCTTACAGCGTTTCCGTGCACCCGCATAACGATGAGCTTGCCATCGGCCTTTTCGATAAAACAGGCGTCGAGGTTTATGACGCGCAATCCCTGAAGCCGCTTTACGCCGCCAATATCAAGAACATAGACGCCGTCAATCTCGCTTCGGTTGCCTGGTCTTCCGGAGGGCGCACACTTTACGCATCTGGGCAGGTCTCAGGAGAAAAATCCTTATTCGTTTGGCAGGACGAAGGCCGGGGGAGGCGTACGGACTTGCCGGTTTCGAAGGACAGCATTTTCCACCTTGTGCCATGCCGGAACGATATGGTCGCCGGAGCGGCCGATCCAGCTTTCGGAGTGATCGGGCCGGACGGGGCCAAGCGCGTCTGGCAGGAGGGCGTTACCGCCGATATGAGGGACAAAACTGGCGACGCCTTCACGCTTTCCGCCAATGCTAAGCGCATCCGGTTCGGCCTGGATGCGGGCAAGGACCCGCCGGTGCTTTTCGATTTGGCAGGCCTTAGGCTTTCGGGTGCGCGCACTATCCCGGCCGGGCTCGCGGCGCCGGAGATTTCCGGCCTTGCCGTTAAGGATTGGAATTATAATACGGCGCCAAAACTGAACGGGCAGCTCATCGGCCTCGACGACGATGAAAGGGCTCTTGCCCTCGCCATCGCGCCGGACAATTCGCGCTTCGTTCTTGGCACTATGTATTGGCTGCGCGCGTACAGCGCCGGAGGCAGCCTGCTCTGGAAAAAGGCCGGTCCTGGATCTGTCTGGGGCGTCAATATCAGCGGGGACGGAAGGATTTTGGCCGTCGCCTATCGGGACGGCACCATCCGCTGGCACAGACTCTCCGACGGCAAGGAGCTGCTCGCCCTGTTCGTACACGCCAAGGACCATCGCTTCATCGCCTGGACGCCGAAAGGCTATTACGCAGCCACCCCCGGCGGCGAGGATTTGATCGGCTGGCACATCAACCGCGATTTCGATCACGCCCCCGATTTCTTCCCGGTCTCGCGCTTCAAAGAATACAACCGCCCCGATATCGTCAAGCGCGCGCTCGACGATCTCGACGAGGACCGCACCATTGCGGAAGCGGACCGCATTGCGGGCGTGAAGACCGCCCAAGACATCTACAAATCGCTGCCGCCCGTGGCGGCGATCCTTTCCCCCGTCGAGGGCGCAAGCTTTGCGGGCGGAAGCCTCACCGTGCGCTACAGCCTGCGTTCGCCTTCGGGCTCGGACATTCTCGAAGTCGCGGCCCTTGCCGACGGCCGGCCGCTGCCTGGCGGCAGCTCGGCGGGGGTGAGCGGGATCAGCGCCTTGAACGAGATCGAGCGGACCCTGACCCTCACAGGCCTGCCTCCGCGCGATTTCACGCTCTCGCTCGTGGCGCGGACGGCAGCCCGCGAAAGCACGCCGGCCACCGTGCGGCTCAAATTCACGGGCGCCGGTGAAAGGGGCGCGCCGGGTTCGCTTTCGGACCTGGTGAGTAAGGGCCAAAGCACACCGGAGGCGCCCAAGGGCGGGGCACCGGGGTCGCTTTCGGACTTGGTGAACCGGAGTCTCGGCGCGCCGGAGGCGCCTGCACCGAAGCGCTGATCCAAGGCGAATTCAGCCGCCATGCGAAGGCGGGCGAGGCAAGCCTCATAGGTGGAGGGCAACCCTTTCGCGCCAAGGCCGGATGAAACGCGGAAGCTTTGCCGCGGCTTAGTGAAGCGCCGGGCTGGGCTTCACGCTTGCGTGCGTTCAAGCATTTGCCCTTTGCCTCGGCTGGCCGGAACGGTTTACCCTTCCTGCGCGACTCAGGAGCTTCGAATGAAAACCGATTTGCCGCGCCCCATCTATCTCAAAGACTATGCGCCGCCGTCCTTTTTGATCGATGAGACGGTGCTCGATTTGGCTCTCCACCCCGCGGAAACGCGCGTCCGTTCCCGGCTTTCCATGCGGCCGAATCCGGGAGCCAAGGGCAAGCCCGGCGTTCTGAAGCTCGATGGCGAGTTGCTGAAGCTCGTGAGCGTGGCCATCGGCGGCAAGGAGCTCGATAAGGCTCATTACAAGGTTACGGCCAAGGAGCTTACGATCGAGGGCGTGCCTTCGCAGCCGTTCACGCTTGAGATCGAAACCATTTGCAATCCCGAGGCGAACAAGGCGCTCTCCGGCCTCTACCGCTCGCAAAACGTCTACTGCACCCAGTGCGAGGCCGAAGGTTTCCGGCGCATTACCTATTATCCCGACCGGCCCGATGTGCTTTCGAAGTTCCGGGTGCGTATCGAGGCGAACGCCAAGGACGCGCCGGTGCTGCTCTCGAACGGCAATCTCATCGAAAGTGGCGAGGCCGGCGCCGGGCGTCACTTCGCAGTTTGGGAAGACCCGTTTCCGAAGCCGTCCTATCTCTTCGCGCTCGTGGCAGGGAAGCTCGCCATGGTGCAGGACAGCTTCTCCACGCGCTCGCAGCGCAAGGTCGATTTGCGCATCTATGTCGAGCCCGGCAAGCAAGACCGCTGCGGCTGGGCGATGGAATCGCTCAAGCGCGCGATGGAGTGGGACGAAAAGCGCTTCGGCCTCGAATACGATTTGAACACCTTCATGATCGTCGCCGTTTCCGACTTCAACATGGGCGCGATGGAGAATAAGGGGCTCAATGTCTTCAACGACGCCTTGATCCTCGCGCGCTCCGATACTGCGACCGATGCCGATTACGAGCGCATCGAAAGCGTGATCGCCCACGAATATTTCCACAATTGGACAGGAAACCGCGTCACCTGCCGCGATTGGTTCCAGCTTTGCCTGAAAGAGGGGCTCACCGTTTTCCGCGACCAGGAGTTCACCTCCGACGTGCGCTCCGCCGTGGTCAAGCGCATCGAGGACGTTCGCTTTTTAAAAAGCGCACAGTTCATCGAGGATGCCGGCCCGCTCGCCCATCCGGTGCGGCCGTCATCCTTCATCGAGATCAGCAACTTCTACACGCGGACGGTCTACAACAAGGGCGCCGAGCTTTGCCGCATGATGCAAACCGTGCTGGGCCCGGACGGCTTTAGGCGCGGGCTCGATCTCTATTTCGAGCGGCACGACGGCCAGGCGGTGACCGTCGAGGATTTCGTCTCCGCGCTTGGCGATGCGAACGGCACCGATCTCTCCGGCTTCCTTCTTTGGTATAATCAAGCCGGTACGCCCGCGCTCGACGCACGCCTCGTCTACTCGGAAGGGACGAAAACCGCGCGGCTTACCCTCAGCCAGTCCTATCCCGAAGGTACGGGCGGAGCCAAACGCAAACCCGTTCCGATTCCCGTCAAGCTTGGCCTCCTCGGCGCGGACGGCAAGGAGCTACCGCTCAAGACCGGCGGCAAACCGCTAAATGGCGGGCTCGCCGTCCTCAAGAAAAAGAAGGAAGTTTTTACCTTCGACGATATCGGCGCGCGGCCCGTCGCTTCGATCCTGCGCGGTTTTTCCGCTCCGGTGCAACTGAGCGCCGGCATGAACGATCGCGACATGCTAACGCTGATCCGTTCCGACACCGACCTGTTCAACCGCTGGCAAACGGCCCAGGCCTTTGCGCTAAAGCACATGGCGCAAATGGCGCAGGGAATCGCGGCCGGCGAGGCTCCGCGCGTCAATCCGCGTTTCGTGCAGGCGGCCGGCGCGGTCGCTGCCGACGATAGCTTGGAGCACGCTTACCGTGCGGCCTTCCTCAGCTTGCCTCCCGAGTCGGACATCGCGCAGGCGATGGGCGCGAACATCGATCCCGAAGCCATTCACACGGCGCGGATAACGCTGCGTTCCGCTTTCGGCAAAAGCCTGCGGGGTGAACTCGAAGCCATCTACGAGCGGAGCGCACCTGCCGAGCCTTATAGTCCGGACCCCGAAAGCATCGGACGGCGCGCGCTGCGGCAGGCCGCTTTGAGCTTGCTTGCCGCGGCCAAAAGCCGCTTCGGCGTCGCCAAGGTGAAGGAGCAAGCGCGAACCGCAACGAACATGACAGAAGCGGCTGGCGCGCTCGCGATCCTCTCTTATCTCGGCGGGGAGGCTTACGAGGACGCTTTGGCCCGATTCCACCGCCGCTGGAAGGACGAGCCGCTGGTCATAAACAAGTGGTTCGCATTGCAGGCAACCGCCCCCGCCCCCGAAACGTTGCTGCGCGTGACGGAGCTTGCGGCCCATCCGCTGTTCTCGATCCAGAACCCGAATAGGGTTCGGGCGGTCTACGGCGCTTTCGCGCACGGCAATCAGGTCCGCTTCAACGATGCGAGCGGTAAGGGCTATGAGATCGTCGCGAACGCAGCCATCGAGATCGACGGCTTCAACCCTCAAGTCGCCTCGCGCCTGGCCGGCGCCTTCGAGAGCTGGCGCATCTTGGAGCCTAAACGCCGCGCCCTTGCCGAATCGGCCCTCCGGCAAATCCTCGCCAAGAAAGACCTTTCGCGCGATGTTTTCGAAATTGTTTCGAAAATAGTTGGCCAAGAGAGTAGCCAGGTTGCAGCTTAGGACCGGTATCGATTCGGAACTGGCATAAAGATTTGCGTAATCTGCGTTGGATCGCCGCTTTGTGCGTTGGCGGCAAGGCTTTGTTAACTAAAAGCCCCCAAAATTAAGGTCTTAGTGAGAAGGGTTAACTCCACCGGCAGGACGGCATGGCCCTAGATGCACTCCCAACCTTTATGCAGACCCAGCCAGGCGTGCGGCGCGGGACGGTGTTTGCGCGCGGTGCGGCGGTTAACGCCAAGCTATGCGCAAGAAGCCTCCGGCGCGTAGCGGCAGGACGGTCTCACCATTTTCCGCTTGCCTTGGGGCTGACCGCGCTCATTCCCCTTTCACTCAACAGCCTCGGAGAATTCTCGTCCAGCCCCGCGGCCATGCTTTTGTGTTTGGCAACCGCAGCCTTCGCCCTCGTGCTGGCCTATACAAACAGCAGGCGCATGGCGGCCATAATGCAGGCGCCCGCGCGCTCGTTCGCCGCGCAGTCCAAGGCCGTCGCCGCGGCTGGGGGCACAGCTCTGCGCTGGAATCTCGTGGACGGCGAGCTGACCTGGCTCGGTACTCCGCCGGGGCTGCTTTTTCAGGGGCGCGCACCGTCCAGCTTCCGCGATTTGAGCCCGTATCTTCACCCCGAAGACTCCCTTTACAATTTAGTCTCCGATGCCCTGAAAGCTTCGGCGGCCAGCGTCTTCTGGACCGTCCGCCTCAAAGATGGAGAGAATGGCTGGAAAGCGTTCACTCTGCGCGGCGAGATCGCCACCGGCCCTGCGAAACCGGCGCCGGTCTTTTCCGGAGTGCTGCTCCCGGCGGAAACACCGGCTGCGCAAGGCTCCTCCGCCCAGCAAAACGGCACGGCGCGGCTTAGAGCCATCGTCGAAGCTCTTCCGATGTCTTTCGCGGTCTGGGACAATCAAAACCGGCTGCAGCTTTGCAACCGCAAATTCCGCCAGCTCTACCGGCTTGCGCCTGGCGCGGCTCTGCCCGGCACGCCGTTCCAAGATCTGCAGGCGCATGCGAAACAACTCATCGTGCAAAGCCCAGACGATGCCGCTGGCGCACCCGGCCGCTTCCGGCTTCGCGACAAGCAGCTACCGGACGAAAGCTGGCTGCAAATTTGCGAATACTGGACCGGGGACGGCTCGATGGTATCGGTGGGCACGGACATCACGGTTCCAAAGCTCAGCGAGCGCCGCCTCCTTGATCGCGAGCGCGAAATGCAGGCGACAGTCGAAGGCTACGAGCAAAGCAGGCGGCAGCTCGAAATTCAAACGAGGCAGCTTCGCGAACTCGCCCAGAACTACAACGAGGAAAAGATCCACGCCGAGGCCGCCAATCGCTCGAAATCGGAGTTTCTCGCTAATGTCAGTCACGAGTTGCGCACCCCGCTGAACGCGATCATCGGGTTCTCGGAGATGATGCGCGATAAGGTGCTCGGTCCTATCGGCAACCCGAAATACGAAAGCTACGCCAACGACATCAACGCCAGCGGGCGTTATCTCTTAGAGATGATCGACGACATCCTCGATATGTCCAAGATCGAGGCAGGCCGCGTGACGCTGTCGCCCGAATGGTTCTCGCTCGAACCGCTTTTCTCCGAATGTCTGCGCGTCGTCCATCCCGGCGCCGTTGAGAGCAAGGTTCAGCTCCTGCAGGCCGGCAACACCCAGATTTCCGTGCTCGCCGACAAGCGCGCGCTGAAGCAGATCCTTATCAATCTCCTTGCAAACGCCGTAAAATTCACCCTGCCCGGCGGCAAGGTCATGCTGCGCGCCTATCGCTATCGCGGCAGCATACGCATCGCCATTAGCGACACGGGCGTCGGCATCGCAAAGCACGAGATCGGGCGTCTCGGAAAGCCGTTCGAGCAGGTGCAGAACCAGCTCACCAAGGAGCACAAGGGCACCGGTCTCGGTCTTGCGATCTCCCGCTCGCTGGCCGAACTGCATGGCGGCAAGCTCGATATCAAGAGCAAGGCCGGCGAAGGCACCGTCGTAACTTGCATTCTGCCCGCGCATGAGGAAAAGGTTCTCGCCCGCGAGGCCGCGTGAACCCGGACGCGGGGCCGGCCGCCGGCGAGACCGGTCCAGCCCGGACGTCGGTTGCAATCGCGGATTTCGCGCAGCGGATGCACGGGCGCGATGTTCCGCTGAGCGCCATCGTCGCGGCGCTTGAGGATCGCGGCTTCGGCATATTCATGATCCTCTTCGCGCTGCCGAATGCCGTGATACCCGGGATTTCCTTCCTCCTCGGCGCGCCGGTGCTTTTGTTCGCGCTCCAGCTTGGCGCCGGCCGGGACGCGGTGTGGCTCCCTGGCTTTTTGCAGCGGCGCACGCTTCCGGCGGCGCTCTTCGAAAGAATCGCGGCGCGCTCGGTAAATTTTCTCATCTGGCTGGAAAAGCGTGTGCGCCCGCGCTGGACGTGGCTCGTTTCGGGCAGCGCGGAGCGAATGCTCGCCCTCTACATCGCGATCATCGCCGCCTTCCTGATGACGCCGGTCCCCTTCGGCAATGCCCTGCCCGCGCTCGGCATCTCATTCATGTCGGCCGGCCTCATCGAGAAAGACGGTAAGGCGGCGGCAATCGGCATCGCGCTGGGGTTTCTCGGCGCGCTTTATATCGCAGCAGCGGTTTTGCTTGGGCTCGAAGCCCTCAAGGCACTCATCGCGCATTTTTAGCGGGAATACCGAGCGCCAAAAGTCCTGACCGGTCCGCGGCGCCCGGCCCCGCGAAGTGACAATACGCGGATCGCCGTTAATCTCCTTTGATATAACAACGCATTTGCGGCGCCGCGATTGCGCGGGCTGGGGAACATTTGCCAAACACCCGGCTTGTTTTTTTCGATAGTAGCAAACGACCGCCGGTTATGGGTATCACAAACAAACTGGCGATTCCCTCGGGGATCGCGTTTCGCGAGTATCGGCATTCGGGACCGAATGTCACGGTAGCAACCCGCGCCGAAGTCTCAAAGCTCGGCCTCTGGCAAAACGCTTTTCAATCGCGGCGCAAAGACAGGCGCTATTATGAGATCGTCGCGGATACGATCTGTCCGGAATTTATCTATCGCTACTTACTCATCGAAGACGCAAACGGCCGCATTAGCGCTTTGCAACCTTTCTTTCTTCTCGAACAAGACCTGCTTGCGGGGGCTGGGCCGCGCTGGCAGGCGCTTTCGGCGAAAGTCCGGCGCTACTTGCCTCGCTTTTTGATCGTGCGCACGCTGATGGTGGGATGCGCCGCCGGCGAAGGCCATCTCCAATCCAACTCCGCCGCGGCGCAACGGCGCCACGCGCGAGCGCTCGCGGCCAATCTCGTCCGGCTCGCCCGCGAGCAGCACGCTTCCCTTGCCGTCTTGAAGGAGTTTCCGGCCGAGTATCGCAATGCACTTGCCTGTTTCGAGGACGCCGGCTTTACACGCATCGCGAGCATGCCGATGACGCGCCTTTCCGTTTCGGCCTATACGAGCTTCGACGATTATATGGCTAAGGCGATGAGCGGCAAAAATCGCAGGGATCTCCTGCGCAAATTGCGCGCCGCTGAGCGATCCGGCCCCATCGAGATGGAAGTTGTATCCGATATTTCCGCCATCGCCGATGAACTCTATCCGCTTTACCTTCAAGTGTTCAGCCGCGCACAGATGCGGTTCGAAATGCTGACTAAGGAATTCTTTCTAGAAATTGGCCGCCGGATGCCGGACAAAGCAAAGTTTTTCATATGGCGGCAAGAAGGGCGGCCGATTGCGTTTTCGCTCTGCCTCACCGAGGGCGATACGCTTTACGGCGAATATCTTGGGCTCGATTACCGGATTGCCCTCCAGATTCATCTTTACTTCTATGTGATGCGGGACATGATCGCATGGGCCATCGCGCATAATTACCGCTCGATTGTGAGCAGCGCACTCGGCTACGCGCCCAAGGCGCAGATGGGTCACGTGCTGGAGCCGCTCGACCTTTATGTCCGTCACACCTCGCCGGTCATAAACGCCGTGTTGAAACGGATCTTGCCTTGGCTCGAACCGGTTAGCCGGGACAAGACCTTGAAACGGTTTCCGAACTACGCGGACCTATGGGCACCGCCACCGGCGGAGCGGAAACAATCCGCTTAGTTTACCGCGAACAGGTTCAGCCAATCGCGGGCGCGGCCCTCGGGATCTGCGTGCGCCACGACGTCGGTCACAACCGCGATGCTGTCCGCGCCCGCTTCGAAGACGGCCGGCGCGCGTTCCAGCGTTATGCCGCCGATGGCGACGAGCGGGCGTTTGGCGAGCGCCTTCCATTCGCCGATGCGCGCAAGCCCCTGCGGCGCCCACGGCATGATTTTGAGCTTGGTTTCGTAAATCGGGCCGAGTGCGACGTAAGCGGGATCCTCGCGAAGGGCGCGGTCCAGTTCCTCATGGCTATGGGTCGAGAGGCCGAGTTTGATCCCGGCGCCCCGGATCGCGGCGATGTCCGCCGTTTCGAGATCGCCTTGGCCGAGATGGACGAAGCTCGCGCCGCAGTCGATGGCATCGCGCCAATAGTCGTTGACGACAAGCTCGCAGCCGTGCTCGCGGCAGGCCCGCAGCGCGCGGTCTATCTCGCCTCGGATGGAGGCCTCCGGCGCGTCCTTGATGCGCAGCTGGATCAGCTTCACGCCAACGCGCGCAAGCAGCTCCACAAAGGCCGCATCCGGAACGATTGGGTAGAATCTGGCAATCATGGCCGCTTAATCCCGGAAGGCGAGGCCGGCGACCGGCGTCGATGGGCTTGCCATGTCGCGGGGCGGCATGAGCCCGGCGCGGTACGCCAACCGGCCGGCCTCGATGGCTTTGGCGAACGCCGCGGCCATGGCGACGGGGTCGGCGGCCTTGGCAACCGCCGTGTTGAGCAGCACGCCATCGTAGCCCAGCTCCATCGCTTGTGCGGCGTGCGAGGGGGCGCCGATGCCAGCGTCGACGATCAGCGGCGTATCGGGGAAATAGGCGCGCAAGGAGCGAAGCGCATAGGGGTTCATCAGGCCGCGCGCCGAGCCGATGGGCGCGGCCCAGGGCATTAGAACCTGGCACCCGGCGCTCAAAAGCCGCTCGGCCACGCTCAAATCCTCGGTGCAATAAGGGAAGACCTTGAAGCCGTCGCGGCTGAGCGATGCCGCCGCTTCGGCAAGGCCAAACACATCGGGCTGCAGCGTGTCGTCATTGGCGATGACCTCAAGCTTCACCCAGTCCGTCTCGAACAGTTCGCGCGCCATGTGCGCCGTCGTGATCGCTTCGCGGGCCGTGTGGCAGCCGGCCGTGTTCGGCAGAATGCGCGTGCCGAGGCCTTTGACAAGCTCCCAAAAGCGCTGGCCGGAGCTGGCGCCAGGGCCGCTCTCGCGGCGCAAGGACACGGTCAGGACGGCGGGGTTGGCCGCTTCGGCGGCTCGGCGCAGGATGTCGGGCGAGGGGTAAAGCGCCGTGCCGAGCAAAAGCCGCGAATGCAAAGCCTCGCCGTAAAGCGTGAGCGAATCGCCCGCGTCGCCGTTGGTGAGAGGATGCGCACTCATGCCTTACCCTCCCTGACGCGGGGACAGAATCTCGATGGCATCGCCTTCCGCAAGGCGGGCCCCGTCGCGCAGCTTGGCCGGCACGAACTCGCCATTGCGCGCCGTCGCGACTTTGGCCTCTGAAAGCCCAAGCTCGCTGCACAGCCCGGCAAGGGTGCGCGCTTTTGTGATGCGGGACTCACCATTCACCGTGATCTTCAAAGACAACTCCCTCGCGCATTGTACCTGCCTCTATATAATCGGCAGTGGCTTCCGCCAATATGGGTGCGGTTAGAAATCCATTCCGGTAAAGGCCGTTCACGAAGATGCGGCGGCCCCGGACGACGATTTTCGGTGCGTTGTCCGGAAAGGCCGGGCGGACTCCCGCGGCGATGCCGGCGATTCGCGCCTCGCCGAGTTCCGGGATCAGCGCATAGGCGCAGGATAGAAGCTCCGTGGCGGAGCGCAAGCTGGCCGGGCCGTCATCCTCGCTCTCGATAATGGTTGCACCGATCGTGAAGCGGTTTTGGGCCCACGGCACAATATAAAATGGAATGCGCGGATGGAGGAACCGGACCGGCCGGCTGAGCCGCACCTCCTGCGATTCGAGCACGATTCGCTCGCCGCGCACGCCGTGCAGGGACTTTAAATCTTCGCGCGCGCCAAGCCCGCGGCAATCGACGACCCAGCCGTCTGCCTGCCCTTCGAAAGGAGAGGCGTGGCATTGTACGCCGAGCCGGCGCGCTCTGGCGCTAAGAAATTCCATGGCCTGCTGGGGTTCCACGTGAGCTTCTCCGGCAAAAAACAGCGCGTCCCGGAAGCGCCCCTCAAGCGCGGGCTCAAGGCTGGCAATCTCTTGCGCATCCAACCGCCGGTAACCGCTCGTTTCTTTGGTGAAACGCTCGAAACCGGCCCGGTCGCGGGCGGAGGCCACGACGATTGTGCCTCCCATGACGGTGGCGGGATAATGCTCCACCCATAGGGGCAGCGCCTCGATTCCAAGCGCGCGCGCAAGCTCATGCCCCGGTTCGCCGGTGCAATAAGGGGCTAGCATCGCGCCCGCCAATTGACTGGCGGAGCGGCCGCCCGGAATGCCCGCGCCGTCCCATAAAGTCACGTCATGCCCGCGGCGCTGCAAAAGGAAAGCTTGCCAGAGGCCGGCGATCCCCGCGCCCGCGACATCGATTTTCGCCATACCCCACCATCTGAGGCACGCGCACAAAAAAAGCAAGCAAGCGAGCCATTGGGGCTTTCCGCAAATCCCTCGGGGGCGTGGGGACCGCGATGACCGGAACTCTTTACCAAACCGGATTAATTGACTCGCCTGCTTGCTCGCACCGGCTTAAGGGAATTGCGGCGCCCTTGCCGATGTTCTGTATTTGTTCTAGCGCCCAGCGCCTCTTGTGTCAAGCGCATTTCCGGCGTAAACACAGGCACTTTCGGGAGAACAAAGTGACAGCACCGGCAAATTTTTCCGCGTTTCTCGCAAACCAGGCCCCGCTTCCCAAATCGCTCGCGCAAGGCTATCCGGCCACGCGGCTGAGGCGGCCGAGGCAAGCCGCATGGTCGCGCGCGCTCGTGGCGGAGACCTCGCTGAGCCCGGCAAATTTGATTTGGCCGATTTTCGTCGCGGACGGGAAAAATAAGCGTCAGGCCATCGCCTCGATGCCGGGTGTCGAGCGGCTCTCTATCGATCTCGCCGCAGCCGCGGCCGAGGAAGCCGCCGGGCTCGGAATTCCAGCGATTGCGCTGTTCCCCTACACCCAGCCGAAGCTGCGCGACGAAGCCGCAACCGAGGCCTTCAACCCCGAAAACCTCGTCTGCCGCGCGGTCCGCGCCATCAAGTCGCGCGTGCCGGAGATGGGCGTGATTTGCGATGTGGCGCTCGATCCGTACACCAGCCACGGCCATGACGGGCTCATGATCGGCGGCGAGATCGCCAATGACGAAAGCCTCGAAGCGCTTGTGCGCCAGGCCCTCGTGCAAGCCGAGGCGGGATGCGACGTGCTCGCGCCGTCCGACATGATGGACGGGCGCGTCGGCGCGATCCGGCAGGCGCTGGAAGAGCGCGGGCTGAAGAACACGCTTATCATGTCCTACGCCGCCAAATATGCGTCCGCGTTTTACGGCCCG
Organism: Rhodomicrobium sp.; assembly: GCA_052148445.1. Taxonomy (GTDB): domain Bacteria; phylum Pseudomonadota; class Alphaproteobacteria; order Rhizobiales; family Rhodomicrobiaceae; genus Rhodomicrobium. The sequence goes on from JBKQIH010000118.1 coordinate 14,465, forward strand.
TTCCGCGACGCGGTCGGCTCGTCGGGCACGCTCAAGGGCGACAAGCGCACCTATCAGATGGACCCGGCGAATTCCGACGAGGCGCTGCGCGAGGTTGCGCTCGATCTGGCCGAGGGCGCCGATTATGTGATGGTCAAGCCCGGCATGCCCTATCTCGACATCGTGCGGCGCGTGCATGAGACGTTCCGTGTGCCGACTTTCGTTTATCAGGTGTCGGGCGAATACGCGATGCTGACGGCGGCGTTCCAGAACGGCTGGCTGTCGCGCGAGCGCTGCGTGCTGGAAAGCCTGCTCGCGTTCCGCCGCGCCGGCGCTTCGGGTATTTTGACGTATTTTGCCGTGGAGGCCGCGCGGCTGTTGAAGGCGGCGTAGCCGCGCCCGCTCTTAAGTTTCGGGTGGGTCTTTCGCCAACTCAGCTGCCAACTCATCGCGGCAGATATGCTCAAGCATGGGCAACTCTGTACGGACGAGGGTCCAAAGAATCGCGGCAGAGACATGCTCGTAATTGTGCCTCAGGACGTTGCCGATCCCAGCGACCTTCGACCGGGGAATGCCAGCGTGACGCTTTTTCAAGTCATCGGGCAGGCGGCGGCTTGCTTCGGAGATGATCTCAATGCCGCGCTCTACCAACTATTGCTTCTGCCAATCGGCCTCAAGGCTTTCTAGCGAAACATCGCGGAGCAAGCCGCGCACCTTTTCGCTTCGATAATATCAGTCAAGCGTGGAATCGGCGGGCGATCTGACATCAAAACACGAGCACGGCGGATTCTTCGATACGCGGGCGCAAGGCGCGGTGAAGGCTGTCGCGGGTCATGATGTCGGCGTGGCAGCCAAGAATGGCGGCGGCTCGCTCCTTCACCTCCATCAGTCCGAATAGGCCGAGTTCGCCTTTTCGATAATCGAAGAACAGATCGGCGTCAGAACCGGGGCTCGCGGCATCGCGCGCCGTAGAACCGAACAAATAAAGCCGCTCGACACCAAGCTCTCGCAGCTCAGCTTCGTGCTCTTTCAACCGGCAAATGGCTTCGTCGCGTGCCATCGATAAAATATATCACGAATGCACCGGCGGGTGCCACTGGGAGCAATCGGCCGGCGGTGTTCAAAACCGTTTAGCTCAAGCGGCTGCCTGCAGCACCGCCGGCGCACCGGTAAGAGCCTGCTCCGCCAGATCGTCGCGCAGAAAATCGAAGTCGAAGCCAGCGTTCGCAAGGGCGGCCAGCACGTCGTCCACCGGCAAACTGCGGGCACTAACGGCCGCCCAGATAATGGCGCAGCGCATGCCTGACTTGCAATAGGCGAGCACCGGTCCATCGGCGGCGGCGAAGGCCGCCCCTGCGGCGTCCACGACGCGATCGGAGAACAGATCGAGCTTGCCCGCGGGATTGAAGTGGTAACCAAGGCCGGAGCTCTGGGCATGGGCCGCGGCGGCGTGGTTTGCGAGCTGGTTCTCTTCCTCGCCGTCCGGGCGGTTATTGACGATGAGCTTGAAACCGAGCCGCGCGGCTTCGGCGAAGTCCTTCGCCTCGAGCTGGCCGGTCACTGCGAAGTTGGGAGTGAGGAAGACGATCTTTTCCATGCGGGCTGCTCCTTGGGGCTCTCCACCAGGCCAGTGCGGCCCCGGATGTCCTAAAAATAATTCAGACTGCCCCCTTCCGGCAAGGGCAAAGGGGACAAATTTGAAAAAAAATACCAACTTCCAGGCGTTTGCTCAGTATTAGAACAATACGGTTCCCGTGTTCCGATTTTTTAGAAATGGCTTTGCGTGACGATAGCGATGCTGTAAAATCGGCGAGCGTTGCCGCGAGCACTATATAGGCAAAAGCCCGCCCGCGATTAGGCGCGCCATGGAAACCGTGGAGCTTTTGGAGGCAAGCCGGAGCGCAACCTATCAGACCAAAGCCGTAATGGCGGCGTAAGGGAAATCAGGCACCATAGAGAAAATAACAAAAGAGGAGACGCCATGTTTTGGGCAATATTGTTGCCGCTGCTGTTTGTTTGGTTAGCCTTTTTCGTCTTTGCCGAAATTCGAGCGTCGAGGGCAGAGGCTAGATTCAAGAAGCAGCGCGAAGCGGCGAAGGCAGCGAAGCTGCTCGGAACGGAATACAAAAGAATCTAGTACGGCGAGCACAAAACCCGGCTCGTGGGCCGGAGGTAAAATCCCCGAAGCAATCCAGGGGCAAGGCCGCCGATGTTGCCCTGGATCGCCACGGCGGCAAGAGCCGCCTCGCGATGACGGTTTGCGTTTTCATAGCTGCGTGAAGAACTTATTAAGGCGCCCCATTCGCGGTAAGCGCTTCAACCTCGCTCCGGGCCGGGATGCCCGCGCGGCCGCCGGGGCGCGAGCATTTGATCGAAGCGGCGGCATTGGCAAAGCGCACCGCCTTTCGCGGCTCCATCCCATCGAGCACCGCAACCGCAAGCGCGCCGTGCCAAACGTCGCCGGCTCCGTTCGTATCGAGGGCATCCACCTTGAACGCCGGCTCATGGGCGATGCCGCCATCTTCGACGAACCAGGCGCCGTTTTCTCCGTCCGTCACCGCGAGCCAGCCATCCACCTGGGTTTGAAACCCGGCCAAGGCTTCGGCCAAGCTTTCGATGCCGGAATATTCGCGCAAGGCACGGGCGGAAAATCCAATATGCGTCGCATTCTTGAGGATTTCCGGCGAAGTCATTTTGCGGTCGGCGTCGAGGATAGCGGGCTTGCCAGCAGCGCGGGCGATCCGGAAAATATGCGCCGTCCCCGCTTCCCAATGGCTATCTCCCAGCACAGCGCCGAAATGAGCGGGCAGGCTTTGGGGAAGCCAATCCGTCGCGGCCTCCATATTGGGATCTTTATAGTTCACCAGCATCCGGCCGCCGGAGCGATCGACCATGACAGCCGACACGGCGGAATGCCGTCCGGGCCAGCGCCGGACAAACCGGCAATCCACGCCCTCCATTACGAGTTCGTCGATAACGGCGGCGCCGAAAGCATCGTCGCCCACGCGGGCGGCCAACACAACGTCAAGACCCAGCCGCCGGGCGGTCACCGCGGCGGTCGCCGCCATGCCGCCGCCCTGAAGGTTTAGACTTTTCGCCCGGTATTTCTGAGCGATGACCGGCAGCTCGTCCAAAACGTAAACGCAATCCAGGATTGCCGCACCTGCTGCAAAAAGTGCTGGCATTCTCACCCCCGCCAAT
>JBKQIH010000119.1:0-19650 GCA_052148445.1 Rhodomicrobium sp.
TCCTCCTTGCCGGCGGGTTTGCCCTCGCCGCGCGCATCGTCCGCCGCCAGCCGGAAACGGCCAAGGCCGCGCCGCCCCTCACGCCCGAAGAGCAAAAAGAGCTGCAGTCGCTGCTGACGCCACCGGGCGGTTCCCGCAGCGATTAGGCCCTCAACGTCTGCTTCAATCGAGATCTGCAGGTCGCTTTCGGCAGCGGTCCCGGGAAAATCGTCCTCGCGGGCTTTCTGCACAGCTCCGTCACCTTGGCTGCGCCGTGGAGCGGGACGCGGACGCGGCCCTAAACACGCCTCCGTCAAGCCGTCAAAGCCGCGCGTTGCTTGCCAGAAGACCCCGTTTTTGCCATCACCGATGTGAGGCCAGTCAATTTCATTCACTTGAAGGCACGAGGCCCTGACCGGGCTTGTTACGCCACCGCATTCAACGGGGCTTAAGCGTTTGCGCGAAGTATCCTCTGGAAACGCGTTAGACGTGGGTTTGGTAATTAATGGACCAGCTATAACTTGGACGTGCGCCCTATATTGTGAGATCGTCGATGAGGGCGCCTAACCGTCTCGGGAATCCTGTCGATTCCGGCTCGTGGGCTTGGCGATGTGCGCTAGACTAACCATACGCCGCAGGCTACTGTTCCCCCATCTTGCATCGTTTCTTCGAAACCAAGAGCCGAAGAAGAGGGAGCATTTCGCGAGTGTCTTCAATTTCTGGCCGAACCTTGGACTCCTCACGGTATGTCAGGGCAATGAAGCCGGCCAGCTTACGCGGCTCAACCGGCTCCTCCCTCATGGAGATGATTGTTGTCCTCGCCATTCTTTCGCTTCTCGCCGCCATGGCTGCGCCTTATGCGCGGAAGAGCATCAGGAGGGAGAAGGAGATTCAGTTACGCGAAACCCTGCGGACGGTAAGGAATGCGATCGACCAGTATCATGAAGATATGTCGTCGAAGCGCAGCTCAAAGAAGTCCGGTTCTGCTAGCGGAGACAAAGGGTCGGGATACCCATCCTCGCTGAAAGACCTTGTCGAGGGTGTCGAGAGTCCAGCGGTACAGGCGATACCAGGGACAAGACCGGCGGGTGCGGATGAAAAAGGGAAGAAGAAAAATAGTCGGACGCGATATATGCGGGCCTTGCCGGTCAACCCCTTTGCGCCACCCGGTACTCCTTTCGAAGCTCAGTGGACATTTGTGAACTATCAGAGCGAAGAAACAGCGATTGCCACCTCTTCCTATGGCACCACGCTTGCCGAGGCCCAGAAGGATGAGAAGGATAAGAAAATGGAGATCTACGACGTTCATGCCGCAACTCCTGAGATCGCACTCGATGGGACGCGCTATGCCGATTGGTAGATTCGGCAAGACGGGCATGCGGAACAGACGCTCCGTTAGGCGCGGAAGCCACGGCTTTACGCTAATTGAAATGGTCATTGTGCTGGCGATTATCGGCATCCTGGCCTCGATTGTTGCGCCCTTGATAATGTCCGCACTCACACGGGCGCGCGAAGCTACGCTGCAGCAAGATCTCAAGGTCATGAGGAAGCTGATCGACGACTACTACGGCGACAAAGGCGTCTTCCCACCCTCGCTGCAGGCCCTTGCCGAGAAGGGCTATCTGCGGACGATTCCTGCCGATCCGGTCAACGGTAACAGGGCCGAGTGGAAGACAGTGCTCGACAAGGACGGCGGCATTTCCGACGTGCACTCCCTTTCAGCCGAGCGTGGAGCCAACGGCATCCCTTACGCTGATTGGTGATGAGCAGGTCGAAACCGGCGGGATCCCGGGGATTTATATTTCCCCTTATGCTGGTCATCTTGGCGGCAGTCGCCTTTGCTGCCATGCGTCTTGAGTTTTCGGGAGGCTACCGGCTCAGGCGCGACAAAGAGGACGAACTCCTCTTTCGAGGGAAAACCTATATACGGGGTATAAAAGACTTCTTTGCTCGCAATAAACGATACCCGCGCGACTTGAAAGAGCTTATCGGCGACGGAGGTGAGCGGCGCCGCTATATCAGGCAGCTTTACAAGGATCCCATGACAGGAGGCGAATTCATCCCCATACGCACTTCAGGCGGCTTGATTACCGGGGTTGCGAGCGCAAGCCGGGAGACACCGTTCCGCAAAGTGGATTTTGATAAGGATCTCGATAGCTTCGAGGACGCGAAGACTTATGCTGACTGGAAATTTAGCGCTCTTCCCCCTGCAGTCCCGGCTTCTCAAAAGGGTGGCGCCGCCTCGCAGCCCGTGGGCTCCAGCCCAAACACTGGTTCGAGTCCCTATTAGGGCTCGTTCAATAGCGGGCCGCGATAATCACTCGGCCTCGCTACGCCTTTTCAGGACTAGGTAAGCCCTAATCGCCTCCGCATCGCGCTCAAACGATACACGCTCGATGGAGATAAATTCCTTCAATTCCGGAAGTCCAGCGATGAACTGCCGGATATTCACATAACGGCCTTTCAGAATAAGCTCGAAAAAGGCCGTGCTGATTGCACCGCTCTTTTCTTCGCTCCGCGATGAAACCTGCTCCACCTTAGCGCCGCTCGTGGTTGCGAGCGCCTCGATGTCGTGGACAAATGCCGGTTCCGACTTGCCCTTGAGCAGTTTGTTTTCCAGCGCCTTCGCTTGGCCGATACGCAAAGTGTAATTTTGCGCGAGCTTAGCGCGGTATCTCAGCTCTCTGATTTCGGCTCTCAGGCGTTCCAGTTTCGCGGCGGCATCCGCAGCCTCGATATGTGCCGGATGCCAAACGAAAGCTGCGACTGCGCCCAGCGCCGTCAGCGAGAGCGCTAAGATAGCAAGAGCCGCGATCACCGCTGGGTGCTTTACAATATGCGCAAAAACGGCCGTTCCAGCTGTCATGAGCGGGGCTGCTCCCCGGCTGGACGAATAGAGAGACGGACCTGATAGAGCGGCGCCGAGCCCGCAGTGGCGCCGGCTTGTTTTTTGTCTATGAGGCGCACGGATTTAAAGAAGCCGCTCCGGCTGGCGATATCGAAGAAGACGGTCAGCGCGTCGCTCGATTCCGAAACGGCAACAAGCTCAAGGGCGATCCTACCCCGATCGTAATCCAGATTTTGAAGCGCAACGGCTGGTGGCGTGAGTTGCTCAAGCACCGCTAGGACGCGAGTGACAGAAGGGGCGGCGCCAAAGTCGAGCGCATTGAGCGCAGCGATACGCTGACGCAGCGCAGCGATCGCGCTGGCGCTTGGCTCACTCGTATGCTGGGAGCGGAGCTTTTCGAGCTGAACATTATTGGCGGCGATTTGTTTGAGGGTCAGTTCCCGGCTCTCAATTTGCGATGTGCTATCGTTCAGGAGCAATGCTGTTCCGATGAGTGCCATGGCGGAAAGCCCCGCGATGACAATCGCGAGTGTCAGCGACAGGCGGCGCAGATCGCGCCCAAAGTTTGGTTCGGGAAGTTGAATCGGGCCGCTCATAGCTTTGGCGCCGTCTGGATTCGATCCGGTGAGCGCCCGGCGGCCGGCCAGGGCAAGAGCTTCAGTCCTAAGGCCGGTTGTACGGAACCGGGTGCGATATCGTCCTCGAAACTGTCGTCCGCATAGACGGCGACGGGTGCATCCTGGGTGGCCACGACTTGGGCGTAACGCCGGAGCTTGGCTGTCAATCGCCACTTGGCTTCCTCATCATCGCCGCCAGCCTGTTGAACTACGGCGATATGCACGATCACTCCTTGCTTGTCCCAGACGAGAATTGTCTTCCGGCCGCCCTCTCGCAATACCGCGATCCCGGGCGTTTCGATCTCCCGGCTATTGGCACCGGCGAAGCTAAGCAGATAGTCAGGCGCGATGATGTCTGGATGAAGGCCCATTTCCGATAGCGCCTTCACGATCCCGGTGAGTAACATTTGCTCCGCGGCGAAACAAAGAACATTGCTTGCGCCAGCTTTCGAGTTTCCGGGATGGCTGGACACGACGGCAATCGAGCCTGGCTCGAAGCGATGCTCGCGGCAGAATCGCTGAGTGATCACAAGGGATCGGTCTGTTGCTGTCTTGGGCAGCGCAGCAAAGGTTAGGATAGCTGCCATGACATGGGATGCGCCAAGGCTGACGCGAACGAAGGGCGACGCGAGTGTACGAGCCGGCATTATTTCCCCAAGCACGGCCGATATCGCGCTGCTGAGCGAGAGTTCGTTTTCACTGGGTTCGCCAGAACTGAACTCGGCGGCCGCCTCCATCCTCCTGCCTCCGGCCCATCGCGGGGCCTGCCACAGCCCTTCGACTCGTCCGTCGCCGATACGTAAGAAACAGGTGGCCCGGTACCTTGCCATGCTCAAGTGACTCTTATGACCTCGGGAAGGGAGGTTATGCCTTGCCTCGCTTTGGCTAGCGCAGCTTCCCGCATTTCCCGCAAGCCATTTTGCAGAGCTGCCGCGCGCATTTCCTCCGATGAACGCCGCTCAACGATCATCTGTTTGATTTCTGGCGTGAGTATCAGGACTTCGGCGGCAACGGTCCTGCCCGCATAGCCGGCACCGAAACACGACTCGCATCCAGGCGCGTGGCGCCATGTCTCCGCGGCGAGCGAACCATCTTCGAAACCGAAGGAAGCAAGCTCATGCGGCGTGTATTTACGTGGGCGAGCGCAAACGGTGCACAGGCGCCGCAAAAGCCGCTGAGCAACGACACAGTTCAAGGCCGCGACCAGCTCATGCAGGTCGATCTCCAAATGCGTGAAGCGGGAGATGACGTCGAATACGTTGTTGGCGTGAACCGTGGTGAAGACAAGGTGGCCCGTGAGTGCCGCCTGCACCGCAATTGTGGCTGTCTCCCGGTCGCGGATCTCGCCGACCATGATCTTGTCCGGGTCATGACGCAAAATGGAACGCAAGCCGCGCGCGAAGGTGAGGCCCTTCTTTTCTGCCACAGGAATTTGCAGGATACCCGGCAGCTCGTATTCGACCGGGTCCTCGATGGTGATAACCTTCTCTTCGCTTGTGCTGAACTCGGAAAGACAAGCATAGAGGGTGGTGGTCTTGCCCGATCCGGTGGGCCCTGTCACCAGCAGCATGCCTGCCGGGGAACGGGTTATGCGGGCGAGCGTCGCGCGATCCTTTTCCTCATAACCCAGTGCTTCAAGAGACAGCGACTTGCGCTTCTCCATGAGGTGCGCCTTGTCGAGAACGCGAATGACGATGTCCTCGCCGTGAACGCCCGGCAAAACGGAAATGCGGAAATCGATGTCACCCCGGCTCCCTCTCAACCGGAAGCGCCCGTCCTGCGGAATGCGGTGTTCGGCGATGTCGAGATCGGCCATGACCTTGATGCGGGAGACGATGGTCGGCTGGTAGGAGGGATCGAAGGGGCCGAGCGCACGCGTAAGCACGCCGTCGATGCGAAAGTCGACAGATACGCCAGCCGCGTCGGAATGGATGTGAATGTCGCTTGCCTGCTTTTGCAACGCGGCCCGGATCGTCTCGTTGACCAGCCTCACGATTGGGGCTGCGTCTCCCCCAAAGGTCTCAAGATCGATAGCTTCGCTCCGCCCTTGCTCAGTCTCGCGCACGAGAGCCAGGCCGAACTCGGCTCTCACCTCGTCCAGCACCTTCTGGCCATCGCCGCACTTTTTCAGAATCTCCTCTATCGCCTCCGGAGGGCTGACCACGAACACAATCTCGCTCCGGCAAAGCAGCGTGAGTTTTTGCTCAAGCTCGAGGTCGGCGGGACGGCTGGTCGCGACGTAGAGCAAATTCCCCTCTACCCGAAGTGGCGCGACGCCAAGGCGCCTGGCATCTGCCGGCGTCAGCCGCTCTAGTGCATCCTGCGGGATTTTCACCCCCGAAAGGTCATCGAATGTTAGGCCGAATCTCTCAGCCAGTTGCGGGATCACTTGATGAGCTCCGTGAGCGTGAAAATTGGAAGGTACATCGCCACGACGACGCTGCCGACCAGGAAACCCGCCACGATAAGCACAGCAGGCTCCATCAAGCTAGTCAGCCGCGTGAGGGCGTTGGCAAGCTCTTCGTCCTGCTGGGACGCGACGGCATCGAGCATCTTGTCGAGGCTTCCGCTGGCTTCTCCGGCCGCGATCATTTTGAGAGCCATGGGTCTGAAAAGGCCGCCCTCAACCAGCACTTTCGACAGCGCGTTTCCCTCCTGTATCGACCGGTTGGCTTCGGCGAGAACCTGAGCGAAGTAGCGATCCCGGACGCTTTTCGTGGCCACCGTCAGGGCCCTGGTAACAGTGGCTCCCGATAAAATCAAGATAGAAAGCATCCGCGCGCACGCTGCGGCGGCGGAAGCCCTGCGGAAATATCCCAAGACAGGAATCGCAAGAAGCATTTTGTCCCGCGCGATGCCACCTTCGGGAGTCGATGTCCAAAGCCGGTCGAGAAGCCAAAGACCAGTTACCGTTACTGCGAGCCCCCCAGCGATGAAAGGCAAGTTGCGCTCGACGCCGATAAGAACGCGGGTGGGCGCTGGAAGTTGACTTCCCAGCTCCCGGTACATTTCTGCAAAATTTGGGATGACAGCCACGAAAAGAAACGCGAGAACGGCCGATAGAATGACAACCAAAGCAATGGGATAAACCATTGCTTTTGAGACTTGCAACTGGACCCGCTGCCTGAGGTCCACATAGTCCTGATAGCGCTCCAAACAAATTGGCAGGGCGCCAGCCTCCTCGCCTGTCGCAACCAAGGCGAGATAGGGAGAATCAAACACGCCCCGCACTTTGGTCATGGCATCGGAGAGAGAGCTGCCACGCTTGACCTCGCTTGCAACGAGTTGCAGCGCCTTCTCAAGCTTAGGCTGGCCAGGCCGGACGCAAAGCAGTTCGAGCGATTCAGAGATCGATATCCCGGCTCGAAGAAGAACGGTCAGCTCGCGATTGAAATTGGCGATGTGCTTGAGAGGCGGCCTTCCAAAAGATGTACCGCCGCTGCTGATGCGGCCGGTTTTCAGAATCAGATCGCGTGAAGCAAGAATCTCGCGGAGCTGCTCAATGGAGTCGGCAGCCTCCACACCTTGTGCATTCTCGCCTGTCAGGGTCAGCGCGTGATACGAAAATACCGGCACGGCTTATTTCTGTTCGCTCGAAGCCGTTGACGGCGACGTGTCCCAGCTCGTTATATCGGCGTCATTGCCTGTGCCGCCGTCGCGCCCGTCGGCGCCATATGAGTAGAGATCGTACTTACCGTGCTCCCCGGGAGCGCGGTAATTGTAGCGGTTGCCCCAAGGATCCGGGGGAACTTTATCGCTTTTGAGATAGGGACCGGCCCAACTCGTTGCACCGCCGGGCTTGTTCACCAGGGCATCGAGCCCCTCGGCGGTGGAGGGATAGCGGCCGGCATCGAGGAGATACAGGTCGAGCGCCTTTCCGAAATTATCGATTTGCACCCGTGCGCTTTTCACTCTGCTGGTTTCGAGGTATCCCAGCATTCTCGGGCCGACCAGCCCGACAATCATTCCGATTATCGCGAGAACGATCAGAAGCTCGATGAGACTATACCCGGGCGACCCGCGACAAGGAACCTCCGCACCGCGCGGAGCTTCTGGCGAGCGAAACGGGAAAGAACGGAAAGGCTTAAAAAAGCGATTGCCCTGATCCTGAGAAGCGCACATGATTTTTTGTCTCCCGGGCGGCTAAGTGACGTACAATAGACATTTCGCCCAAGCTATGCAATCCCGGGTTCGAGGCGTCATGCATCCGTCGATGAAGCCTACCCAAGGAAGAGACGATGCTTGCAGACTTTGCCTTTGGCTTTGTCTTTCTATACTGTGCCGATGCGATTGCCCGCGCCGATCTGAGGTTCAGAATTGTGCCCGATCGCTTCCTGCTTATTATGTTTGCCGCAGGCGTTCTATACGCCTTTTTAACCCCAAGGCTGCCGGGAGAGGACCTTCCCGCCATCATGTCCCGCCTTGCGTATCGCAGTGTAGTTCCAGGGCTATCTGGGCTCCTTGCAGCGATGCTCTACCGAATTCTCCGCCACAGGGAAGGATTGGGTTTGGGAGATGTGAAGTTGATGGCGGCTGCTGGTGTGTGGCTCCCAGTTCTCACAAGCGTTTATGCCATCGCGGCCGCTTCCGTCATAGCCCTTATTTTCACGGCTGCCGAAAGCCAAAAGGGCGGTACGGAGGTTATGCTGACGTATTCCGTGCCCTTTGCTTTGTTCCTAGCGCCAGCGTTTTGGCTCTTTTGGCTGCTCGAAAGGATGCAGCTGCTTCCGTTTTAACGCGGTCGATTAGGAGCCCAGTGTCAAGGTTGGTTAAGCTCCGATCACCTCGACGCCAAAGGCTGCCCGCCAGACACGCCATGGCCGGCGAAGAAGAAGGCAATCATCGCGCCGGGTTGTATCCTCTTTAGGAAAGAGTGCCAGTGCTCTATAAAATCTCGCCTCGTCAAATTTTCCGCAACTGGAATAACTTCGAACCCCAATTTGTCGAAAGTCTTGCGCATCAACTTCGCATCGTTCACCGCTCTTTGCAGCTGCTTGTCTGGGGCCAATTCGGCATAGGAATTGACCGGCGGCTGGCTCGCATAAGCCTCATCGTGCCTTTGGATGGCCTCTTGGTCTCTTTGCGCCTGGCCGATCTTCATATTCTCTATCCGCTGCGCTGCCAACGTGTCGTAAAGCGGGTTCGCCGGTCCGTATTGCTTGCGGGACGCTTCGAAAACCGCGATCTCCCTCCGCCGCTTGATATCCGCCCAACGCTGCGCCGCCTTACTCGGCGGCGGTTGCAGCTTGGCCTCCGGCTTGCCCGGCAGCAGCATCACCTCGGTCCGCAGCCGCGACAGCCGCTCCGGCTGCTGCTTGCCATGTGTTTCAGCCGAGACGTGCGCCGTCACATTCGTGAACATGAGTTCGATTTCGAGGCCCCGGGGTCTCGATGCTTTTCAAAAGCGCGGCTATGAAGGGGCTGTCGCGGTCCTCCTCGTGGCGCCAATGGAGGCCGAACAAACAGGGACGCCAACGCATAGAGGGTCGATGTTCAATCACAAAGCCATAAATTGCAGCAGGGTCAGGCGGCACCTATCGATCTGGGAAGCCGGATTGGCGGTCTGGGCCTTTCTTGTTTTAGCCATAATCGCTGATCACGCGGCCGGAAAGGGCGAGTGGGCTTCACCACATTTCCAAGACCATCCCCTCGCCGGCACAATTTGGACAGCGGATTTTCGGGCAGTCACGATGAGCCAGCTTGAGGACGCTTTGGCAAATGCGCGCTTTGTGGTGCTTGGCGAGATACACAGCTACCCCGATCATCATCGCTTACAGGCGCGGCTCATCGAAGCCCTTGTGAGAAAGGGCCACCGTCCGGCTGTTGTGTTTGAGATGATCCCTACCGACCTGCAAGCAGAGCTTGATCGTCACGTCCATGGTGGCCTCAGCGAGGTCAGCCAGCTCGGCAAGGCATTACGCTGGGAAGAGCGCGGCTGGCCTAGCTGGGCAATCTATCAACCGGTTGCGGAGACCGCGCTCTCGGCCGCGTTACCGCTGCTGGCGGGCGGTCTCGCCAAAGATGCGCGAATGGCGCTCGTCAAGGGGGAGCCGTCGCCAATCTACACCCAAACCATGAAAGAGCTCGACCTTGCCCGGCCCCTGAAACCGGAAATCGCCGAGGCGGAAGGCCTTGAGATCAAAGAGGGGCATTGCAATCTTTTACCCCCCGCCGCCGTGGAGCCCATGGTTCGCGTACAACGCGCTCTGGATGCTACCCTAGAAAAGGTCATGGTATCAGCGAAAGCAGGCGATGGGGCAGTGTTGATTGCCGGCGCGGGGCATGCACGAAACGAATGGGCTGTTCCACATATGATCCATGAGAAAGTGCCCGATGCCATCGTCGTCTCGATTGCATTCATCGAGGTCGATCCGGAGCGCACCTCGCCGTCCCAATACTTGAAGGCACTTCCTGGTTTGGGGAAACCGTTTGACTTCATCTACCTGACACCCCGCGCAGAAGTGGTGGATCATTGTGCCGAGATTGAAAAACATTTGAGTGCGAAGAAGCCCGGGAACATTGGCGAGCCTTAACCATCGACGGCTTACGTTCCGTGTTTCCCATAGCCGGATAGATGCGTGCAATGACCGGCCATAGCGCCGCGAAAGCCAGCCGGAGCAAGCGGATCAATGCCCGGGTCTTCTGATATCCACCGTTCTCAGAAAAGCGCAAAACGATGTCCCGGATCGATCGATGAAACGGACAGGCCAGGCGAATAAGCGCAACAACAGCACGGCGGAATCGACCCTTATGACCTGACCTGACCCGACGCGCCCGAGGCCGAATGGCCGGCCTCTAAGCTATTGCTACCATTTAAAAAATGCCGACGCTACCCCAGGAACCGTACCGGTCATGCAGCGTGCGCCTTGCACCGCCAAACCTGCGCTTTACCGAAGCCGCTCATTCCCCTAGAGTACACTTCAACAAGAATGGGGGGTCACGATGTCAACCAAGCCAGTTGTGGAAATTGGGATTGTTCGAATTCGCCAGGCAGTATCGTTGTGGCTGGTAGCGCTGCTGGCCGGTTGGACGGCTGCGGCCGTGGCTGGGCCCTCGGAGGACTTGATTGCTGCGGCGGCTCGTGGCGATGCGGCTCAGGTGCAGGCTCTGCTCGACAAGAGGGTCAACGTCAATGCCGCGGCGGCCAACGGCATGACCGCGCTGTTCGCGGCGTCCCGGGGAGGCCACCTCGAGGTTGTGGAGGCGCTGCTCGCCAAGGGGGCCGGTGTCAATGCCAAGGAGGCCAACGGCACGACAGCGCTGTTCGCGGCCTCCGAGGGAGGCCACCTCGATGTTGTGCAGGCTCTGCTCGACAAGGAGGCCGACGTCAATGTCAAGGGCGACGATGGCTGGACCCCGCTGTTCGCGGCCTCCGAGGGAGGCCACATCGAGGTTGTGCAGGCGCTGCTCGCCGCGGGGGCGGACGTCAATGCCAAGGCGTACAATGGCAAGACGGCACTCATGGTTGCCTCCCAGAGAGGCGACCGCGAGGCGGTGCAGGCTCTGCTCGACAAAGGGGCCGACGTCAATGCCAAGACGCGCGATGGGTTAACCGCGCTGATGGCGGCCTCCCGCGCAGAACACCCCGAAATTAAAGACTTATTGTTGCAGGCCGGCGCCAAACCATGACCGCATCGGAATCGGTGTCAAAGCGTGGATCGGCGCGGCGGGCGCCTCCAATAAACAGGCCGCCGGGCTTGGCGCCGCTCCTGCGGCGGTGTGCAAGTGGCGGCCGCGGTTCATCGAGCGCGGTATGGTGCGCACCGTTACCGATGCAACCGTAGAGGCGGTCATCGCCAGCACGCTTGAAAGCATGCCGCGGAACGCGGGGTTTGCCGTGGAACTCCTGGAGACGCGCCATGTGCGCGATGCCTTCAAGGCAATGCCGGTGAAGACGGATCGCAAGGACGCGCGCGGCATCGCGCAGCTGATGCGGCTGGGCTGGTTCCGGCCGGTGCATTGCAAATCGGTGCCGGCCCAGGAGACGCGGGCGCTTCTGACCGCACGCAAGCTGGTGCAGGGCAAGCTTCACGATGTGGCGATGAGCCTCAGGGGCATTTTGCGGGGCTTCGGCCTCAAAGTGGGGCGGACCACACCGCGGCTGTTCGCTAGCCGGATCGGGGAGCTGACGTAGCATCACCCGGTCTTGCACGGCGCGCTATCGCACGGCGTGCTACTTGAGCGCTGAGCGCGATCGCCAAGGCTCTTCTTGCCGTACATGAGGTGCTGCTGCGCGAGCTGAACGGCTTTGAGAAACAGGTGCGCAAGCTGCCGAGGTCCGATAGCCGGGTTAAGCTGGCGATGACGGCGCCTGGCGTGGGCGCCATCGTGGGGCTGACCTATGTCGCGGCCATCGACGATACTGGGCGTTTCAGCTCATCGAAAAAGGTAGGCGCCCATTTTGGTCTGGCGCCGAAGAAATATCAGTCAGGGGAGACTGACGTGACGGGACGGATCTCCATGATCGGAGACAAGGGCGTGCGCGCGGTGCTTTACGAGGCCGCGCACATCATTCTGACCAAACCGGTCCGAGGCGGCGGCCTGAAGAGCTGGGCGGCGAAAGTCGCCAAGCGGGCCGGGCTGAAGAAGGCGAAGGTTGCGCTTGCCAGAAAGCTTGCGGTCATCTTGCACCGTATGCTGGCTGGCGGCACAACCTTCGACACCGCAAAGGCACACGGTCCTGCGGCGGCGGCCTAAAAGGAGAAGCATTCGCGGGTTTTCGGGCGGGATAGACACCAGCCTTCCCGAAGCGGCGTCCCTGCCGGGACGATGGATTGGGTCAGGCCGCGATAGGCTCAGCAGGTGCTTAGCCACAAGCAAAGCAACCGCGCGCACTTAGATTGGACTGGCCCCTTCCTCTTCAGACACCATCGGGTGCCGGCCCAGCGCTGACCCCGTACAGAAGCATGACCCCGGCAGTAGAAACGGCGCAAAAAAAGGGATTGACTACAGGCGGCCCGTTACAGAAGCGCCTATCCGCTATCGATGGAATCAGAAGCGGGCTCTACGATTTGGTTTTTTCTTGTTTCTTATCGGTAAACGTCTCCACACTTTTCCGGAAACACTCATGCGCCAGCTTTATGGATCCTATGCCTGCGCGAAAGCGTGCGGCTGCTTCCGCTTCAGCGCGGGCGCTTCGGAACCCAGTGCCAGGCCGGCTAAGCCCCTCACTTCGACGTCACGCCGGCGGGCTGCCAGCCAGACGGCTGGGGTTGAGCGGAACTGGTTTGGGTTGGGGACTTTTTGTTGTCGGGATTGAGGATGTACTTCGGCGGCGTGCCGGATCGCGGCGGCTTGTTTAGGTAGTCGTAAGCCGGATGGATGGAGTAACTGCCTTCGGTGCCGCTGTAGAAGTCGGTATGGCCGCGGCGCGGCAGAGACTGTGGGCGGACCAGATTGGGTGTGACCGTGATCACGATCTCGGTACGATCGGCGGAGCTGGACGGGTTCGAGAAGAGCCCTTTCATTATGCTGTCGCTCAAGCCCGGAACGCCACTGACACTATGCTGTTCATCCTCGGAGATCAGGCCGCCGATAATCGCCGTCTCACCCTCTCGCAGGATCATGGTCGTATGCACATTGCGGGTGCCGATTTCATAAGCGGGCGCCGCCGCTGTACCCAAGTTCTGGCCGAGAGAGCTAACCTCGATGTTCAAGTCGATGAAGATGGAGTCGTCGAGGTGGTATTTGGGCAGGACATCCATCTTGATACCGATGTCGTGATACTCGTACATCACGGCAGTTTGACCCGTGGCTTGCTGGATGGTGGCCGACTGCAAGGGGACGCGGTCGCCGACGTGGATTTTTGCGGGCTGTCCGTCGACGGTCCGGATACGCGGATTGGAAAGCGTGCGGGCGTTAGTATTGGTCTTGAGATAATTGAGGGCCACGGTTGGAAGCGTAACGGCCCCTTGATTGAGGGCATTCGCGCCCTGCGCAAACAGGCTCTGCAAAGTCACGGCCGGAAATTGAACCGAGGCTTGACTGCCCCAATCGACGCCGAGGTTCTCGGCCTTGGTCCGATCGATTTCGAGAACTTCCAGATTGAGCATGATTTCGGCGGGTTTGCGATCGTTGGCGGCAATCAGCTTATCGATCACATCGAGAGCTTCTCTCGTATCGCGGACCTGGATCGTGCCGAGGTCGTTGTTGGCGACGAGCGTCTTGATCTCCATCGAGCCCTTGAGGATTTCCGCCATCCGGTCCGCCTTTAAAGTCGAAAGGTGGAACGTCTTGAAATAGCGGTCCGCGTGCAGCTTCTTTTTTTCCGGCGTGTTCTCGTAAATGAAGATCGAGTTCGGCCCAAGCACCTTGTAGGCCGTATTGCTGGACTGCAGGACCATGTTAAAGGCCTGTTCGAAAGTGACGTTTCTTGCACTGACGCTGACGTCAAGATTGTCCACATTTTTATCGAAGACAAAGTTGAGATCGTACCGATCGCACAAGACTTTAAGCACGTCCTTTAGCTTGGCATCCCGGAAATTGACCGCAACCGGGACGGGCGATTGGAAGGCCACGAGCACGAAATGCTGCTCCTCGCCTTTTTTCGTCCGCTCCAGATCGGCAAGCTCCTTCTTTATGTTGGGATTTTGCGGATCGAGCGCGACAGCCCTCTGCAACAGGGTGTCCGCCAAATCGAAGTTGGAGACCGATTTGGCCCGCAGCGCTTCCGAGTAAAGCCGCACCAGTTCCTTCTTGCTCGAAGCCCTCTGACGGGCCGTCTGCAACTCGGCGCTTTGAGGCTGGATCATGAGCCCGGCATCGAACTTTTCGATGGCTTGTTCGTAGCGCTCCTCACGCGCGAACGTGTCGCCTACGGTAAGAAAATGGCTGCCGGCTTCCGTTTCGGCGCGGCGCAGTTCTTCCAAGCCGGCGGTATCGGTGGACCCGCGGTAGCGCTTGCGCAGATCCATAACGTGCTGAATATATTGCTGGTCGCTGCTAGCTGACGCGGAAGCCAGTTTGGCGGCGGGATTCACGGAAGCGCCTAGGCCAGC
Source organism: Rhodomicrobium sp. (assembly GCA_052148445.1). GTDB lineage: Bacteria > Pseudomonadota > Alphaproteobacteria > Rhizobiales > Rhodomicrobiaceae > Rhodomicrobium. The sequence goes on from JBKQIH010000119.1 coordinate 14,442, forward strand.
CGAAGGGAGCATGTCGGAAACACTACCCGTTAGGGAGGAACAGCCGCTAAGGCAGGCGCACATCAAAACCACAGCCGCTCTATTGAAGATCATCACGCTACCCTGCGACGCCACAGAAAACCAAGGAGGCTGAAACGGCAGTAGTTAATAAAGAAGCCGCCGGACCGGGACGTAATCCACTGAGATAAAGGGGAAGCCCAGACAAACTTCGCGCGGGGAAAACTGCGGGCCATAACGCTTCGCAACCCCTAACCCCCGTGCCGCAGCCCCCCTGTGGCACGAATCCCTCTAAGTGCTACTATTAAGGATACATACGCGGCTGAAAAGTCCAAGCACAAAAGCTCCCCGCGCGGAGCGGAGCCCGTCAATATTTAGAAACGTGGCAGGAATGCTTCAGTTTGGTATTCTCTCCCCCTTCAGCTGTTTCCGGCAATGATCGCTCTACGCTTAAGGTAAAGGTTCCCAAAGAATAGTTTTGGCACGGAGAACAGTTGCACATATTCTCATATCCGAATATACAGATTAGTGGCAATAACACATCATGCCGCCGGGGAAAACAACTGATTCACGTAGGATTGCTTTACGCCACACAAGCTGTGCCATACGAATGTAATAGTATGGCGGTTTTCGCCCTGATCACGCAAATAACTAATATAAAAGGGCGCTGGGTAACTTTTAAAGTGGGAGGGTAGTCGTGTGTAGTAAAGTAATAGGTCTAACATCCCTAGTGGTCATCGCGGCGTTTTCCGCAGGGCAGGCGCTTGCGCAGACCTCGATCAACACAACCAGCCAAGGGCGGCCGGTTGGAACAAGCGCGACGCTCTCGGTGGCGCCGCTTACGGAGAATGGATCCTATCAGATCCTGGCCTCGAACGACCTCGGCATGCATTGCGGCGACCTCGATCACCGCATTGCCAGCATCCTGCCGCCGTTCAACAACGTGCACATTCAGGTGCTGCAAAAGGGAACCGGAACAACAACAAGCACCGTTCCGCAGATCCTCAACGCCAGCACCGGTGCCAGCGTCATCTACTCGGCGTCCTCTAATCCAAACGATCCGGCGCTGAACCCGTCTTTGTTCTACTCGCCCACCGTAGCCTCCGCGCTCCTGAATGGGGGTATCTCGGAAAACGGCCAGCTCATCTATAAGAACGACTTCTGGCAAACGGCGGTTCAGTCCTACGGACCCTTCTACCCAGGGGGTGTTCCTACGGCCCTGGTTTACCTGCCGCCGTTACTGCCCGGCGATCCTACTGCGGCCGATATCGGCTTGCCAGTTCCGAACATCGAGACATACCGGCTGAACAGCAACGGCACGCCCCGGCCAGTTAACGCTCCGGGTCCGCTGGTGATCGGTCAAGCCACAATGCCCGACGCGGCGAAGGTCCTTCTGAACCCGCTGAACAACGGTCCGTCTGCTGCGGTGGTGACACCCTACCTCTTAGATACTACTCAGACGTGTCACGGCCAGTATACCAACTTCCCCTTCTTCAATAACTTCGCCTTCGGCTACGTTGCCATGGGCGTAAACTGGTTCGCGGCGGAAGGCACTCCGATGTCTCCCATCGACGACCAGGGGCGCACCAACCCCTATCCGCTGATGCGCTTCCAGGCCAAGGTGGGCGCGTCTGTTGTCGCAAGCACCGACGTCGTCCTGCCTGTATCGGCTGAAGCCGACTGCCAGGGGTGTCATATATCCGGCTATGGCCTCACTGCGTCGACGGGCGGCAATTGTCAGAGCGGCACGTATCAGTGCGCCGTCACCGACGATCCTCTATATGGCAAGGTCCCGCTCGTTGCGAGCCAGCAATGGGCCGCCTACGCCATGATCCTTAAACTTCACGACAACAACTTGAAGACGACACTCTGGCAGGGCTACAATGCCAGCACGGGCATCGCCAAAAATGTCGTTGCTTGCCAGAGGTGCCATTACACCCCGGCGCTCGATCTGCTTCAGATCGGACCGCAAGGCACCGATGCAGTCCCCGTAAACGCATCGCTGCAAAACGGCGTGAGCGTCGGCCTGACACAGCTCAGTCACGAATCGATGTCCCGCGCGCTTCACGAGTTCCACGGGACTCACACACATGGTACCAACACCGGTCAAGTGACGAATGTTACCTTGTCCGACGGTACCGTTGTCCCCGTCACGGCTCCGAACGATGGCAGCCCGACGTTAGCGTTCTGGCAGATGGCGCAGTATCCAATGGCGCCTATCAGCGCGACCAATCCGCCGTTGACAGCCGGTCAGGGCACGCGCGCGCCAAACTCGTCAACAGGCGGGATCGGCGATTGGACGGAGGCAGTCATGTACAAGAGCTGCTACAACTGTCACCCCGGCCAAACCACGAAGTGCTTGCGCGGCCCAATGACGGGGGCCGGGCTGGTCTGCCAGGACTGCCACGGCGACATGCCTAATGTCGGCAACGACTTCTCGCAATGCGTGAGCAACCCAAATAATCATCCAGCAAACTGCCCGAACGGGACCGGTGCCGGCAAGTTCACCATAGCGGCGGACTTCTACACCAATCCCAATACGCCGCGGGTACCTTGGCTGAATGAACCGACTTGCGGCTCCTGCCACACGGGCGACGCCTTCACCAACAATCTTTCCACCGCCCAGGAAGCAGCGGTGGTGAATTCGAACGACGCTGCAAACAACACAGGCAATGCCACGCATGCATCCGGGCCGACCACGATCCGCTTGCTGCAAACCTATCTTACAACCGACTCGAAGAAGACGCCGATCATAACCACCACCCAAGGCAGGTTCGCCGAGCCGCGCACGGCGAACACCGGCGGTCAGACTGTACCGCAGCTCATGCGGCTCAGCACCGGCCATGGCGGCGTGTTCTGTGAAGGCTGTCACGGACCGACGCACGCTGAGTACCCGATCCTCAATGAGAGCACCGGCCTCATCAACGTCAACGCCAACGACAACCTGTACAGCACGCAGCATCAGGGCCACACTGGCAAGCTCATCGAGTGCAATGTCTGCCATAACGACCTGCGGCCGGTCACCGCGACGAATCCGACGACTGCCAACCCCGCCGGCGATGCGTTGGGCGGACCGCACGGCATGCATCCGGTCGGCGACCAGATTACGCTCGGCGACCAACTGAACACGATAAACTGGATCAACAATCACCATAACGTGGTCGATCCGAGCGGTACCGGCTGGAACCAGGCTATCGCGAACGAATGCAGATCCTGCCACGGCGTCACCGGCGAAGGCACGGTTCTGTCGGTTGTCGCTGAAAACCGCAATGCCGTGACCTTCGGTGGTGCAGCAAAACTCCTGACGGCTGGCACGCAGCTCGCCTGCACAACCTGCCATGGAACAAGTCCGTTGGCTAAAAATCCATAGTCTTCAGCCGGACAGGCTGGAACGACAGAAGCTAAAGAGAGGGACCCCCGCGCGCGGGGGTCCCTTTCATTTTCTGTTGCAGCTGCCCGCCTCGCCAGCCCGGACGCGAGCGGCCGTGCTGAAAAAGCACCGTCATCCACCTATACCATTCCTACATTCTCGCCTTAAGGCGAAAGAAGGTCTCCGCTACGGCGGCAACCATACCCAGGCCCGATAGCAAATCCTCTTGAATAGTGCCCTGTCGTCACCCCGGAAAAGCCGTAGGCTTTGTCTGGGGTCCTGCAACGCATGCGGCTCGATATCTGGCAAGATCCCGGATAGGGCGCCCTTCGCACCCTATCCGGGATCGTCCGGGACGCCGTGGCCCAATGTCCGCAAAGATCCCGGATAAACGCAATGCGTTTTACGGGATGACTCCCAGATTCTATCGAGTATCGCTCAAGAATATTAAGCCGGACAGCCATGTGGTTAGGGGGCGTGCAGAACCCTTGCCGCAAATATGAGCGGCAGGAAGCGGCCAGGGAATACCGCTGAGACAGCAAGATCACAAAGAACGTTGCATCTGGGCGAGCTTCGGCCAGTTTTGAGAATTTGAGCCGCAAACCTCACGGTCGGCTGTGAAAGGTGGAGCGGGGCTGCGACCAGCGACTTGCGTTTTTGGAGAAGCCGTAACGAAGAACACATTCAATAATCCCTATATCAAACATATTCAGTATTTCCTATATCATTATCGTTACTCAAACGCCGATGCGGGCGGTAGCAAGATTTATAGCCGGGACTTAAAGTGTTTTGTTGCAGTTCTGCATCTATCTTAGAAGAACTATGCAAGACGTCCCTCCCGGGCAAGGTTTACGCTTGCTAGATGTAGGGCATCTCTGCAAGAAATAGACAAATGTGGATTGGTTGTATGAGTAGTGTGTACTCTCCAAAAAACACGACTCCCGATCCTGAAGCGATGACAACTTGCAGTTGTTATATTAAGAACGCTTCGCAACTCTAAGTTGCTTTATAAAAGTGGAGGGGGGTAAAAAATGAAAAATACATCTAAATCCGTACTCGGAGGAACTCGAATCGCGCTGCTGGCCGGCGTAAGCGCGGCGGCTCTGTCGCTTGCCTTCATCTCGGGCGCCTATGCTCAAGTAACCTGCGTCGGCGGTGGATACGCATCGGATGCGAACAGCACCGGCTGCGGTCCTAACCAAGCTCCAGGTATCGCTGGCGCTCTGGGCCCGTCTTCAACAGCCGTTGGCGATTGGGCTACCGCTACGGGTACGCAATCTCTCGCGGTGGGTTATCAGCCTAACAATGGCGCCGGTGCTGGAGGAACCAATTCAATCGCACTCGGGTCTAATCCAACCGCGGGCAATCCTTTTGCTCCGGACACTGTTGGAGCCAACGCAATTGCAATCGGGACAAACGCAGTAGCCAACTTCACTGGCGGCAATAACAGCATTGCCATCGGCTTCAACGCTACGGCTAACACGGATAATTCCATTGCAATCGGCAACGGCGCGACCACCACGGCGGCCAACCAGATCGCTCTCGGCAATAACCAGGATGTTGTCATCACCGGCAGCAACGGTGGCGCCCCCGCCCTTTCGGTCGTCGGCACCGGCGGCGTCCAGGTCACTGGCAGCCTGCTGACCAACACGATCAGCGATGGCGGAATAGTCTCTCAAATCAACGGCATACCCTCAACTTTGGCATCGACAACAATTTTCGGTCCCAGCATCAATTCGACCTACGTCGACGGGTCTCAAACCAATATCGTAGGCGGCGCCATCCAATCTACAACCAGCGATGGCAGCGCGACCAACATTTATGGCGGCTTCTTTCAGACCA
>JBKQIH010000120.1:0-5314 GCA_052148445.1 Rhodomicrobium sp.
GGCCTATAATATGAAGCGGATGATCAAGATGTTCGGAGTGAAAACACTCATTGGGGCAATCGCCGCCTAACGGCGGCGGCTTCAAACATCGTTTCCTTGCCTTGAATGCGAACGCAGAACAAAGTCCGCCCGCTCACATCATCGCGTTTTCCCACGGCCTCGGTCGGGCCCGGCGCCGATCTGGGCGCGCTGCAGCGCATTCTCGATATTGTGGACGGGAGGCAAAGACCATGATCCCCGTCCCCACAGGCGTGCGGGTGTGGCTGGCGACGGGGCACACCGATATGCGAAGAGGCTTCCCATCGCTGTCGCTGCAGGTCCAGGAGGTTTTGCAGCGCGATCCCTTGAGCGGCCATTTGTTTTGCTTTCGCGGCCGCCGGGGCGATCTGTTGAAAGTGATTTGGCATGACGGCCAGGGGGCCTGCCTGTTTACGAAGCGTTTGGAGCGGGGCCGGTTTTTGTGGCCAAGCCCGGCAGACGGGGCGATCTCGATTTCGCCTGCCCAGCTGGGCTACCTGCTTTCCGGGATCGATTGGCGCAATCCGCAAAAAACCTGGAGACCAACCTCTGTTGGCTGACGGTTTATCTTTGAAGATGCGGACGAACTATGATTCTCTCGGCGGGTGACTACGCCGCTTGATGCTCTTCCTTCGGACCTTGCCGCCGCGCATGCGATGATCCTCGCCGAGCGCGCCGCCCGCATGGAAGCCGAAGCGGTCGCGGCTCGCGCCCGTGCTGCGACAGCCAGCACGGACGCGCTGATCGCCCATCTCAAACTCGAGATCGAGAAGCTGCGGCGCTTAGCTTTCGGCGTCCGTTCAGAACGCAAGGCGCGGCTCCTGGAGCAGATGGAGCTCGAACTCGAAGAGCTGGAAACAGCCGCGGCCGAAGATGAACTGAAGGCCAGGAAAGCTGCGGCGCAGACACAGACGGTCCAATCCTTTGAGCGCAAGCGTCCCTCGCGCAAACCGTTCCCTGAGCATCTGCCGCGCGAGCGCGTGGTGATCCCGGCGCCCGCCTGCTGCCCGTCTTGCGGCTCGGCGAAGCTGTCCAAGCTCGGCGAGGACATCACCGAGACGCTGGAGGTGATCCCGCGCCGCTGGAAGGTCATCCAGACCGTGCGCGAGAAATTCTCGTGCCGGGCGTGCGAGACGGTCGCACAGCCGCCCGCGCCGTTCCATGTGACGCCCCGCGGTTTTGCCGGGCCCAACCTCCTGGCCATGGTTCTGTTCGAAAAGTTCGGCCAGCATCAGCCCCTCAACCGGCAGAGCGAACGCTATGCCCGCGAAGGCATCGATCTTTCCGTCTCAACCCTCGCCGATCAGGTGGGGGCCTGCGCTGCCGTTCTTGAGCCGCTTCATGCCCTGATCGAGGATCACGTTCTGGCTGCGGAGCGGCTTCATGGCGACGACACCACGGTGCCGATCCTCGCCAAAGGCAAGACGGTCACCGGCCGCGTCTGGACCTATGTGCGCGACGACCGGCCCTTTGGCGGGACCGCGCCGCCGGCCGCCCTCTATTACGCCTCGCGCGACCGCAGGCAGGAGCATCCCGAGCAGCATCTCCGGCACTATGCCGGCATCCTGCAGGCCGATGCCTATAGCGGTTATAACGGGCTTTACGATCCGTCCCGCGAAGAAGGCGCCATCACGCCGGCGCTGTGCTGGGCACACGCCAGGCGCCAGTTCTTCGAGCGGGCCGATATCGCCGCCAATGCCCGGCGCGGCAAACAGGCCCCGGCCATATCGCCCATCGCGCTGGAGGCGGTGAAACGCATCGATGCGCTGTTCGATATCGAGCGCTCTATCAATGGCTTGAGCGCCAGCGAGCGTTTGCGCGTGCGGCAAGAGCAAAGCGCGCCCCTTGTGGCCAGCCTTCAGGCCTGGCTCGGCGAAGAGCGTTCGCGCCTGTCGCGTTCGGCCTCAGCCGCAAAGCCCATCGACTATATGCTCAAGCGCTGGGAGCGCTTTGCCTGCTTCCTGCTTGATGGCCGCATCTGCCTCACCAACAATGCCGCGGAGCGCGCGCTGAGAGGTTTTGCGCTGGGAAGAAAGTCGTGGCTCTTCGCCGGCTCCGAACGCGGCGCTGAGCGGGCCGCTTCCATGGCCACGCTGATCATGACGGCAAAACTCAATGATGCCGATCCGCTGGCCTGGCTGGCTGACGTTCTTGCCCGCATCGCAGCCCAGCCGCAAAGTAGGCTCCATGAGTTGCTGCCGTGGGAATGGAGGCAGTCCAGCCTGCAAAAGGCGGCGTAAGCCAAATCGCAAGCGTTCACGCTGCGGCCTTCGCCGGATGGTTACAAATGAAGGACATTAACGCACAGTGGACCGGTAAGAGTCGACGGCACCGCGGGTAATGGTCAGATAGCGGAGACAGCCTTTTGGCCCTTGAAACTCACACTGTGGGCCATTGTTGTTTCGACGGGCCACGTGTCGAAGACATCCGCGAGTAGCCCTGCATAACGCCATGACGTGACATTTCGCACGTCGCAAAAAACGCGGTGGTATCCTCGCGGAACTGAACCAATTCATCCAGGGACCGACCATTATCGAAGCAACGTTGGAAGCGCCGATGATACACAGTTCCCCCTCTATCCCTGTGTTTCGGCGTGGAATAAGGACCCCTTTAGCGGGGTGATCGGCGTGCAAACGGGACCCCTCTGAGCGATGGGTCCACATAAGCCTCCGGTGGGAACTGGGGGCTACGTTTGGGATGCTGGTTGTGGAGACGATTGCGAAGATCCGGCGAGCGTTTTTTCATCAAAAGAAGCCGATCAAGACGATTTGCCGGGAGCTGAAGCTCTCGCGGAAAGCAGTGCGCAGAGCGATCCGTTCGGAGGCGACGGAGTTCCGTTACGAGCGCAGCGTGCAGCCCATGCCGAAGCTGGGCGCCTGGCGGGAGCGTTTGGACGAGATTCTCGCCGCGAACGAGGATAAGCCGGCGCGGGAGCGGCTGACGCTGGTGCGGATTTTCGAGACGCTGCGCGATCTGGGGTTTGACGGCGGCTACGATGCGGTCCGGCGCTACGCCAAGAGCTGGCGCAAGGCGCGCGGAACTGCGGCAACGCCAGCCTATATCCCGCTGACCTTCGCGCCCGGCGAAGCTTACCAGTTCGACTGGAGCCACGAGACCATTCTGATGAACGGCGTGACGATGGTGGTCAAGGTGGCGCACATGCGGCTGTGCCATAGCCGCATGCTGTGCGTGCGGGCCTATCCGCGCGAGACGCAGGAGATGGTGTTCGACGCCCATGACCGCGCCTTCGCGTTCTTTAAGGGCGCCTGCACACGCGGCATCTACGACAACATGAAAACGGCGGTGGAGACGGTGTTCCTGGGTAAGGAGCGCCGGTTCAACCGGCGCTTTTTGCAGATGTGCAGCCATTATCTGGTGGAGCCGACCGCTTGTACCCCGGCGTCGGGCTGGGAGAAGGGGCAGGTTGAGAACCAGGTGGGCCTGGTGCGCGAACGCTTCTTCACGCCGGTACCGCGGGTGAAGAGCTTTGACGAGTTGAATGCTTGGCTTCTCGATCAATGCGTGGCCTACGCCAAGGCGCATAAGCATCCCGAGCTTAAAGATCAGACCGTCTGGCAAGTGTTCGAGGCGGAGCGTGCGAATCTGGTCGCCGTTCCCGGCCGTTTCGACGGCTTTCACGCGGTCATGGCCTCGGTCTCAAAGACCTGTCTGGTCTCTTTCGACCGGCATAAATACTCGGTCTCCTCCCACGCCGTTGGACGCCCCGTTGAAGTCCAAGCCTACGCCGATCGCATTGTCATCCGGCAGGACGGGGCCATCGTTGGCGAGCACGCCCGTTACTTTGGACGCGACCAGACCATTTATGACCCCTGGCACTACGTGCCGGTCCTGGCCAGGAAACCAGGGGCGCTCAGGAATGGCGCGCCGTTCAAAAACTGGGTGCTGCCATCATCGCTGGAAAATGTGCGGCGCAAATTGCGCGGCTCCGATGACGGCGACCGGCAGATGGTGGCGATCCTTGCCGCCGTGCTGAACGACGGATTGCCCGCGGTGGAAATCGCCTGCGCCGAAGCCCTGAGCCAGGGCGTCCACTCGTCCAGCGTGATCCTGAACATCTTGGCGCGCAAAAAAGACCCGCCCCCGGCCGTGACCATCATCACGCCGGAAGCGCTGCGTTTGCAGCACGCGCCTGCCGCCGATTGCGCCCGTTACGACAGTTTGAGGAGGGACAGTTCATGGAAAGAACCGGCATTCTCGCCCTGATGGGCGAGCTGAAGCTCTACGGCATGCGCACCGCCTATGACGAGGTGATGGCGGCCGGGATCAAACGTCAGCACGAGCCGCCGCGCATCGTGGGCGATCTGCTGAAGGCCGAAATCGCGGAGAAGCAGGCCCGGTCGATCAAATATCAGATGACCATCTCCAAACTGCCGCTGGCCAAGGACCTCGATGGCTTTGAGTTTGCAGGCACGCCCATCAATGAGGCTTTGGTGCGCGATCTGTCGAACGGCAGCTTCCTCGCCGGACAGCGCAACGCCGTTCTGATCGGCGGAACGGGCACCGGCAAAACTCATCTTGCCATCGCGATTGCCAGAGCCTGCATCCGCGGCGGCGCCAGAGGGCGCTTCTACAATGTCGTCGACCTGGTAAACCGGCTCGACAGTGAAGCCCGTGCCGGCCGCCAGGGACGCTTGGCCGATTATCTGTCCCGCCTCGACTTCGTGGTCTTGGATGAGCTTGGCTATCTGCCCTTTGCGCAAGCGGGCGGGCAATTGCTCTTCCATCTGGTGAGCCGTCTTTACGAGCGCACCTCCATCATTGTCACCACCAACCTCGCCTTCGCCGAATGGCCCAGCGTCTTTGGCGACGCCAAAATGACGACAGCCCTTCTCGACCGGCTCACGCATCATTGCGAGATCGTGGAGACCGGCAACGAAAGCTGGCGATTCAAACACCGCGCCTGACTTCTTAGGCGCGCCACCCCCCAGCACTTCCCATCATGCCGCCGTGCTCACGGCCCTCAAGAACAAGCCCTGCGGGCGGCCGCTGAAGAAGCGGCCGTTCTTGACCGCCGTTCCGCGCGCCGGCTCATCGGATGCATGGGCCGGGACGGAAGGATGGGCTCCGCTGGGGCCGAACAAAAGGATGCTTCCCTGGGGTCCTTTTTGCGCGCCGGTCCGGGGTCCCTTTTGCAAGCCGATTGACAGCGATAACGCCGGCCTTGCGGCTGCCATCTGGGCGTGAGGCTTCGACGGTACGCGCTACGGCATGCCGCACGGCGTGGAATTGATGGTAGCCCGCCAGAATTTTATTAAGGCCGCCGCCTTTGTCGCCG
>JBKQIH010000121.1:0-30127 GCA_052148445.1 Rhodomicrobium sp.
GTTCAGCCATTTGTCGCCCGGCCGGCCCCGATCGGCGATGTTGAATTTGCGCGCGATCCGCTGCTCGTAAACGGTCGGCCCGCTCTGCGCCTGCGCCGGATCTTCCGGCTCGAAATTGAGGTCGAGCACGCCTTCCTTCTCGCCGCGGAACATCGCAAGGATACGGTGGGCGGGCATTTTCGCGAATGGCTCGGCGGTGTCGAAATAATCGGCGAATTTCGCGCCCTCCGCCTTCTTCTCTTCTTTTACTTTCGCAGCTAACCGGCCGCGTCCCCACATCTCCTCGCGCAAATTGCCGATAAGGTCCGCATCCTCGGCGAAGCGCTCGACCAGGATCGCGCGCGCGCCTTCGAGCGCGGCCGGCGCATCGGCCACGCCCTTGTCCGCGTCGACGAAGCTGGCCGCCAGCGCATCCGGCAGCTTGGTGGGATCGGTCAAAAGCGCGAGCGCCAGCGGCTCCAGCCCGGCCTCTTTGGCGATCTGTGCCTTGGTGCGCCGCTTCGGCTTATAGGGCAGATAGATATCCTCCAGCCGCGCCTTCGAATCCGCCGCCATGATCTGCGCTTCGAGCGCATCGTCGAGCTTGCCCTGCTCGCGGATCGAATCGAGGATCGCGCTGCGGCGCGCTTCCATCTCGCGGAGGTAACCGAGCCGCTCCTCCAGCGTGCGCAGCTGCGTGTCGTCGAGCATGCCGGTGGCTTCTTTCCGGTAGCGCGCGATGAACGGCACCGTCGAGCCGCCGTCCAAAAGCTCAACCGCCGCCTGGACTTGGCTCGTGCGTACGCCAAGCTCTTCCGCAATCCGCTGTTCGATGGATTTCATCACTGCCGCTCCGCTAAATGGGGCCGCCCAGGGTAGGGCGGCGCGAATCGGGACATCATACAGGGACGGGGCGGGCGGAGACAAATGGTGTTAGGTTGAGTTGCCCCCGGCGCATCCCGGCCCGTTTTGCAAAAGCCGGTCCAGGACAACGCCTTTCGCCTATTAGGCCGCGTTTCACACGGCAGAAGACTTCATTGTTGTTTCCCATTCGAACATGACCTCTGTCTTCCACCCAAGCGAGGGCGATCTTGGCACTATCCTTAGAACGTACGCCTTGACCGCATCTTTTATCATCGCCTGAAAGCGTTCCCACGATCCCGCTGGCGCCTCCCCATAGAGATTTTGGGTCGTTACGTAGCTATTTCGCAGCCTTTTGCCATCGATAGAAAAGTAAAATGTCTTGTCTTCTTCACCCGCGCGATATTCAAACAATAGAGCAAAGGGGGCTTTCCCGACGCAGAAATCAAAAAGTCTTTGGGCAGGGGGCACATCTCTTGGAATCATTTCAAGCCAGAATCCGGTATCTGGATCAACAACGCGGCGGCCATTGTCCGGAGCTGGTTCAAAACCCATTACTTTGTCTCCCATTGGCCCTCTCCCGATTGGGCCCAAGCGGCGACATCCTTGGCATGGCGCCTCACACCAAGCGAACGGGGCAGGGATAGCGCGCAACTTGCGGATCGGCGGGTTGCCGCGTCGCCCAATCGATGGTCGAGGGCGTTCCGCTTCTGACCGGCAATCGCTCCGGCTGGCCGGCGGCCCACAGCAAAACATGCGTATCGAGGAGGAGTTTCATGCGCCGCCGAAGAGGCGCTCGATTTCGGCTTGGCCCATCCGGTCAAAATCTTCCGGCACGGCGAGATGCCCAGACATGAAACCTAAGCGGCGCTTCCCTGCGGCTAGGGGCACATCGATGGCTGTTACTTTCACCAAGGGCTTGCCCGCCTTGGCGATGATGAACGGCTCGCCTTTGACGGCCCGCTCGATGAGACGCGACAAATGCGTCTTGGCTTCGTGAATGTTAATAATTTGCATTGGGCCACCGCCTTGAACCGGCTAAACTTAGTCTAGTCTGCTTATCGGCAATGTCCAAGCCCTATCTAGGTCACATTTGGCTCGCCGCCCGGGCGTTACACCTAAAGCGCCTCGACAGTGAAAAGCACGTCCTCGCCGTCTTTCACGGCCGAGATTTTGCAGCGGGCTTCGGCGGCCAAGCGCGCCGCGTAGTAAGCGACGACGAGCTTTCCGTCCATCGTCTTGGGAAAATCCTTGCCCGCGAGGATTTCGGCGATGCCCTCGTGGATGCGCGTAGCGCGTCCACGGCAGACAATGGCGAGCTTGAAGCGCGAGGAGCCCCGCCCGGCCGCAGTCCCAGCGGCAAGCCCCACATAAATATCTCCGCCCGATGGCAGCCCGTTGAGCGCGACAGCGATGGCGGCGACCAAAAGCCTTGCATGCTCCTTGTCGAGCTCTTGCACGTTGGACTGCCAATGCAGCTTGCGCTTGCCGTTTTCGATGAATCGCCGGGCGACCTGCTCGATGTGCCCCAAGGGAACGATGGCGCCAAGGCCGGACGAGACGCCGAAGGCCAGCCGGTTGAAATCGAGTTGCGCCCACGCAGCTTTCGCGCTGTTATGAATCAGCTCGAGCGCGTAATATCTTGTGTCCTCGTCGTTTTCCTCTTCCAAAAGCTCGAGGCCGTTATTGATCGCGCCGATTTGCCCTGCGAGGTCGTGGCAAATTTTGCTTGATATCAGAGCAGCAAGAGTTGTGTCTTCGAGGCGGGTATGCGCAGTCATTCTCAGTCTCCTGCTCCGGCGTGCGGTATCCCGCCTGCCGTTATCGATTCGAGCGGTGCGGCGATACGGGTTCAAGGCACCATGATTTGCCTGTGGACTTCAACCTTGGATGCAAAAAAAACAGTGACGCGAACATAATAGCTACAGCTGCAGTGTATAGCCGATTCCCTCAACCTAAGATATAGAGGACCTTAGAAAAACGTGACCCTCGAAGCAAGCGATTACAAGGATTTCGCGCTGTCAGCGGTGGTAGCTGCGCAGCAAGCCGGCGCCGCCATCATGGATATCTACAACCGCCAGACGCTCAACGTGCGCTATAAAGCCGACAGCTCCCCCGTGACCGATGCCGATCATGCTTCCGAAGACATCGTCATCGCCGCGCTTTCCAAGCTTATGCCCGGTATTCCTGTCATCGCCGAGGAACAAGCATCGGCCGGCAATATACCGGATACCGGTGCCACGTTTTTTCTCGTCGATCCATTGGACGGTACAAAGGAATTCTTAAAGTTTAATGGAGAATTTACGATCAATATCGGACTTGTTCGGGAGCGCAAAGCGGTATTCGGCCTGATCTACGCGCCCGCCAAGGCCGATTGCTATGTCACACTGAGCCCCGGCAAGGCGTTTCGGTGCGCGCTTCGGCCGGCGGCCGGCGCCTCTCTGCCGGGCGACTTGTCCTTCGTGCCGCTCGACGGCGAAGCCGCGGAGCAAAGACCCTTCACCGCAATTGTCAGCCGCTCGCATGTCCGGCCCGAAACCCTCGCCTTCCTGGCCCAGCTCGGCGAACCTGCCCGGACGGTTCTGGGCTCGTCGCTCAAATTGGGCGTGCTGGCGCGCGGCGAGGCCGACGTTTATCCCCGCTTCGGCCCGACCTCCGAATGGGACACGGCTGCTGGTCAGGCCATCCTCGAAGCCACCGGCGGCTGCGTGGTGACGGCCGATGGCGAGCCCCTCCTTTACGGCAAGAAAGATGGCGGCTACCTCAACCCGTCCTTCATCGCCTGGCGGAGGCCCGGCGGCCCGAACCCGGCCTAAGCCGGCCTGCGGCCGGTTTGGATGGCTCTGCAAAACCGGGACCGGTCCGAATGTTTGCGGCCATCCGATGTGCCGTTCCAACAACTGCCGGCAGTTAAGTAGAAGAAGGCAGCTCATGGTCCGGACTTGGCTTGATGCCTATTTGGACGCTCTCTGACTTTCAAATATCTACTCTCCAGGCGGGCGCGGCGGGCGAGGCAGACCGCGCATCACGTCAGCCGCGTCAGGCAAATGAACGCCAAGAATTGGATCGATGGAGGGACGCCTTCTAGAACCGCTCCGATCGCCGGTGGACGCGGCTGCTCTTGGACGGGGCTCGGGCCGGCGGGATTTTGGGAAAACGCGCTTTTTACGGCTGGTCGCCGCTGTGTCATCCGATTCCGCTTTACCTAAAGCCGTTTCCCCTTCGTGCTTTTCATCCCAAAGGTATTTTCGGGTCTTCTCTTCTTCAGTATTAACAAAGGAAGGAGCGGCCACGAGTGTAACCTTGGTAGTGATAAGCTTGCCGTCTTTGAATATAAGCAAAGCTACGCTGTCGCCGGCATGAGAAGCAGCAATTATCCGTGCCAAGGATCGAGGAGAGTCAACCTCCTGCCCATCGACTTCTAGAATAACGTCGCCTTCACTGATATCCGTCTTCGATATAGGCGACTCAGGAATAATTTTTGTAATCCGCGCGCCATTAGAAGTTCTGAGCTTATGTTCATCCGCCCACTTTTTGTCAAAGCTTCCGATTTGGACCCCAAGCCAACCGGCCGCGCCGGGCGACGCTGTTATAGAGTTCGTAGAATCCTGAGGCCCCAAATCCTGTTCGGGTAACCGGGATCCGCTCGCGGCGCCATCGGGCGCGGCACTGGCCGAGGGCGATGGCTCGTTCTCGTAGCAAGCCCCCGCGGCTAGGCACTTTTTGCAAGAGGCTAAGCAAGGATCGAGTTTTGTTTCAACACACCGGTTATGGATCTGATCGTTATATGCGTCGGCGGCGAACCCTCCGGATGCGTCCGTGTGAGCACTGGATTCCCTCATACAATCGGCGTCTTTAAAGAAGCACGTCTTCCGGCAAAGGCTCATCGGCATCTTCAGTTCTTCCGAGGCTACCGTTTGAAAGCCTGAAAGGGCCCATAAAAGCATAGCAATGAGCATCGCATTCCGGAGCATTTGCTATCTCCTAAAGCTATGGGTGAAAGAGCTGCATCTCGCGAAGGCGCTCCTCAGAATCCACTAAAAGTACCCAGCGGGCCGGCATAGGCGAAAATATTATTATAACACTCATGCTTGAGCAACTTAGCTGAAGGTCTCGGCCAACCCATTCTGACGTGCTAACCCGGTCTAAGAACGGCACTCGATAATAAGCGGCGTTTAGCGTATCGGACCCGGATTCGGCGGGCAATATCGTAGCCATCGCCGTCGTATCCATTGCCGTAAAGGAACAAGCAGCAGGCAGATGAGAATGTGCCAGGCGTCAAGGCCGCACGCCAAGGCCGGTTAGCGTCAATGCTTACCTTTGGCAGGCAGGCGCGCGGCAGCAAGTGCCCGGAACCGGACGAAGCAGCCGGGCGTGCCCAGAACGGCAAGCGCCAGCCCAGCCCAGCCAAAATTTGGCCCTCATTGCCCGCACAGGTGAGGCAAGTTCTGCGCAACACCGGCTGACGCGTTCCCCGCCAAACGAGAAGGTCCGCCGCTGGCTGGCCTAAAACTGGAGTTTACGATGATCCGTCATCGCGCCGTTTATGCTAGCCTCACGATTCTGCCGGCCGCAGTCCTGGCGCTCTGCCTGGCCGGTCTGCCGGCGCGAGCCCAATCGGGCGGGTATATGCCGCCCTCCGGCGGATATCCCCCTTCGCCTTATGGCGATTCGGGGCCGAGATCGATAACGCCTCCCGCGGCAAGCAGCCCTTACGGCAGTCCGGGCTATGGCGAGCCTTACGCGCCGCCCCCGCCCCCCGGCGCTGGAGGGCCTGGGCCCGATTATCGCAGCGGCCCGCCGCCTGGATCTGGCACCTATTCGTCCAGCGAAATCGTCGACGAAGGCCATCGCTTCTTCGGAGGCGTATCCGAAGGGCTCGCCAAGGTGGTGGAGTACGCCGTCTCGCGCAACGGCCACCCCAACGGCTATATTCTCGGCGAGGAAGGGAGCGGCGCCATCGTCGCGGGATTGCGATACGGCGAAGGCACGCTCTATACAAAGGGCCTTCCACCGCAAAAAGTGTATTGGCAAGGCCCCTCGCTCGGCTACGATTTCGGCGCAAACGGCTCGAAAGTCATGACGCTCGTTTATAACCTCCGGAACACATCGCAGATTTATGAGCGCTTCGCAGGCATCGATGGGTCCGCTTACTTCGTAGGGGGCGTCGGAATAACCTTTCAGCAACATGACGATGTCATGCTCGCGCCGATCCGCGCAGGGTTGGGGTTGCGCTTGGGAGCCAATGTCGGTTATCTCAAATATACGCCTTCGCCCACGTGGAACCCATTTTAGGACCCTGCCGGACGGCTGGCGGTATAAGGTGAACCGCTTTCTGTGCCGGGCGCCTGGCCGGAAGCGGCCGCGCGGGGACTGGCATAGCAGGGGCGGCACAATATCCGGATATCCGGCAAGATGTAGGAGAGCCCAGTTCAATGATCCAAGCAATTCTGCTGATCGCTCTGGGCTTCCTTTCGGCGAGCCTGATCGGTGTGCTGATCGCTCCGGCTCTATGGAGCCGCGCGTACCGCCTTTCGCGCAAGCGGCTCGAACAGACGCTGCCAATCACCCTGTCTGAAATCGAATCGACCCAAGATCAGCTCAGAGCCTCCTATGCCGTCCGCTTGCGGCGGCTTGAAACGGCATTGGCCACCGCCAAGCAGAAAGCCGCGATGCAGCTCGTGGACAACAGCCGGCTGCAGATGCAAATTGTCGCACTGAAGGACGAGATCGCCGATCTCGATCTGAAGCTGTCCGAGCGGCGCAATGCGGCGACGGTGCTCGAGCAAACCATCACCAAACGCTTTCCCGAACTCGATCGGGAGATCGTATCGGTGAAGGCGCAGCTGGAAGAGCGCACCTACGAAATCCACGACCTCACCAACAAATTAGGCCGCCGCAACGAAGAGCTCGAAGCCGCCGGGCGGGCCGCGTCCTCCTATCAGGACGAACTCGCGCGGCTCCAGCAGGTGCTCGAAAAGAACAGCGCGGATCGCAGCGGGCGGCGGTTCCGGCGCGCCTCGCAATGGAGCCTCGACGATTTCCGGGCCGAATACGACCGCTTGAACCTTGAGATGTCCAAGCTTCGCCAGCAGCTTGCCCAGCTTCAGGACCGAGATGCCCAGCAAGCCGGTATCATCAAGGAAGAGCTTCAGAAGCTGGCCGAGCTTATCCTCGTATCGGCGCAGCCGAAAACCGGGGCGCCCATGGCAGGGCGGCCCGAACCAGCGGTCAAACGTGCCGCAGGAGCCGAGGTGCGCCGGGACCGGCCCGTGCCTTGGCCCGAAGGCATTCCTGCGCCCAAAGCGGAGGCGCCAAGCGATGAGGAAAGTTCTCTGCCAACCTCCGGACAGCCTGCCGGGCGGCAAGCGGCGCCCGCAAACACAGTCTTGCCGGCCATTCTCAATGCGCTGCCGGATGCCGGGCTAAAGCCTCACGGCGCCAATGGGAGCGTAGAGGCTGCAGAGCGCGCGCACATAGAGCCGCCGGCCCCCCGGTCGAGACTTTTGCGCGAGGCTGTGCCCGCCAAACCCGCCCAGGAAAGCAAGAATGAGGATTCAGCGCGCAGCGCGGCTCAAGACCGTCCAGCCGCGAGCCGTTCGGGCGAGCTTGGTGCGAACGCATTGGCGGCGGAGGACGGAGCGCCAGACGCGGGGACTGCCGAAGGCGGTGCGGCCTCTCCTGCTGCCGCGCCGGCAATGGCCAACGGCGCTGCCCCGGCGCGAGAAGAACTGGAACCCTTGATGGCCCCTGACCCCGGCGGCGGCGCTCCGCTCCCCGCGGCGGCCGGGCGCGGCGTGCTCACGCTTCTCGAAAGGCTGCGCGGCGCAGCCGAAGAAAAGGTGGAAACCGATAAATAGATTCCCGGCGTCCGCTTCTTACGTCGATAAGAACCAGCGCCGGGGGCCTTCGAGTCCAACCGCCGTCAGCTTGCCCGTGTGGAAGGCAAGCGTATCGATGCCGATACGGTTAGGTAAATCCTCGGGCGCGCGCACCGGCGTATGACCGTGAACGACGACAGCCCCGAAATCGTGCGGATAGCTTAAAAATTCCTCGCGGATCCAGATCAAATCGCTCGCTTTCTGCCGGTCGAGCGCAACGCCGGGCTTCACACCGGCATGCGTGAAAAAGTAACCGCCTGCGCGATGGCAGAGCTTGAGCGAGCGATAAAAACTCAGATGATCGTCCGGCAGCAAAGCCCGGAAACTGGCAGCAGCCTCGATGAGACCCGTCTGCCCATTCCAATAGGCGTTTTGAATGGCCTCCACCTCGACGCCGTACGACAACAGGGCCATGTCGCCGCCATTGTGCAGCCAGTTCAAGCCAAAGCCGGGCCGGTCGAGAAAGCTCAAGAGGAGATCCTCGTGATTTCCCTTGAGAAACACGGGCGTTACGTCTGCCGGCAGCCCGCCGATAAGACGGCTGGCTACGCCCTTCGAGTTACGTCCGCGATCGACGTAATCGCCGAGAAACACAATGACCGTATCGGCCTTTCCACGCTTCGCCCCGTCGCGCTCGATAAGATCGAGCAGCCTCTCCAGAAGATCGAGGCGCCCATGGATATCTCCCACGGCATAAATTCGCATACCCTCGGGTGCGTTCGCATCGATGTGCTCGCTAGACTTGATGCTCAAAGATGGCCTCTCCCAGACTCGTTTCTGCGGCGGTGGCACGGGCTGCACCCGCACTATGGCACAGTTTCGCCGCTTTTTTCACCCAGTTATCGGCAGGAAAGAAGCGGCGGCTCACGATTGCTTCCCTGTGCAAAATGTTTTAATTCCAATGGTAACTTTCCGTCCCCACGCGGCCTTGTCTGGGGACCCGCTTCATCAATCAGAGGGTTCGTAGCGATGCTCAGGCTTCTCACTATAAGCCTTTTCATCTTATTTTATGGGATTGGCGGCACCGTGGCGCAAGTCCCAGCTAGGCCCGGAGCCTCCGCGCAACCCGCGAAACCCGCCGCAACGGGTACGGTCGGCATTATATCGGGCGACGTCGACGGCACGGGGATAAGGATCGCGAGCGATCTTGCCCGGCTTTTGGACAGCGGAAGCGAGCTTCGCGTGATTCCGATGATCGGCAAAGGCTCGGTTCAAAACATTAACGATCTTTTGACACTAAAGGCAGTCGACATCGCAATTCTTCAGTCGGACGTCATGGCGCGCTTTTTGAAGACAAACCGGCAGCCCGGCGTTCAAACGCGGATACAATACGTTGCGAAGCTCTACTCCGAAGAGTTTCATGTTCTATCTAGAATGCAGTTCTTGTGTTTGCAGGACCTGAATGGGCGCCGTGTTAGTTTCGGTCCGAAGGATAGCGGCGTTGCCATTACCGCCGAAGCTGTATTTGAGGCCAACAATATTGGTGTCGATCCACTCTATCTCGATCACGAGGAAGCTATCGACCGCTTGAAGCGGGGTGAGTTAGACGCCCTCGTGTATGTCGGCGGCAAGCCGTCGCGCGCTTTCGATAGCATCACGCACAAAGATAAGGTACATTTCCTCGATGTGGAGTACTTGCCGGTTCTTCAGGCTAGCTATCTCCCTGCCATAATAACGTCTGAGGACTATCCAAATCTTGTGGCTTCTAACGAGAGCGTGGCAACAATCGGTGTTTCGTCTGTGATGGCCGTGCACAATTGGCCGCCTCAGTCGGAACGCTTCAGGGTCATGACGAAGTTTGCGGAGAAGTTCTTAGCCGACTTCGAGAAATTGAAGGCGGGAAGCTTCAGCCCAAAATGGCGCGAAGTTAATATCAGGGCGCCGGTCAAGGGCTGGCAGCGTTTTCAGCCGGCGGAGCGCTGGGTTCTTGCGAATGCGCAGCCTAAATCCCAAGCCGTACCGCCACAGGCGGCGCAGCAATTGAAATCGATGCTGCAAAAATTCGTCGAAAGTCAGCAAGGCGCCTCGACCGATCAGGAGGAACTTTTCAACCAGTTCGTCCGCTGGTATCAACAACAGGGTGCTCCAGCGCCTCAACAGCAATAAGGCCGTCACGGAGGGTGCGGTTCATTCCGTGCCTCGAGGAGTAAACATGCCAGAGACAGAAAAACGTGACGAGCGCGAAGAGCAGCTTAATGCGTCTTCTGACTTGCATGCCCCCGGAGTAAGCCCGGAGGAAGCGGGCGCTGAGCCGGCCCAGAGCCCACCTTCCGGC
This sequence comes from Rhodomicrobium sp., assembly GCA_052148445.1. GTDB lineage: Bacteria > Pseudomonadota > Alphaproteobacteria > Rhizobiales > Rhodomicrobiaceae > Rhodomicrobium. The sequence continues at coordinate 9,997 of JBKQIH010000121.1, forward strand.
GGCGAAACGGAGGCCGCCTCAGCGGACAGCGAACCGTCAGACGCCGGACACAGCAGTGAAATGACGGCAGAGGCGGCGGAGCATACGGACGACGCCGGGCTCGGCGAGTTCGCCGACAATGTGGTATCCGGTCTCGAGCAGGCAGGCCTTGCTGCCGAAGAAGCCGAGGCTCTCGATCTGCGGCCGGATGACGGCGGCCTCGATCCCACGGAAGCCTCCTTCACGGGAGCCTCGGAAGCTTTTTTTGCCGGCTGGGGCAGTCTCGACAGTCCGGAGCAGGGCGGAACTCTTGTGACGCGGGTGGCGCGAGCGCCTAGCCTGCAAACGCTATCCGAATTAGGCTCGGCATCCTGGGGCGCATCCGAGGGCGTGGAGACCGGCGAAGGCGCCGGAGAGCTCAATGAAGTGCAGGCCGCAGATTCGAATAGCCTATCGGAAGCAGAGCTAACGTCATGGGCCGGCTTGGGATTCCCAGAGAGCGAAGGCACGGAGCGCCGGGAGCCTCATCCGCAGATCCCGCGCACGCTGTCCGAAATGAGTTTGGCCTCCGCTTCCGGTTTAGCGGGCTACGGCAGCGATTCGCGTGACGACGCAGCCAAGCATGACGAATTGGCGGACGCCGTGCAATCGGCGCTCCTCAGCGTGTACGGAGGCCCGCCCGCACAGCCCGTGCAACCCGCCGCCACCGTGTTTCAGAAGCCGCCGTTCGCCGAAGAAGCGGGGCCGTCGATCTTCAGCCGGAACCCCGGTGCGGGCTCCGGCTTCGCGTCGCCGCCTGGGGATGGCCTATCGCCCCAAGATGTGATTTTCAATTATTTCGACTACACCCCGGACGCCCCGCAGGGCAGCGGGCCCCAAGCGGGTTTCCCTCCGGACGCGGACGATAACCTATCGCCCCAAGAAGTGATCCTCAATTACTTCGATCTTCCAAACGGCTCAGCCGGTCCGGCTCCGCGGAGCGTTTCGGGGGCACCCAATGCCTACGATAGCGAGGCTCCCATCTCTTTCCGGCAACGCCCGGAAACGGCGGCTCCCCAGTCAAAAGGCTGGGCCGCTGAAGACTTTTCTGCGCAACGGCCGGACTGGCAGGCGCCTTCGCCACAGCCCGTCCAATATAATGGGCCGCCTTCGTTTCCCGTTCCGGCGGCAGCCAACGCTGCCCAAAAGACGGCCGCGCCTCCATCGGGGCAGGAAAGCAGCCGGCTGCTCGGTGCCGCCGCCGTCGGCTTGATGGGCGGCATTGCAATCGCGGCAAGCCTTGCCGCCTTCCTGATCTATGGGAACCCAGCGAGCGTCAAGATTCCGGGCGTTGGAAATCTCCGGATCGATCGGGACGAACATGGTTATGGCCGCACCGCGCCAGAGGAAAGCGCAAGGGAGCTTCCCAAAAGCACGGCGAGCAGCCCGGCAGCTGAATTCGCAAGCGAAGTTACCGCTGCCGGTGTAGTTGCCACGCCAGGCCAGCAAACGCCCCTCTCCATCAATATCCGCAGTCCACTGCCTTTAGAGAGGACGCTCGTCAGCATCACCGGGATACCCGAAGGCGGCCGTCTGAATGCGGGCGTCTTCGATACGGGCGCCGGCAATTGGCTTTTGCCGCCCCGGCGGCTCAACGGGCTCACGATCAGCCTCCCTGCCGGATCGCCCGGCTCCGTAACCCTTGAGGCGCAGCTTCTCGACAGCAACGACAGAACGCCGCTGTCGGCAAAAGAGGCGTTCGTGGTACAGCTTAAGCCGGCAGGCGCCGTTACCGCAGCGGTTACCCAGAACGCAGTCGCGGCGGCGATTCCCGCGATTGCGCCCAAACAGCCGCAACCATCCGCCTCCTCCGCCTTCAATACTCAAACGCTAAACCGGCCCGCACCGCCTGCCTCCGCCACCACGGATCCCAACTTCAAGACTCAGACCGTGATGGCCCCGCCACCAGCAGCTGCCGCGCCATTCCAAGCCACGCTCATTCAGCGGCCCGCTGGCTCAGACACCGCGCGCAGATTGAACCCGCGGCCTGAGGTCGAGGACCTCATTCGCGAAGGCAATAAGCGCATGCGCGAAGGCGACATCCTCGAAGCCCGGCAGTTCTATCAAAAAGCGGTCGCACTCGGAGACCCGGAGGCGGCACTGGCAATGGGCCGGTCTTACGATCCGATCTATTTTGCAAGGATCGACAAGAAGAACGCCGAGCCCGATGCGGCCAAGGCCTTCGACTGGTACCGAAGGGCCATGGATGCGGGTGCGGCTCAAACCGCGATGGTCCGCATCGAGAATCTCAAGCATTTCCTGAACGAATAGCCGGGCACAAGGGCCGCAATAGCGGCCGCCTCGCAACAAAGATGCGAGGGTGCCTCATATCGAATCCGGCCGTTTGCTTCCGTGGCATCATTCTGTGAGCGGAGAGGCGTGCAATGACGCTGCGCCGCTTTTGTCATCCTGCGCGCGCTGCGGCATGCGGCGACGCTGCGTCTTTGGTTCGTCATCCCGCGCGCGCTGCGGTGCGCAGTACCGCTCCGCACGCGGGATCGATGCGGGCGCTGGCGCTCTGTACGATCCCGTGTACGGGGCAAGCGCTGTTCCGGGATGCCAAACGCCGCGGCACGATGGCAGCGGTCAGCGGCTGGGCTAATCCCGTATCAAGGGCGCCGCTTCTCGTACACCGCGATCATCGGACCCAAGCCGATGAAGCTATTTCCTCCGCGGGAAGCCGAGGGTACGTACAAGGCGGGGGCGGTTCCGCCATCGAGGAACAAAGCATTCTTGCATTTCAGCCCATCGCGAAACAGGCGTTCGAAAGTATCGAACGGCACCGCCTCCTCGGAGATCGCAAAAAAGGCGGCTCCATCGCGCACACAAACCCCGTCGCGCGTCTTCGCCGAAGACCTGGCTTTCGCGATGCGCGGATGCAGCTTACCGTCGATCACAAGCATCGGCCCCGATTGAGTGGCAAACTGGGCTTTCGGCTTCTGCTTGAGAAACGCCCCGGTTTCAAGGACGCCTGCCCCGCCCTCGCCGGTGTAGAAGACGCCATTCGGCTTGAGGTGGAAATTGCCGGGTCCCGATGCCGTGCTGGCGCGGACGAACTCACGGCCATCCTCGATATAGAGGCCGACGGGCCGGTAATCCGGATGAAACATGCCGCCATTGAGCGCGAAGGCAAGCCGGCCACCTTTTTTGTCCGTGACCGGCAGCGCGCTTAAATAGGTATAAGGCGCTCCGTCCGGACGGCGCCAGAAAATGCGGATATCGAAGCGGCTTGGCGGGGCCTCGCAGAGAGTATAATTATGCCGCTCGAAATCGAAGGACCTGCACGGCGGCTTTTCCGGGCTGGCGGCCTCCGTTTTCGAGGCGCGAAAAGCCGGAGCGAGCGCAATAAAGACTGCCGCAATAGCCAAGATAGGACGTTTCACGGTAATTTATCCTTTGACGCCGGAGGTTCCAGCGGCTGCAGGCGAATGCCGGGCTGCGCCGTGGGGACAGTTGGCCAGTTTCGTTCCAGAGTCCGGCGCCACTGCGGCCGGACGGTAAACGCACGGCAAGCGCAATCCGGCTCTCAAGGCGGTCCGGCTTTGATTGGATCAAAGACGGACCCTAGCTTTTAGTATTTTCGTGCTTCGTTCCGGAAAACTGCTTCACACTTTCCCGGTCGCACGGTAGCGCGCTTTAATGTTCAAATTTTGCGCTGCGCGTCAATATGCGGTGGCAGCCGGAGGGGAGTTTGCCCTCAACCAAAATGACACGGTTTTTTCCAGCCAATGTTGCTATAAGTGTTCCCTGAACGATCGGGGAGCCCTCGTGCCCCGCTGGAGGATAGATAATGTTCATCGAGCTTCACGACACCGTTGGAAACATCACGCTGATTTGCGTTGAGGATATTCAGCGCGTGCGCAAGGGCGCGCATGGGGGGGCCGACATTTTTATGAACGAGCTCGAAGGCTGGGTGCAGGTTGCCGAAAGTGTCGCCGCGGTGCGCGATTTGATTATCAAGGCGGGCGACATCGTGACCGCGGCGCAAGTAGTCGAGGGTGGCGGAAAGCCGATCCGGCTGCAGCCCGTGGAGACTCCCCGCGACCGCGATTAGTGCGTCTGGTGCCGCCGTCCGTGGCGGTCCCGGATAACGCCTTCGGCGTTTCCGGGATGATAACGAAGGGCCGCGCAGCGCTTCGCGCTGCATAGCGCACGGGAACCTAAAGGGCGCTATCCGGCTTTCTTAACATTCTTTGGCGGCGCTTTGATTGCGGGGCGCGGTCCGGGGCGGCGCGTTCTGTTAAGTGTGGCACCGCTTGCGGGATCGATTGGCCTTCTGGCATCGCCGGGCCAGCCATCGCCGCGAGACCTAGCATCGCCGCGGGGGCGGGGCCTTGGATCGCCTCGAGCGGTCCTGCGGTCCCCGGCGCCGTAGCGATCCGGCAGCGGGCCAAAATGCGTGTCCGTGGTCCTATTGCCCGCTCCACCCCGGGGCACCGGATCGCCGCGAACCGTCCTGCGATCTCCGGCGCGGTAGCGATCCAGCACTGAGCCAAAATGCGCCTCCGTAGTCCTGTTACCTGCGCCGCCGCGGAGCCTCGGATCGCCGCGGACAATTCTAGGATCTTCGGTGCCGTAGCGATCCCGCATCGCGCCAAAATGCGACTCTTTGGTTCTGTTGCCTGAGCCGCCGCGGTTTAAAGTCCCGAATCGCTCCGCTTCCCTCCCGGCGTCCTGGCGACCGGCGCCAAGCCGGCCCTCGGCCGTGAGCGCGGCGGGCCGGAGCGCGCTGCCGCCCGGCTTGGCAGCAATGACGTTGCCCTTACTAAAGTCCGCCGCTTTTGCGGTCGCCGCAATAGCCGGCCTGCCGTGGTTTTTCGACAGTTTGAGGTCCGGATTCTTGGCTGCCAGCTCTTGATGCCTGAGCTGATCGGCGGAGGGCCCAATGTGGCGCTCGTTGGCGGTCTCAAGCTCCTGCACCGTCGGCTGCGCCCTCACCCCGCCATTGCCTCCGTTGAAGCCGATCTTCGAATCGCTGCCCTCGGGAACGGCCTTTCTGTAGACATTGGCGATGCCTCCCGGCCGTCCGGTATTGGTCACGGACCGGTTGTAATAATAGACGCCGCCGGCCCAATAGCCGCCCGCGAAGCCCGCGCCGGTATAGCCAAATCCGTAGTCTATGCCGCCGTAGAAACCTACATGGTCTCCCCAATAGCCAGCGTTCCAAACATAGACACCGTTGCTCCAGCCCCAATATCCGGGCGTCCACACTAGACCTGGCTCCGGCGCGGGCACCCACGCGCCCGGCACCCAATAAAAATCGGCCGCAGCTTCGTCCCATGCCCAATATCCCGGCTCCCAGAGATATCCGGGGCCTGGAACGGGGGGCTGAGCGTAAACTACAAGCGGAGGCGGGGCCACGGTAACAGAAACGATGAGCCCGGCATGAGCCTTGTCCGCCGTAGCACCCAAGATCAAGGCTACGAACAAACCAGCGAAGATAGATGTTATTCGCATTTTGGATCCCCGGTTATGTTTAATCACCAGTCCACCCCTCAGGCCGGGCAGATGCGCAACTCTATCTTCCGCCTGCTCCCATTACCGGTACTGTTTCCCTCTAAACCCAAGGTAAATCCGATTCCTTCAGCGCCGCAGCCCGATTAAATCGAAAGTTAGCCAGAATTATGCCTGTTGCACCGCTAAAGCTATAATTACGCACAATATTATTCAAACGCACGCCCTTGTTTGCTATATCAAAATATATATAACGTAAAAATAACGGTCATGTGAGACGTGTTTTAGACAAAATCAAGTTTTATCGCGCCTTGCCGGACCATCTTGGCGCCTGCGGGCCAGAGCCGCATGCCGCCCTTTCATGCCGCGCGTCCGCCATCGGGTTGAAAGGCTGGCTACCCCATCTAATTGCCGCAACAGTTCTTTTTTTCGCTTCAGCCAAAATTTGCTTTACAAAGGGTTGGCGGCCAGGCAATAAAATGTCGAGATAACGCCATTTCATTGCCAAAGTTCTCCCGTTAGCTTAGCCATCTCAGAGCTGCGCCGCTATTGTGGAATACTTTTACTAAACCACTCGTAGCACGCCAGAACAACGGAGATGCGTAAGTTGACTCGGCTTCACTATAAACTAGCTAGCCTATCCCTGCTAAGTACTATTGCGCTCGCGCCCGCCCTGAACGCAGCCGACCTCTATCGCACTCCGCCGCCTGCAAGCTACGCCCCGCCCGCCGCCTATGTCGACACGTATAGCTGGGCGGGCTTCTATGCCGGCGTCAATGGCGGCTACGGCTGGAGCAATGGCGGCAACGCCCTTGGATATAATGACGGCGGCGCTGGCTTTATCGGTGGGACGGATCAGTCCGCCCGTGCTCAGCCTCAGGGCGGCTTCGGCGGCGGCCAGATCGGCTATAACTTCCAAAGAGGCTCCATCGTCTACGGCTTCGAAACCGACTTCCAGGGCGGAGACATGAGCGATCGCGTTTCCGGCGTCACTGCGAATGGCAACGGTTTCACGAGCCGCGAGAGCGCCGATTGGTTCGGCACCGTCCGCGGCCGGCTGGGCTACGCCTTTGGCCGCACCCTGTTTTATGGAACGGGCGGCTTCGCTTATGGCGATGTGCGCCAGAACGCCTTTGTAACCGATAGCACCGCGCCCGAATCTGTGTCCTTGCGAAACTCCGGCGTACAAACCGGCTACACCGTTGGCGGCGGCATCGAGTACAAAATAACGCCGTCTTGGTCCCTCAAGGGCGAGTATCAATATATCGATTTCGGCAGCGAAAAGCTTAACGGCATTGACACGACCGGTGCCGCCGTGACCGCGAACGGCGCCGATACGAGCTTCTCAACCGTGAAGCTCGGCTTGAATTACCGCTTTGGCGGCGCAGCCGAGCCACTGAAATAACCGGTCCCCACACCGGTTATAGAACGGCGCCTCCGGGCGCCGTTCTTCATTTGTGGCGGCGGGCACCGCAGGCGCTCCCATGGCGATGACGGGTTCTACGAGCCGCGCTTTTCGAAAATGAGGAAATATTGCCGCGGAAGAAACTCATGCCGCCCCGTCATTGAATATCCGGCAGCGCCGAGTTCCTCGGCGACCTTTTCCGGCGCAATGCGATGTTGCGGGGGCGGACCGTTCGGCGAATCGGCCTTGAAATCGACGATGGCAAGCCGGCCGTTGGGGCGGAGCGACGATTTCAGTTTGGTAAAATATTGAACCCGGTTTCCGATATGGTGATAGGTATCGACCACGAGTATGAGGTCGACGGGTTCGGGAAGGTTGGCCGAGTCCGCGCCCGCTAGCACCGGTATAATGTTCCGCAATTGCTCGTGTTGCGCACGCTCGCCGAGATAGCGAACCATGTCCGGCTCCACGTCAGCCGCGAAGACTTTGCCCTCGGGAACGCGCTTGGCGATCCGAACGCTGAAATATCCGGTTCCGGCACCGATGTCGGCGACGTTCGACGCGGGTTTTAAATGCAGCCCGTTCACGACCTCCTCGGGCTTTTGCCACGCATCGCGCTCGGGATTGTCGAAATCCTTGGCCCATTTCTCAGCATCGTCAAATCTGCGATGGAAGGCGCCGTCGCCATGGCCGCTGATATGATTGTGTTCCGCCGGCATCTCGTGATCCATCTGCGCAAGCGCCGGGCCGCCTCCCAACATTAAAACGATGGCCGTCACCGGCAGCATCCAGTTTTTCACTTTGCACCCTTTGTCTCGCATTAGCTGTTTCTCTCGGCGCCTAACCCGGACGGCTGGCGTGAAGGCTATCGTATAAAGCGAACGGGGCCAAAACTCCACAGAGCGGCCTGGCATCCGCGCTGTGGAGTTAAGGGAGCCCGCCACTAAGCAGACTTTCCTTGGCAAGCCAACGAATGCCTGCTTAGACTCCTTTGTTTTCGCAGAGTTTTATCGCAAAACCCGGGGGGCCACTTTTGCGAACTCTGCTTAGAAGCGCGTGGCGAGAACCGCGTTGAGCTGCCAGTCTTGGCCAACCTGCGGACCGTTCAGGTTTTGGTAGAGCGGCGCACCGGCTTCGATAGCAAGGCGCATGCTGCCAAGCCCAAATTCCTGGCCGGCGATCTCGATGCCGCCGAAGACATCGACGGTTTCGCCACCGTAGTAGGCCGGGTTTGCGCCTTGCATAAGCCCGAAGATATTGGGATCCTGGCCTTCGATCTTGCCTTGCACGGTACCCGCGATGCGCGCGGTCGCGGTCACGCCTGGAACGATCGTGTAGCCCAGCCAGCCCGTCAGCTGATTGCTATCGCCCCAATGGTAGCCTTCGTCGTTATTGTCCAGCGCGAAACGCCCGCGATAGGCCGCGCCCCAAGACCACAGGCCTTTATTCCCCGTGTAAGTCAAACCCGGCAAAAAGTCGACCGTACCGGTTCCAATTTGCATCCCATAGGTGCCTCGCATCAGCATATAGGTACCGCCCGGGCTCAACATATTGATTTGCTGAGTTATATTGGCGGTAGGCAAGCTTAGACCCAAGTTCAAATGGATGTGATTGATGCCGTCATCGTACAGCCGGTAGAGACCCGTAACCGAAGTATCGCTTATGCCATCGGTTGAGTATGTCCGCGTGCCCTTTATTGCCGCAGTTGCCGGATTAGGAGACATAGGATTAGAGTATGTAGTCATGGTCATTTCTTTATCGGTGTAACCGCCCATAATCATGACGTTAAAGGCATCGGTTACACCGTACATGGCGCCGAGCATGTGCATTTGCGCATCCATACTGTTAGGAACCATGCGCAAATACATTGTTTGCATCGCCCCAGGCATCGGCGTGTGGGTGGGCAGCGACAAAATAGTATTCGTCGAAATCTTCTCCGTGCCGATGTAATTGCCGTCCATGCTCATATACATGGGCATATACATCAGCATGCCTTCTCCCTGGCCAACCATCGCGGCACCGGTTACGCCGGCGGGGATCGTGGAATGCACGTTTCCGCCGTGAGAGACATCGCCTGTAAGGTCCGGCGTGTCCTTCAGGCTGTCCGGGCCGCTCAAATCGGCAGCATAACCGGCGACCGGCAGAAGCATAATTGCGGCGATTGCTGCGGCTGCGCCCAAGCTGCCACGCATACGGGAAGTGTTCATGTTCTTTGCCCCTTACAATACCCAGCCGGAAATCCAGCTAACGCCCTCGATGGCGCTGTCCGATCCAACGCCTGCCCCAAGGTCCACGCGTGCTATATACAACCAGATATAGCAAAGGAGAATTGCCGTGCTTACGCCGGTGTTATTCGAGGGAACATCTGTGGCTATAAAGTACCACCGGCAGGGAAGTGCATATTTTCCGTGCGAATGGGTGCTGCGCGCGCCGGCACGACGTTGACAGCGTCCGTTACACCGGACATGGCGCCAATTGTCCCGGTGTTAGGCCGAACGAGATTTGGGAGGGAAAGGATCGTTTTCGTCCAAACCGGGGATGCTATGAAAAAGATCGCCAGTGCAAACCGCCGAAGTCTCGCTAATTTAGGGGAAAGGACAATTCTCGCGGAGACCGCCGTGCTCTCACCGGACGAAATCGCGCGCTACAAACGTCATCTTCTCGTGAAAGAGATCGGCGGCCAGGGCCAGCAGCGGCTCAAGGCCGCGCGCGTGCTTGTGGTTGGCGCCGGCGGGCTTGGCTCTCCGCTGATCATGTATTTGGCCGCCGCCGGTGTGGGCACAATCGGCATTATCGACGACGACCGCGTGTCGGTTGACAACCTCCAGCGTCAGGTCGCCTACACCACGGCCGATGCCGGCGCGCTGAAAGCGGAGCGTGCCGCAGCGTTCTGCCGGAGCCTCAACCCGCACGCCGGGGTGGAGGCCATGCCCTTCCGGCTCACTGCGGAGAACGCGCTCGAAATCGTGTCCCGGTATGACATCGTTGCCGACGGCTCCGACAATTTCGCGACGCGCTACCTTGTCAACGATGCCTGCTATCTCGCTAAAAAGCCTATGGTGTTTGCCGCGCTCGGCCAGCTCGACGGCTATGTCTCCACCTTCCGGGCCTATGACACGGACGAGGCCGGGCAGCCCCTGCCGAGCTATCGCTGTCTTTTTCCCGAGGCGCCCCCTCGCGGTGCGGTCGCTAGCTGCGAGGAGGCCGGCGTATTGGGGCCTGTCGCGGGCGTGATCGGTACCCTGCAAGCCGTTGAAGTTATAAAGGAAATTCTTGGCATCGGCGAGGGGCTCGCAGGCAAACTCCTGATCTACGATGCCCTTTCCGCGCGTTTCCAGACGATAGCGCTGAAATGGGACCCGGAAAATCCGCTCACCGGCAAGAACCCAACTATCCGCGACCTTTCGATCCACCGGAGCCGGCCAGCGTAGAGTCCGTGCAGCGATTGATAGGGTCTAGGCGAGTGTTTTGGCGCGCTTTCCGCGCGGAAAGCCCCAACACCCATGGGGCAAGCCCGAGGGCATGCTTTTCCTGATAGCGCTCTGGCCATAGCCGCCATAACCCGCGTAAACGCCTTGGTTTTGCCCTATTGCCGGGTGTGATGCCGGTCATGTCCGCAAAAAATCATGTCCCCGAAAGATTGGCTGGAGGTTCGATGAATATGCTGTTGTCCCGCGCGATCATTGCAAGTTTGGTGTTTGCCGGCGCGGCTGAAAGCGCTGCCGCCTGCACCAACAGCGGCAGCTTCGGCAGCTGGATGTCGGAGTTCAGGACCGAAGCGCGAGCGAAGGGAATCTCTCCCCGCGCACTATCGGCGCTGGATAGCGTGACGCTCGATCAAGGCATCATCGCCCGCGACCGCCGCCAAAGCGTGTTCAGCCAAAGCTTTCTCGAATTTTCCGACCGCATGGCCAACAGAAACCGGATCGAAACAGGCCGCTCGCTTATTTCGCAACGAAAGGCCCTGTTCGACAAGATCGAGAGCCAGTTCGGCGTGCCGGCACCGGTAATCGTGGCGTTCTGGGCGCTCGAAACCGATTTCGGTCACGATAGCGGCCACCTGCCGACGCTGAGTTCGCTCGCAACGCTGGCTTACGACTGCCGCCGCCCCGATAAGTTCCGTGCCGAGCTTTTGGACGCGCTCCGCGTTATCCAGCGCGGCGATCTCGCGCCAGGCGAAATGATGGGCTCCTGGGCCGGCGAGATCGGCCAGACGCAGTTTGTCCCATCCATCTACTACAAATATGCGCTCGACTATAATGGCGATGGCAAGGCCGATTTGATTCACGATGTCCCCGATGTGCTGGCTTCCACGGCGAACTATCTGAAGGGGCTCGGCTGGAAGCACGGCGAGCCATGGCTGAAAGAGGTGCGCGTCCCCGAGAAAATGGAATGGGCGGAGGCCGATCTCACCATCGAGCATCCGCTTAGCGATTGGCAGCGCATGGGCGTTAGGATCGCCGATGGGAGCAGCGTTCCAGGCGATCTCTCCGCCGCGCTGCTTCTGCCCATGGGCCGTAACGGCCCGGCTTTTCTCGCCTTCGGTAATTTCAAGGTTTACCTGGAGTGGAACCAGTCCCTCGTCTATTCCACCACGGTTGCCTATCTCGCCACGCGCATCGCGGGCGCGCCGCCCATCATTCGCGGACACGCGGTGCCCTACGGCTACGAGCCGACGAAAGAGCTCCAAGCGCTGCTGAAATCGCGCGGTCTTTACAGCGGAGATGTGGACGGCAAGCTCGGCCTTGGCACGCGCGCAAGCGTCAAAAAGGCGCAGCAGAAATTAGGGCTGCCGGCCGATTCCTACCCGAGCCCCGAGTTGGTCGCCCGGCTGCAGTCGCGCTGATGCGATAGTGGCTTGTCATCATCCCGTGCGCGGTGCAGCGTGAAGCGGTGCTCTGCAGACCCGGGATCGTACAGGGCGGGCGGTGGTAACGATCCCGTGCCTGTGCAGCGGTACTTCGCACCACGGCGCGCAGGGGATGCCGAATTACGCGAGTGCATAAAAATCAAGGGCCCGGACGGTGTCCAGGCCCTTAAAATTTGCGATGCCCTATGCGCGATTAACGCAGTTCGAGCTTGCCGGCGCCGGCGCCGAGCGCAACGCCTGTTTCGTGCTTCAGGCTAAGGGGCTGTAGCGAGATCGTGCCGCCATTGCCGCCAACAAGGACGTTGGCGCCCGCGCCGATGCCTACCGAAACGTCAGCCGAAGCGCCGACATAGTCGCCGGCGAGAGCATGCGGCCCAAGCCCGGTCGGGGCAAAAACGTCCCAAACGAGAACGGCGTGGCGCGTATAGCCCAAATCGAGGCCAATGCGCTTCATGGAGCCCCAGTAACGCTCGCGGTGCCCATCCACGCTCGTGAAATGGCAGCGCGCTTTGTGAACCGAGCCAACGACGTAGCCTTCGCCGTGGTGGATATGGCAGCGCAACTGGCCGACGCGTACGCCGGCGCTGGCCGCGGAAGTCAGGCCGAGAGCGAGCAAGATGCCGCCCGCAACTGTCATGAAAGTTTTCATGTCTGGTTTTCCCTTCTTATGCCCCGTAGGTTCCGTTAAGCAGCAGCTTTGCGGCAAAGTTCCGGCAAAGCGCCGTGCCGCAAAGATTCACTCGAATCATTACTAGAAGTCTAGCCTTAGTTAAACCCCGCCACGATGTCTACAACGGCCATGCTGTAGAGCTTACGCTAGGGAACTCTTGGACGTTATCGCGACAGATATGCCTCCCGGACAAGACGCGCGATCCTCTCCATTTCCCGCAGCGGCGGATAGGTCCAGCTCTCGATCTGCCCTTTGAACAAACGGACGCGGCCGCTCTGCTCAAGGCCGCGAAGAAACCGCGCGAATTTATCGCGCTCGCTGCCGCGGCGCCGGCCCTGGGACGGCAGTATCACAACATGGACGGGCTTGCCGGTGCTGCACGCCTCGGTGACCATATTGACCGAATCGCAGGTGACGATGAAGGCATCGGCATGCGCGAGCATCCCGAAATAGGGGTTGTCGCCGCTCCCGTCCGAGATGAAGGCGCGGCAGCCGGCGAGCGCCTGGCGCAGGGCCTCGATATTGGCCGCGCCCGTGCGCCGGGATCCTGTGATGAGCAGCCCATAGCCTTGCGTGGAAAGCGCTTTCAGCTGAACGGCAAGCTCCTGAATTTCCGCCTCTCCGAAAGCGTAGCGCGAGTTGGCGCCGCCGAGGAGAACGGCCACGCGCGGGTGCGGAATACCGGCGAAGCGCTCTGTCCAGCGCGGCGCCTCGCCGGCCAGCCGCTCCGGCGATATCCGGTGCAACGCGCCCTCCATGACCAGCATGTTGCTGCCTGAAACGCGGTCATGGGCCGGGACCACGATGCGATCGAAACGGTGCCGGAGCATGACCGGGTCCTGAAGCTGCACCGTGAAGGTACGGCCGCCGCTCTGCTCCTGGATCGACATGGCCGGCAGAATGCTGGGACGGCCGGTCGAGATAAGGATATCCGGCCAAGGCGGCTCGATCCCGTCGCCGCTGTTGCTGATCGCAAAGCGTTTGAAGGCCATGATATGCGGGCTCAAGATGCGCCACGGCGTCTTGAGGAAGACGCGCTTCACCACCGGCGTCAGGCCCATGGCTTCCGCAAGCCCAACCACTTGGTTCTCCATGCCCGGGCGCCCGTCCGTCTGGCACCAGCAAGTAGGCAGGGGATGCGGCCAGGAAAGGCGCTCATCGGGCCCGTCAGGGCGCAGTCCGGTCATATCGTATTGCTCTTCGATTGAGGTTTACCCCGCCCTAGCATGCTGCGCGGCCAAGGGAAACCCCTCAGCGGCGTTACACCGAAGTTGCAGTTTTGCCATTGAATACAACCGCGGTCCCGGCTATGGAACGTGTGAACGATCCGGCAAACGGCTCGCCCCGGCCATCCGATCCTTGGATGGAGTCATCCCGGAAAACGCATCGCGTTAATGCGGGATCGTCAAGGGCACTGGCCTCTGGCGTCCCGAACGATCCCGGACAGGGCGCGGAGGGCGCCCTTTCGGGATCGTGAGGTTAATGGCGATAGCCGTGCATCGAGCGCAGGCATGACAGCGCTGCGGAAAAAGGAAACAGAATGTCCTCGGCGGGGGAAACATCCAGCATTGGCGGCCTAAGACTTGGCGTTGGGGCCGTGGCGGAGCAGTCCGGAGTGCGGCTGCTTTTTGCGCTTGTTGGCGTGCTCTTCATCTTGCGCCTGGTTCTCGCTGGAACGTCCGATCTTGCCGAGGACGAGGCCTATTACTGGCTTTGGTCGACGCATCTCGCAGCCGGTTATTACGATCACCCGCCGATGATTGCCTATTGGATTAGCGCCGGCACGGCGCTGTTCGGGCAGACGGCTTTCGGCGTGCGCTTCCTCGGGCTTCTAAGCACGGTGGCCGCGTCATATTTGCTCTATCGCACGAGCCTTAGCTTGTTCCGCGAGCGCAACGCCGCGCTCCTCGCCGTCATTTGGCTGAACGCGACGCTTTTGACGAACGCAGCTGCGATTGTCGCAACGCCCGACACGCCGCTTGCATTCTTCGCCACTCTTTCGCTGTTTGCGTTAGCGCGGCTGATCGAAACTGGGCGCGGCGCTTGGTGGTATGGCGTGGGCGCCGCGCTTGGGCTTGCCTTTATGAGCAAATATACGGCGGTTCTTCTCCTGCCCGGCGTCCTTTTATGGATGCTCGCTTCGGCAGAGGGACGGCGCTGGTTCGCACGTCCGGAGCCTTATCTCGGCGCTGCCATCGCGGCAGCGGTCGTTGCACCGGTTTTTTACTGGAACTACGCCCACGACTGGGTCTCCTTCGCCAAGCAGGCCGCACACGGCATCAAGGACAGGCCCGCAAGCGCGCTTGCGAGTGTCGTAGAGATGCTGGGCGGGCAGGCGGGCCTTGCGACGCCGGTCATATTCGGCTTTTGCCTTTTCGGAAGCTTCTATTGCCTCCTTCGCGGATGGAAGCGCCACGATCCGCGCTGGCTGCTTCCCGGGGCTATGGTGGCGCCCGTGTTCCTCTTTTTTCTCATCCACGCGGCGAGCCAGAAAATTCAGGCCAATTGGCCGGGCTTTATCTACCCCGCCGCCATTTTAGCGGCCGTGCATGGCTTCCTCGCCGTCTCGAAGGAGCGTGAGGTTCCGCGCTGGATCGAAGCGGGTTTCCGCGCTGCGCCTTGGCTTGGCATAGCCTTTTCGTTAGGCGCGTTTTTGCAGCTGGGGCTCGGCGCCGTTCCCATCGAGGCGAAGAAAGACCCCACGTCGCGCCTCAAGGGCTGGGCCAAGCTCGGCGCCGCGGCAAAGGAGCTAGCCCGCAGCCAAGGCGCTGCCAGCATCCTCACAGACAGGTACGCCATCACAGGAGAGCTCGCCTTTTACGGTCCGGCAGAGCTGCCGGTGTTGCAAATCAACGAGCGCATCCGCTATGCAAATCTGCCTGCGCCCGATGAAGCAAGGCTCAAAAGCGGGCCCGCGCTTCTCATCCTGCGCCATGGCGGGGATGCTTCGAGCGCCGCCGCATTCTTCGAGAACTCCCGCCTCCTAACCACACTGACGCGCGAGGCTGGATTTCATCCCCGCGATGCTTATGATGTCCACCTTCTCACGGGCTACCGGGGCGAACTTTTCCAAAAGGCGGGCGAACGGCCCCTGTGCGGGACGGCGTCAAATCAGGAGAGGGCATGCAATTAGAGACATCCGGATTGTGCCGGGCCGGAGAGCTGGCGGCGCTTCGAAAAGGTCCCGAGCTGACGGTCATCGCGCCAAGCTTCAACGAAGCGGAAAATGTCGGGCCGCTTATCGCCAAGCTTTCCGAAGCGCTTGAGGGCATCCACTGGGAGGTGATTTTCGTCGACGACGATTCGCCCGATGGAACGGCAGAGCGTGCACGCGAGCAAGCCAGGTGCGACGCCCGCGTGCGCTGTGTGCAGCGCCTCGGCCGGCGCGGACTGACCTCGGCTTGTGCCGAAGCCGTGCTCGCCTCGTCCTCGCCCTACATCGCGATCATCGATGCGGACTTGCAGCACGATGAGACGCTGCTGCCGCGCATGCTGGACGTGCTGCGCGCCGGCTGTACCGACGTGGTCATCGGTAGCCGATACACGGAGCGCAAGCTCTCGGAAGGGTTTTCCCGCGCAAGGCAAGGCATGAGCCTCATCGCGACACGGCTCGCGCAAATGATCCTCCACGCCGAACTCACCGATCCGGTGAGCGGGTTTTTCATGGCCAAACGCGAGGTTTTCGAGGGCGCGATCCGCAGTCTCTCCGGCATCGGCAATAAGATCCTGGTCGATATCTTCGCATCGTCAAACCGGCCCTTGAAATTCGAGGAGCTTCCCTATCAGTTCCGCGCCCGCCTGCACGGCGAGAGCAAGCTCGATACGCTGACCGTGTGGGAATATCTCGTGCTTTTGGCCGACAAGATGTTCGGCAAGGTTATTCCTGTGCGGCTGATCCTGTTCAGCCTGGTCGGTGCCAGCGGCGTCCTTGTTCACTTTGCTGTGTTTTGGAGCGCGCTTCTCTCCGGCGCCGCGGCGAGCTATTCCCCGGACACCGCCGTTCAATTTAAGGCGGCACAGGCCACCGCCACGCTCGTAGCGGCCACGTCGAACTTCTTCTTGAACAATCTTTTGACCTATCGCGACAAGCGCCTTCGCGGCTGGGCGATCTTCAGCGGGCTCGTTTCATTTCTAGCGATCTGCAGCGTCGGCGCGGTCGTAAGCGTCTCCTTCGCGGCGCAGGTCTTGGCGTGGTTCCCCGAAGGCTTGCGCCAAAGCAAATATGTCCTGAGTTTCGCCGCCCTTAGCGGCATCGCCGTGAGCACAATCTTGAACTTCTCCGCGTCCGCGATCTTCACCTGGCGCAAAAAATAGTTCCCAGGCCCCGGCGGGTACCGGAGCAGGTCTTAGCCGCTCCTCGCCGCGGGGTGCAGGGCACCGCCGTTCACGGGATTGTGAAGAGGCTCATTTTCAATATTCAAACATTCAAACTCTTTGATATGATGGCGATCTTCGCCCCGCCGGGTATACGGCGGAGAGGTGGCGGCTGCGTTTTCGCGCCGCGCTGGTAGAAACCGACATGAGGAAACGCCATGGCCTATGAATTGAACGGCAAAACGATCGAGACCACATCCACGGGCTATCTCGTGGATCAAGACGACTGGAGCAGGGAGCTAGCTCAGCACATGGCGGGGCTCGAACAAATCGAACTCACCGAACGGCATTGGGACCTCATCGACTACTTACGGGACGAATATTTCAACAACAATCAGAGTACGCCGAACACCCGCACCATCCTCAAGGCAATGTCCGAGAAGTGGGGAGAGAAGCTCGATCAAAGAACGCTCTACGATCTGTTTCCGCTCGATCCGTCGAAGCAGGGCGGGCGCATCGCGGGCGTGCCGGAAAGCCGCCGCAAGGGGGGATATTGAAGCTGCGCCCGCGCTCGTAGCAGAGCATTAGCTCCTGGCCCCGATCCTGGAATTGGGGCCAGCACATGTGCGGCCGCTGCCCTCTGTTGTCTGCACAGCGTCATTTCATGGAACTGCGGGCATGGGCGAAGCGGCAGGGAATAAGCGGGGCCATCTCACCTTGCTTTTTCGAGACATGATCGTGCGCAGCTTCTATGGCCGCTCAGCGCGCGGCATTCTCGCTTGCCAGCGACTCGACCTTGGCACCTTCGAAGCGATACCTTAGTGACATCATCGGATATTTATGGGATGGTGATGCCAGAACCACATCGCAGGATAAGCGCCTGGATCGTACGCAATGTCCGACAAGTTTGAGCCCGCGAGCAGCGCGGCGCACAAAGGCAGCCCCGAGTCCCCGGTTGTGCGCGGCGAATTCCATCAAGAGAACGAAGCCAATGCCCGATTAAGGGAGATTGTCGATAACGCCGTCGACGGCATCATCACCATCGACGACCGGGGCTCGATCTCCAGCCTCAACCCGGCAGCACAACGCTTGTTCGGTTACTCGCCCGAGGAACTGATTGGGCAAAATGTCAAAATCTTGATGCCGGAACCCTATCACAGCGAGCATGATCGCTATCTACGAAATTACCGGGAGACGGGCGAGCGCAAGATCATTGGCATTGGGCGGGAGGTTTCCGGCCGGCGTAAGGACGGCACGGTCTTTCCGCTGGATCTTTCGGTCAGTGAGGTGCGGCGCGGCGGCCAACGGATATTTACCGGCATTGTGCGCGACATCTCCGAGCGCAAACGCGTCGAGGGCGAGCGGCAAAAATACGTTTCGCTCGTCGAGAACAACAGCGACTTCATAGCCATGGCGTCTCTGAGCTGGGAGATGCTTTACATCAATAAGGCCGGCCGGGATCTCATCGGGATCGATCAAAACCGGGTGACGGAAATTGAGTTGCACGACGTCTGGAACGAGGGGGCCGTGCCAGCCGTGCTCAAGGAAGCGATACCGAATCTGGTCAAAGGCGGCTCCGTCCGGTTTCAGGGCAAGTTGAAACACTTCGTAACGTGCCAGGCCATCGATGTAGATTGCAATATTTTTGGGATACTCGACCCCCAAACCAACCAGACGCTCGCCATCGCGTGTTCGCTTCGTGACAATCGCGAGCAGAAACAGCGCGAGCAGGCGGTCCGCGATAGCGAGGCGCGTCTGAGGGCGATCCTCGACACCGCGGTCGACGGCATCATCACCATCAACGAGCGCGGCACGATCGAGAGGCTCAATCCGGCGGCGCTCAAGATCTTCGGCTATACCACCGAGGAGCTGACGGGTCAGAATGTCAAGATGCTGATGCCCGAGCCCTATCATCGCGAGCACGATCAATATTTACGGAACTACCGCAATACGGGGCAGCACAAAATCATCGGGATCGGCCGTGAGGTGGCCGGGCGGCGCAAGGACGGGAGCGTTTTTCCGCTCGACCTTTCGGTAAGCGAGGTGCCTCTCGGCAACTGCAGGCTTTTCACCGGCATCATCCGCGACATTACCGAACGCAAGCAAGTCGAGCGGCACCGCAGCCTTCTGGTTGCGGAGCTGAGCCATCGGGTCAAGAACACGCTCGCAACGGTGATTTCCATTGCCCGGCAGACCTTTAGCCGCGAGCAGCCCTATGCCGAAGCTTTGGCCGCTTTCGACGGCCGGGTTCGCGCATTGGCGCACACGCACAGCCGCCTCGCCGAGCGTAACTGGTCGGAGGTCGCGCTGGCGGCGCTCATCTCCAGTGAGATGTCCCCTTACCTTAATGCCGAAGGTACCAACATCGCCGCGCAGGGCCCGGAAATCATGTTGAACCCGAAATGTGCCATTTCCCTTGGCATGGCGTTTCACGAGCTTGCCACCAACGCGGCAAAGCACGGAGCCCTCTCTCAGCAAGGAGGGTCGGTTGAGATCGCATGGGACATAATCCGGCAGCAAGACAACCAGCTGCGCATTCGCTGGGGGGAGCGGGGCGGACCGCAAGTCGCCGTGCCCACCCGCAGCGGGTTCGGCAGGCTACTCTTGGAGCGCGGCCTTGCCCACGAGTTACAAGGTAAGGTGCAACTCGAATTCGCTCGCGAGGGTTTAAGATGCACCATTGTGTTTCCGCTCAATGGCAATTCGGTTCAAGGCGAGGAGGCAGGCGGTGGCATTTGACGCAAGTCTTTATACAGCACCGGGGACGCAACACGTCGCAAGCGCGCGTGCACGGCGTCTACCGCCTACACCAAAGCGAAAGGAGCGGGACGATTCGCAGTTGGCAGGGCTGCAAATTCTTCTGGTCGAGGACGAGTTTCTCGTCGCGTTGGAGGTGGAAGCCGCGCTGGAGCGTATGGGCTGTTCGATCGTCGGCCCCTTCGCGAGGCTGGCGAAAGCGCTGCAGGCGGCTCAGAGCGAACAGCTGGACGGTGCGGTCCTCGACATCAACCTCAATGGGGAGATGGTCTATCCGCTGGCAGAGTTGCTTGCCGGGCAACGCGTTCCCTTCGTGTTCATCACCGGCTATGCCGCCGCCGATCTCCCCGAACGCTTTCGCCCGTTCCGCCGGCTGCCGAAACCTCTCGACGCGGACGCGCTCCGTGACGCTTTCCTGGATATACGGCGCAGCGAACATTAAAGCTTCCCGAGGCGGCCTTGGGCGCCGTGGCGATCCCCCGCATCCGCTTACGGACGGGGGCGCTCTGAGTTGCCAGCTCGCCAAGGTGTTTAGTCCCAGATGATTGGCGAGATAGAATCGGTGTAGAGCGAGGCATCCTTTTCCTGAGGGAGCGCTTTGCCTCATGCAAGTGAGATTGCACGCCAACGCCGCCACCACGCC
>JBKQIH010000122.1:0-5392 GCA_052148445.1 Rhodomicrobium sp.
TCGCCCTGTTTGAGGTCGTGGTAGTTCTCGAAGGCCATACCGCATTCCTGGCCGACGGGAACTTCCTTCACCTCGTCCTTGAACCGCTTGAGCGTCGAGAGCTTGCCTTCGTGGATGACCACATTGTCGCGGACGAGGCGCACGCCGGCGCCGCGTTCGACTTTGCCCTCTGTGACGCGGCAGCCCGCGACCTTGCCGACCTTCGAAATATTGAACACTTCGAGGACTTCGGCATTGCCGAGGAACTCTTCGCGCACGACCGGCGCGAGCAGGCCGGACATGGCCTTTTTCACATCGTCCACGAGGTCGTAGATGATGTTGTAATAGCGGATTTCGACGCCATCTCGCTCGGCTTGCTGCTTGGCTTGCGCGTCGGCGCGGACGTTGAACGCGATGATGACGGCGCCCGAAGCTTCCGCCAGCGCCACGTCCGAGGACGCGATGCCGCCGACCCCCCAATGGATGATGCGGGCCGCCACTTCGTCCGTTCCAAGCTTTTCGAGCGCTGCGTTGATCGCCTCGACGGAGCCTTGCACGTCGCCCTTGATGATGAGAAGGAACTCCTTCTTGCCGTCCTTGCCGGCCTGTTTCATCATCTGTTCGAGGGTGCGGGCTCCCGTACCGGCCGACCTCACATCGCGCAGCTTGCGCACGCGATGCTCGGTCAATTCGCGGGCACGGGCTTCGCTTTCGACGACGGCCAACTGGTCGCCGGCGTCGGGCGCGCTATCGAACCCAAGCACCTCAACCGGGGTCGACGGTCCGGCCGCGGCAACGTTTACACCCTTGTCGTCGATCAAAGCGCGCACGCGTCCCCAAGCCCGGCCCGCCACGACGAGCTGGCCGACTCTGAGCGTGCCGCGCTGAATAAGCACCGTGCCGACCGGACCGCGCCCGCGCTCCAGCTTCGCCTCGATGACGATGCCTTCGGCCGGGCGGTCGGGATTGGCCATCAGCTCAAGCACCTCGGCTTGCAGCTGGATCGCCGCAAGCAGCTTGTCGAGATTGAGCTTCTGCTTGGCGGAGACTTCGACCTCAAGCGTGTCGCCGCCCATGCTTTCCACGACGATGTCGTAGGAGAGCAAATCGGTGCGCACGCGTATCGGGTCGGCGGCTGGCTTGTCGATCTTGTTGATGGCAACGATGATCGGAACGCCGGCAGCCTTGGCGTGATTGATGGCTTCCACCGTTTGCGGCATCACGCCGTCGTCTGCCGCCACCACCAGCACTACGATATCCGTTACCTTTGCGCCGCGGGCTCGCATCGCGGTAAACGCAGCGTGGCCCGGCGTATCGATGAAGGTGACGGGGTGACCGGCGGGCGTTAGGACCTGATAAGCGCCGATATGCTGGGTAATGCCGCCAGCCTCGCCGGCGACCACATTGGCTTGGCGGATAGCATCGAGCAGAGAGGTCTTGCCGTGGTCGACATGGCCCATGATGGTGACGACGGGGGCGCGCGGCTGCCGCGTCCCCTCGGCGTCGGTCTCGCCGATAAAGCCTTCCTCGACGTCCTCTTCGGACACGCGCCTCACGGTGTGGCCGAACTCCGCGGTAATCAACTCCGCCGTATCGGCGTCGATCACATCGTTGATCTTCAACATTTGTCCCTGTTTCATCAGGAACTTGATGATGTCCACCGCGCGCTCGGCCATACGGTTGGCCAGCTCTTGGATGGTGATTGCCTCTGGTAATTGGACTTGCCGCTGAATTTTAACGCGCTCCTGTGGGGTGCCTAGCGCTTGAAGTTTCTGGCGCTCGCGTTGCCGCTTCAGCGATGCAAGGCTCCGCTCGCGCTGCTGCTCGTCGAGCGCATTCGAAAGTGTGAGCCGCGAACGGCCCGGCCGTTCAACAACGGCTTTCTTGACGGGTGCCGCGCTGCGGTCCGGGGCCTTGCCGGGAATCCCGCGCTTTGCCCGGCCTTCTTCCTCGTCATGGGCCGGGCGGGCGCGGACTGGCGCGTCCGTGTGCACGCGTTCGGGGCGGCCGGAAATGTCCAAAACTGGTGCCGGCGCGGGGCCGGTCCTTGGGCCGCCCCCTGCTCCGGGTCTTGCGCTAAAACCGGGCCGGGCTGAACCGCCGGCCGCGGCGCCGCCCGGACGCGGTGCGCCTGCACCGGGGCGCGGGCCTTCGCTTCTAAACCCTTCGCGGTTCTGAGGACGCGGCGCATCCCGGCCGGCCGCATCGCGGGACGGAGGACGCTGGCCATCGCGCGCCGGTGCCGCGCCATCGCGCTGCATGGGAGGCCGGGGCGTTGCAGGCTCGGCGGCGCTCGATTGCGGGCGCCTTTCGGGAGTTTGCTGCGGGGCTAGCGAGCGGAAACTATCCGGTCCGACCCGGCGCGGCGGCTCGGGCGGACGCGAAACGGGGCGTTGGACAATCTCTTCTTGCTGCGGGGCTTTCGCCTCCTGCTGCGGAGCCTTCGCGGCTTCCGCGGCCTCGGCAGCCCTTATTTTTCCGGCTTCTTCCTCGGCAACTTTGCGCTGAGCTTCCTCCTCGGCGCGCCGCTGCTTCTCCTCCGCATCGCGTTTTTTGGCTTCCTCGCGCGCCCTCGCATCCTCGATCTCGCGCTCGCGCCGCTCGATGTCCTCGCGCTTACGCGCCTCGAGCAACGCGCGGGCCCGCGCATCCATTTCACCGGCGGACAGCTCGCGCAGCACCTTTTGCGGGCGCTTGTCGCGTGGGGTCTGATCCTGCGGCTTCTGGAAAGCGCGATGCTCCGGCTTTACCGGGGCCGGTTCGGGTTTTTGCTGCTGCGGCTCTTCCGCCAGTCCATGAGCGAGACCTGGGCGCTTGCGCTTTGTCTCCACAAGAACGGATTTGGAGCGGCCATGGCTGAAGTTCTGGCGGATGTGGCCTTGCTCAACCGTCCGCTTCACGTTCAACGACATGGTCTTCCGGCCGCCTGCCGTTTTGTTGTCCGTTTCTTTCGTTTCGCTCATTCTTTACCCTGGCGCAGGGGAATTTCCACGCCTTCCCCTGTGCAATAGCCACTAAAACGATCAAGAGCTTCGAAGAATGCGCGAGATGCCCCGCCATCCTTTAGTCCCGCATGTATTACATTCGTGCTTCCCGCCGCCAAGCTAATTTCGGCGGATGTGAAGCAATTTTCCGGTGCGTTGTGGTCTTTTTCTGAATAAAGCGCCGCAAACTTTCTGTCGAGCTTTGCTTTGCCACCCTCTGCGGCGCCGCTGGCATGAAGCAACCCGGCGATTTCTCCCCGGTTCAACGCTTCCTCGACCTTTGTAAACCCCACAACCACAAGCCCTGCCTTATTGCAAATAGATAACCGTTCTAAAGCAGATCGCTTAAAAAGCTCTTCCACCTGGAAAGGAAGATCCTCAGCCGCTGAAACCGGCTTACGGAATGCCCGCTGAAAGGCCCGCCGCTTGATAGCCTCGGCAATGGCCGCCTTCTTCGAAGTCACCCATACGCCCCGGCCCGGGAGGTTCCCTTTGATGTCAGGGACGACGCTGTTTTGGGGCGATAAAACGAAGCGGAGGAGAAAGGGCTTTTCCTTTCTCGCGCGCTCCACGATGCAGGTTCTTACGGGTAAGCTTTCGCCGCCGCCTTGTCCGCCCTCCGTTAAATGAGAGCCCTCACCCAAGAATTCCAGTACGGGTTCTTCCTCAGAGAGCTTTTTCTTCACCCGCATGGCTCGCCTCTTCGCCTTCGCCGGCCCCAGACGAGGCATCGCCGAAGACGCTTTCCTCAAGCGTTTCAACGTGCTCCTCCTCCTCAACGGGCGCCGGCGCTTCGATCCATCCTGCCTTGACGCGGGCATTGATGATCAGCTGCTCGACGGACTGCTTCGTGAGGTTGAAGCTCTGGAGAATGCCCGGATGCTGTTTGGTCTGCCCGTGCGCGCGCTCCTGCCAGCCGAAGAGTTCGTCGGTCGCGCAATCGGCGAGATCCTCCACGGTTTTGATGCCATTCTCGCCGAAAGCCACGAGCATCGCCGTCGTGACGCCCTCGACTTCCGTAAGTTCGTCCTCGACGCCGAGCGCCCGGCGCTTCTCTGTGAGTTCGGCCTCCTGCCGTTCGAGGAACTCGCGGGCGCGCTCTTGAATTTCTTGAGCCGTATTCTCGTCGAAACCCTCGATGCTCGCGACCTCCGAAGAGTCCACAAAGGCAAGCTCTTCCACCGAAGCGAAGCCTTCGGAGACGAGGAGCTGCGCGATCATCTCGTCCACATCGAGCGCGTGAACGAAGGCGGCCGTGCGCTCGGCAAACTCTTTCTGGCGCCGCTCGGATTCCTCGGCTTCGGTCATGATGTCGATGTCCCAGCCCGTGAGCTGCGAGGCGAGCCGGACATTTTGCCCCTTGCGGCCGATGGCGAGCGAGAGCTGCTCGTCGGGAACCACCACTTCGATGCGCTCGGAATCCTCGTCGAGCACCACCTTGGCCACCTCGGCCGGCGCTAGCGCATTCACGATGAAGGTTGCGGCATCGTGCGACCATTGAATGATATCGATTTTCTCACCCTGCAGCTCGTTCACCACCGCTTGCACGCGGCTGCCGCGCATGCCGACGCAGGCGCCAACGGGATCGATGGACGTATCCTTCGACACCACCGCGATTTTCGCGCGGCTGCCGGGATCGCGGGCGACCGATTTAATCTCGACGATGCCGTCGTAAATCTCGGGCACTTCTTGCGCAAACAGCTTCGCCATGAATTCGGGCCGCGTGCGCGACAGGAAAATCTGCGGCCCGCGGTTCTCGCGGCGCACATCGTAGACATAGGCGCGGACGCGGTCGCCGAGCTTGTAATTCTCGCGAGGCAGCGTCTCGTCGCGTCGCACGATGGCCTCGGCCCGGCCGAGATCGATCATGATGTTGCCGTACTCGGCGCGCTTGACGATGCCGCTGACGATTTCGCCCACGCGGTCCTTATATTCCTCGAATTGGCGTTCGCGCTCGGCCTCGCGCACTTTCTGGACGATCACCTGTTTGGCGTTTTGCGCGGCTACCCGGCCGAAATCGAGCGGCGGCAGCGGCTCGGCGATGAAGTCGCCGACCTCGGCTTCCGGATTGCGCTTCAGCGCATCTTTCAGGCTGATCTGGGTCGCATCGAGCGTAACCTTCTCGACCACCTCAAGCAGCCGCGAAAGCTTGATCTCACCCGTGCGCGGGTCGATCTCGGCGCGGATCTCGTTCTCGCTGCCATAGCGCGATTTGGCCGCTTTCTGGATCGCGTCCTCCATCGCGGACAGCACGAGTTCGCGGCCGATGGATTTCTCCCGCGCGACCGCATCCGCGATTTGCAAAAGTTCCAGGCGGTTCGCGCTAATCCCGGTCTGGGCCATCGTTCAACTCCGAATCTTTCAAGTCTGGTTCTGCCAACTCACCGCCTTCGGCCCATTTCTGGCCGGCGGCCTTTGCCCTTGCGAGC
>JBKQIH010000123.1:0-6677 GCA_052148445.1 Rhodomicrobium sp.
TGCAACGGACAGTGCACTTTTCTGACGTCAGATCTGACGACCCAAGGCCGGTCACGCCGAGACGGCTGGAGGTCTACACCGGCTTTCCGGGCCGGCGCCGCTGGCCGGACGATGAGAAGGCGCGGATTGTGCTGGAGAGCTTTGTACCGGGCACTGTAATCACGCAGCTTGCGCAGCGGCATGGCTGCCGCCCGCAGCAGATCCACGATTGGCGGCGGCTTACTCGGACCGGCAAGCTCGCGCTGCCTGCGCCAGTCGGCGGCGAGGCTATCCCGGCGTTTGTACCGCTGCTGCCGGATCATTCCGCGCCAGCGCCCGCGGCTTCATCGGCTGCAATCGAAGCTTCGATCGTGGTGGAGATCGCGGACGCAACCGTGAAGATCAGCGGCCACCCAGGTGCCGAGGCTCTTGCCGAGGTGTTCTCTGCTTTGCGCCGGAGCCGCCGGTGCTGACACCGCCGCCGGGCTTGAAGGTGCTGGTCGCCACGAAGCCGGTTGATTTCCGCAAAGGTGCGGACGGATTGGCCGCGCTCGCCCAGGAGGTGCTGGGCCAGAACCCGCTTTCCGGCGTTGCCCTCGTGTTTCGGGCCAAGCGCGCGGACCGCGTAAAAATCCTGGTCTGGGATGGCAGCGGCCTTGTGCTGTATTGGAAACGCCTCGAGAACGGCGCGTTTAAATGGCCGCCGGTGACCGGCGGGGTCATGCGGATGAACACCGCCCAGCTTGCGGCGCTCTTGTCTGGAATGGACTGGACGCGCATGCATGCGCCGCGCATCGCGCGGCCGAAAGAGGTGGTGTGAGCGCCGGGCAAAAGCTCCGGAGACGCCGCAATTGACGGTGGCGGAAGGCGCGAAGCATGGCATGATCGCCGCCATGACAAAGGCCGCGCCAAGCTCAGACGATTTGCCGCCGCAAGGCATCCCTTCCGATCCAAAAGCCTTGCGCGCCTTCGTACTAGAGATCATCGCCGAGCGCGACGCTGCCATCGCCCGCTGTGCCAAGCTCGAACATTTGCTGCGCGTGGCCCGCAATGCGCAATATGGCTGTTCATCCGAGAAGTTTTCCGCCGATCAGCTTGAACTCACGCTCGAAGATGTGGAGCAGGCCGTCGCGGCGCTTGAGGCCGAAGAAGATAAAACAAGCCCTTCTAAGAGCCGCGAACGCGCCCAAAAAAGGCGCACCAATCGCGGTGCGTTGCCGGAGCATTTGCCGCGCATTGTGGAGACGATCGCGCCGGAGAACACCAACTGCGCGTGCTGCGGGAGCGCCATGCACGAGATCGGCGCCGATGAGAGCCAGCGCTTGGATATCGTCCCAGCCCAGTACCGGGTGATCGTGACGCGGCGGCCGAAGTTCGCCTGCCGGGCTTGCTCTGGGACTGTGGCGCAGGCACCAGCCCCCGAGCGGCTGATCAAGGGCGGCCTGCCCACCGAACGGCTTGTCGCGCATGTGCTAGCCGCCAAGTATCAATGGCACCTGCCGCTTTACCGGCAGGCGCAGATGATGACCACGCACGGCATCGTGCTTGACCGCTCCACGCTCGCCTTCTGGGTAGGCTATGCCGCCGCCGAGCTTGCTCCTGTGTTCGGACGCCTCAAGGCGTGCCTCTTATCCTCGGCCAAGATCAATGTGGATGAGACGCCGGCCCCTGTGCTCGATCCTGGGCGCGGACGCACAAAGACCGGCTACTTCTGGGCAATCGCCCGCGACGACCGTCCATGGCAGGGCAAAGATCCGCCGGGCGTCGCTTACACCTACGCACCAGGCCGCGGCGCGGTTCATGCGCTGAAGCTACTCGATAATTACACCGGCGTTGTGCAATGCGACGGTTACGCCGCCTACAAGACGCTGACCAATCCTGAGCGCAAGAACAATTGCGCGGAGAGCATCACGCTCGCCTTTTGCTGGTCGCATCTGCGGCGGCGCTTCGTGGAGATCGAACGCACCACTCCCGCCCCTGCCGCGAAGGAAGCCCTGAGCCGCATCGCCCAGCTCTATGCCATCGAGCGCGCCTTGCGCGGGCGGACGGCGGAGGAGCGGCTCCAGGGCCGGCAGCTGCATTCGAAGCCGCTTGTCATCGCGTTGAAGGCCTGGTTCGAAGAGCGGCTGAAAATCCTCTCGGGCAAAGCCCCAACGGCTGATGCGATCCGCTATGGTCTCAACCATTGGGAGGGCCTCGTCCGTTTTCTGGACGATGGCCGCATTGAGATCGACACCAATTCGGTGGAGCGCGCCATGCGCCCGATTGCTCTCAATCGCCGCAACGCACTGTTCGCCGGTTGCGATGAAGGTGCGGAAGCTTGGGCCTGCGCCGCTTCGCTCATTGAGACAGCCAAGCTCAATGGCGCCGATCCGGAAGCTTACCTCACCGATGTCCTGGAAAAGCTGGTGAACGGCTGGCCGGCGGCACGCATCGATGAACTCCTGCCCTGGGCAGAAGCCTTCGCCAGACCCGCCTTCGCTGCTGAAAACCAGATCGCCGCCTAAAGGCGCCAAGCGAATTCAAATGGGTGCTGCAGCAACGCTTACGCTGCAGGGACTTCGCTTATCGACGCATCGATCGTAACCGTAAAGTGTCCGCTCGATTGGCCCAACCGTCCGCGAAAGAGCCGTTTGCCCTCGCATTCAAGCATAACGCTGTTCGCCGTGCCGCTGAGCTCGATGATCTTGCCA
The DNA here is from genome assembly GCA_052148445.1 of Rhodomicrobium sp. Lineage (GTDB taxonomy): Bacteria > Pseudomonadota > Alphaproteobacteria > Rhizobiales > Rhodomicrobiaceae > Rhodomicrobium. Next base: position 2,673 of record JBKQIH010000123.1, read on the forward strand.
GTCTTGAACCGAAGGACCTCGCCAAGTTCAAGCTCTTTACCATCAAGAACAGCCTCCATGCAGAGTTCTGCGGTTGAAATTCCGTTCGTCAGTGCGGTCGCCCATGTGGGATCAAAAGAGGAGCCCCGGGTTTTCCGTTCGCGCTCAAGCTTATGCCTTATGGGAACCAAGCTGCTTTGAGGGAGAAGCACAAACATCAGGCCTCCTTGATCCAGCACCTGGAATAGAATTTGCGCATGGACCATTACCATGCTTGTTTGACCAAGCGTTGTGAACTCAAGCGAGGCCTCTGTTCTTTCCGGCGTTAGGGAAATCTCGGAAACGCCACGGAAAGCCGATACCAGCGCCCCCGCAGCAAATTCGCAGACTTCCCGGCCGATCCTTGTTTCCAAGGGCGTAAATGGGCGATCTGAGGTGAACGGAACTTCGGAGCCCTCTCCACCAAACATAGCTTCAATTATTAAGAAGATAAACCGCCGTTCGAAACCTATGACGATATGTGTGCCCCATTCTGGGCAGTAGAAGATTACGGCAATACTATCGGATAAATTTTCTAACAAATCCCAGGAATCGCCAGAAGCAATATTGTTGATAAACGCACTGAATGCCGGCGAACAATAGTCACGGAACTCTTCCACGCAGTTAGCAGCCATAAGCTCGAACACTGTGTTCAGAACTGGCATATTTTCAACAGAAAGTTTCGCTATCGCTTTCAGCCGCTCCGCGATCGGCTTATACTCGGATTTGGTGGACTCGCTAATCATGCCGTCTCCAAGGCGTTGTGACGTGTTGCCAAAATCAAATCGATACTGCGCATGGCCAGCGCTCTTTTTTCTACCTATTATCGCTTCGTTTATCCGGCGCCAACTGGGTTGGCAATGGTCTCATGTCCTATCTCTGAATCGTTAGTGGCAAACAGTTCCGCACAACCTCAGCATGATTCAACTTGTGCCAAGCTCGTGACTCCCGAGAAAGAGCGCGGTCCGAAGGTAATTTGTTTTAAATATTTGCTCGCAGTGCCTAGGCGTTGTTATCTGTCTGTTTATCAGACGCGGCACCGATGACGTTCGGCGGCAATAAAGATGAAATGGAAATACATAAATGGTACTTTAACCCGGCCCTCACAATCAAAGCCGAAGCCGGTCCCCAGCTCCTCCACGAAAGGGACGCGATGGTTCGGTCGAGAGCGACGCCAACAACTATTCGGTACCCTGGCGCCTGATTGGCGAACGGCTACGCATCATGGTCGCGGCCGGCCTAGTGCGCGTATTCCATGGCGCCCGCGAGGTGGCTTCCCATCGTGTCTGCGATGGCCGCCGATAGCGTGCCGTCGAGCCCTCGCATTTCCAGGGCGGCGCCGGGCGCAGAAGCCTTCCGGACAATGCTGCAGTCCATCGCCGGCGGCCGCTGCCGTATCCTGCGCTGCTGCGTCCGCTCGCCGCGTACGGGGTCCATTCTGCGGGGAAGGCTTTTAATCATGTCCACCCAGGATGACCGGCTAGCGGAAATGCTGGGCAGGCTCAAGCTCTCCCATTGGCATGCAGATGACCGGCGACGGCGGCAAGATGGGCGCGGCAATGCTCGCTTTGCGGTCTGGGGTATAGTGGTAAAGCTCGGCGGGCAACGCGGCTCCCGCATGAGGCACCTCGTCGCGCAGGTAAACCCAGAAGCGGCCGGTCTTGGTCTTGCGATTGGCCGGGCGCGAGCACTGGCACGGGTGGTATCGTCCGCGTGGATCATGATCGCAGAACTTCGCAATCAGCACATGGGCGAGAAAGGCGGGATTGGCCTGGCCGCGCGGAATGGGCAGCGCGGGCATCAGCTCTTGCGCCATCGCATCGCTTTTGCGGCAGGAATAGGCGGGCCGCACGTGGCGGATCGTGCAAGCGGGTTAGCCCACGATATCGCGGCGCAGCAGCGCCTCGGGCAGCTTGCGCCGCGTCTTCTTTGCTGGAGCCTCTTCTGGCGCGGCCTCCCCCTCCATGGCCGGAGACGTCTCCGCCGCAGCTTCCACTTCGGCCTCTGCCGTCTCAACCTCTTCGAGTCTCAGCTCGAGTTGCTCCAACTCGCGGTGTATGCGCTCGGACAAGGCGATCCCCGACTTCGCCTCCGCCGGCGACTTCCGCCGCCGCTCCATGACCTGGACGATATCAAGCTGCTTCTTGTGCATTACCGTCCCTACTCACTTAAGTATGCACGCTAAGCACGATCCGCGCCGTCAGTTCAAGGCAGCCATCGGTGGTCACTTACTGCTGTCATTGGCAGCCTTCTGGCGTGTTAACTCTTTATTAACAACCAAGCTCTATCTTAGGTTGCATCTTGCGATCTATCACTTTAGAGAGGTGACGATGTCCGTATCAGCGGCCGGTGCGCCGAGCCAACTCACGAGGGCTCAACAATCCACGCCCTTGAACCAAAACGCCAGAGCGGCGGATGGCGATTACAAAACTCCTGGCCCCGGCCGCTCCGCTGTCAAAGATACAGATGGAGACTATAAGCCGACCGCCTCGGTGCAATCCAAAGCATCAAGCGCAGTGCAAACCGCCATTTCCACCCTGAAGCTCGGCGGGTAACGCGAGAACAGTCGCCGCTGTTTGACTTGGGCCAATCCAAAAGCTCTTAGTCAAAGAACGGTATCTCACGCTGTCACGCAGACAAGGCAGCCAAGATGTCAGTATCGACCCTTAGTACGTATTTGCAGATTTCAAACAACCAAACGAAGTGGGAAAATTTTACCGCGTCCGAGCCGGTTGTAAAACAGCAAACGGCCTATTACCAAGCTAATATCGGGAATGTGAAAACACCCTCTGATCTCGTCAATAATTACAGGCTCTTTTCCTATGTCATGACCGCCTACGGGCTGGGCGACATGACCTCCTATGGCAAGGGGCTTATTCAAAAGGTCCTCGAACAGGGAACCGGCAACCAAAAGGACCTGGCGTATACGCTCAACAATCCGCAAATCTTGGCCCTGGCTCAGACGTTCAATTTCACTGCGGATGGCGCTTCGGCGACCGCATCCACGGCGGTTCAGAGTGGCGTCGTGAAAAATTATATCGAGCAGAGCCTGGATAACAACGAAGGTCAATCGGACCCTGGGGTTCAGCTCGCTTTGTATTTTCAGCAAAACGCGCCGAACATCACGAATGCCTATGATATCTTGGCCAACAAAAATCTGTTGACGGTTGTTCAGACAGCGCTCGGCATTTCCCCGTTAACCTCGGAGGAAAATATCGATACGCAAGCGAATATGATCACAAGCAAGCTCAATATCAGCGATCTTCAAAACCCAGCGAAGCTGCAGGATTTCATCGAGCGGTTCAGCGTTCTTTACGACGAGAATAACCCCAGCACCACAACGTCCTCAAATGTGCCGAACGCGGTTCTTTCTGATTCCTCCAGCAGCAGCGGTTTCTCTGAAAGCCTACTATCGAGCATGCAAGGCATCTACATTTGACGCGGACCAGACAGCGTTTAGGGCGATAGAAGGAGCATTGCGGCACAACTGCCGCGCCGGATTGCGGCTGCATTGAGGTCTTTACTTCGAACCGCCGCTATTAACGCTGTTAAGAGGTGAAACGCAGCCTGCGGTGCGCTGGAGACTGTGGCTTGCGTATTGCTTCCAGCCGTTGACGGAGAATTGTGAGCATTCCCGCCACTCTTGACGTGAGAGCGGCCGGAAGCCTTGCCGGAATTCTGAGTACTACCGGCTCGCCGGTCACGGTTACGATGACGAGCAATCGCCAATTTTCGGTGACGGCCCGATGAATCAGGCGGCGGCGAATCTGGCTTGAGGAGCTTCCAGCTTGGCGGCGATCTCAAGTCCGCCGGCAAATTTCACACCCTGGACGATCTTTGGTAACTGGTTATGACCATCGAGCCTGCGCCAGCTTTTCTGGGCGCCCTCGGCGCGCTTGGAAGACCATGGCGAGCGCCGTCTTGTTCGAGAGGCAGCCCTTCGAGCGGATCGTCCGGTGCTGCACCGTCGCGAAGGTGCTCTCGATC
>JBKQIH010000124.1:0-8654 GCA_052148445.1 Rhodomicrobium sp.
TGACGATGGCGAAGACCGGCGTGCCGGTGCGCAGCGACAGCCGCTCGGCCGAGTAGCGCGTGAGGCGGGCCACGAGAGCCTCGCCGCCGCAATCGAGTTTGATCTCGACGCCCGGCCCATCCGCCGGGCCGATCTCGGCCACCACCGCTTGCATCACGTTCAAAGCGCTCATCGCTTCGGGGCGTTCGAGCGCAATCAAAACATCGCGCGCCTTGATCTGCATCCGCACAGTCTTGCCGGGAGCGGCAGCGAGACGCGGCACGCGCCACGTTCCGGCAAGCGAGACAAGCGAGGTCAGGCCATAGGCATCGTCGTGGCTTTCCACCACGGCCTCGATGAGGGCGCCAGCCTCGCCCGTACCGGCCGGCGGGATAAGGTCGAGGCGCTGCATCAGCTCGACGGTTGGGCCCGCGGCGCGGACCTTGCCGGCCTCCAAAATCACCAGCGTGTCGGAAAGCCGCGCGACCTCGGCAACCGAATGGCTCACATAGACGATGGGAATGCGGGCCTCGTCGCGCAGGCGTTCGAGATAGGGCATGATTTCGAGCTTGCGCGCCTCGTCGAGCGCGGCGAGCGGCTCGTCCATCAGCAAGAGCGCCGGAGAAGCGAGGAGTGCGCGTCCAATGGCGACGCGCTGCTTTTCGCCGCCCGAGAGCCGGCTTGGATAGCGGCCGAGCAGGGGCTCGATGCCGAGAAGACCCGCGACCCGGGCGAGATTTTCATCTTTTCCCGTCGCGCGGGCGAACCAGGCTCCGTAGAGAAGGTTTTGCCGCACGGTCAAATGTGGAAAGAGGCGGCCCTCCTGGAAGACCATGCCAAGCTTGCGGCGATGCGGCGGCAGGAAGATGCCGCGCGCGGTGTCGGCGAGTACGGTGCCGTCGATGGTGACGCGCCCGCGTTCGGGGCGGATCAAGCCGGCGATGATGTTGATGAGCGAGGTCTTGCCCGAGCCCGAAGGCCCAAACAGAGCGATAATCCGCCCGCCGGCGGCGAATTTGGCGCTCAGCGTGAAGCCGCCCAGCCTATGCGTGACGTCAACCTCGATCATGGCGCGTGCTTGAGGCCGCGGCTCGCTTTGCGTGCGAGAAACTCGGAAAGCAAGAGCGCGGCCATGGAGATTATAACGGAGATGGAGGTGAGCCGGAGCGCGCCAGCGTCGCCGCCCGGAACTTGGGTGAGAGTGTAGATCGCGGACGGCAGCGTTTGGGTTTCGCCGGGGATATTCGAAACGAAGGTGATGGTGGCGCCGAATTCGCCCATGGAGCGGGCGAAGGCTAGGATCATGCCGGCGATGATGCCGGGCAGGATTAGCGGAAGCGTGACGGTAAGGAAGACCCAGGCCGGTCCGGCGCCAAGCGTTCCGGCCGCGGCCTCAAGCCTCCGGTCCACGCCCTCGATTGAAAGCCGGATGGCGCGAACCATGAGGGGAAACCCCATCACAGCGCAGGCAAGCGCCGCTCCCGTCCAGCGGAAAGAAAACACCAAGCCGAAATGCTGATCGAGGAAGGCGCCAATTGGACCCTTCCTGCCGAAGGAGATCAGAAGCAGATAGCCAGTGACGACAGGCGGCAGCACCAGCGGCAGATGCACAATCCCGTTCAAGAGCGATTTGCCCCAGAAATCGCGCCGCGCCAGAAGCATGGAAATGGCCAAACCGAAGGGCAGGCTCGCCATCATGGCCACCGACGCAACCAAGAGACTAAGCTTGATCGCCGTCCACTCATCGGCGCTGAGCGTCAACCAGCCGTCCAAAATCATCGCTCCGTGAGCACCGCAAAGCCCTGCGCCTCGAACATCGGCGCCGCCTTCGCCGACTTTATGTAAGCGAGGAAAGCCGCCCCGGCCGCGCCGGCCTTCACGGTCAGCGCTATCGGATAGATAATAGGCGGATGCGAGGATGCCGGAAATTCCGCAACGATCTTCACGCTGGGATCGGCGGCGGCGTCGGTCCGGTAGACCACGCCGAGCGGCGCCTCGCCGCGCGATACGAGAAGAAGCGCCGCCCGCACGCTTTCGGCCTGTGCGAGCTTACCAGCCACGCCGTTCCAGATGCCAAGGCTTTCCAGCGCGGCTTTGCCATACATGCCGGCCGGAACGCTATTGACGATGCCGATGGCCAACCGGCCGCCTCCCAAAGCTGTGGCAAGATCGGCTCCCGCCTTGAGATCGAGGGTGATTGTACTGTCCTTCGGTGCGATGAGCACGAGCTTGTTACCGAGAAGATTGGCCCGGCTCCCAGGCACGATCAACCCCTTGTTTTCCACATAGTTCATCCAATCGGGATCGGCTGAGATAAAGATCTGTGCGGGTGCGCCCGCATCTATCTGCTTGGCGAGCGTGGAGCTGGCCGCATAACTGATTTTCGCGGTATTGCCCGTTTCCTTATGCCAAGCGGCGGCGATAGCATCGAGTGCATTTTTCATGCTCGCGGCGGCGAAAACGATGACCGGCCCGCTGGAGACGCTGCCTTGAGCGAAGGCGCTCCTGCAAAGCGGGGCGCTTAAAAGGAGAATGCCCGCGAAAAGGGGCGTGAGGCAGGATCGAAGGCGCATAGATCTTCCTATTGTTCAAAGTGGTATATCTGTGCGTATATAGCGTTCAAGTTTCGTCGAGTCGACTTGAACTTCCTCTGTGACAAAAGCTCGCCACCAAGTTTAGATACAATTTGCCGGCAAACGATTCGGAGGCTCCAATGAAAATCAGTGCAAGAAATGTGCTCAAAGGCAAAATCACAAAGATCACTAAAGGCGCAACGACGTCCCACGTGCTCATCGATGTGAACGGCGCGACCGTCACGGCGTCGATCACCAACGAGTCGGTGGACGAGCTCAAATTGAAAGAGGGCATGGATGCCTTTGCCATCATCAAGTCTTCGGACGTCATGGTCGGCACCAAGTAGCACGCTTGGCACCGCACTCGCGGTTTTGCTCGCCGGTCTTGCCTTCGCTTGTGCGGGGGCGGGGTCTGCGGGTGCGCAGGACAAACCGGCCTGCGAACGGTTCGACTGGTCCGTCAGCCGCGAGCAGGCGCTGTTCAGCGCCCCAGATCTGAAAACGGTCCCATCCGGGGCCGTGCTTGAAAATCCCACTCGAGCCGTCGCGCTGGAGCTTCAGCCCAGTTCGAAGGTGGCCTACGCGATGCCGCCGGGCCGGCAGCCTAAAACGGCGGATAGTTACGGCGGCGTGGTTTCCATCGCCAGCCTGCCTAGCGCGGGGATATACCAAGTCACCGCCTCGGCGGAAGCATGGATCGACGTCATACAAAATGGTAAAGCCGCCGCTTCGGTCGCGCACACCGGCAAGCGCGATTGCGCGGATATTCGCAAAAGCGTGCGATTCGAGCTGCAGAGAGGCCCCGTCACCCTTCAGGTCAGCGGCGCCGCAGCATCCTCGATCAAGCTCGCCGTGCTGCCTGCAAACTGACGCGGGGCGGGAAGCCGCAAACGGTGTATCCGGTAAAACTCTAAAGCCATTTCTAAATACGCATTAACACTCCCGGGCTATAGCTTGAGAGCGGCCCTCCGTTACGGCAGGGCTAGTGCGGCGTACGTGAAATCGGAATCATGTCATTGCGAGCGAAGCAACCCAGAGCAACAGCCACGGCTGTTGGATGGATCGCCACGGCGGCCAAGACCGCCTCGCGACGGCGGCTGCGTCCGGTTAAGCGCACGACGCACTAATCTCAAGCGCTTCTTGGATTTTTTTGCACCATGATCGTCCGTCTTGCCAGGCTTTTACCGAAGGTTATCGCCGCCCGGCGGGGCTCCGTCGCAATCCAGATGGGCATCCTCTTGACCTTCCTCATTGGCATGGCGGCGCTCGGGACGGAAATACCCCTTGTCATTTATAAACATCGCCAGATGCAAAACGTGGCCGACGCGGCAGCGCTTGGCGGCGCGGTGGCGCTGGCGAAGGGCTACCCGGCGAACCTCTCAACCGAGTCGCAAGGCATCGCTGCCGCGCTCGGCTTCGTGAACGCGACAAACGGAGTAACGGTTACCGTCAATAACCCGCCGAAGAGCGGTAACTACACAAACAATCAGGGCGCGGTCGAGGTGATTGTCAACCAGCCGCGCACGCTGACTCTGGCAGCCCTGTTCGGCACCTCCAAGTTTAACATAAGCGCGCGGGCCGTGGCCTTACGGGGATCGAACGGCGGCTTTTGCGCATTGGCGACCGATACAGGTGCGGCAACGGCGGTGTCCATCTCCGGAGGAGCCGCGGTAACGATGAACGGCTGCGGCTTGGCGGTAAACGCAACGGGGTCCTCCGCTTTGTCGGTGAGCGGGGGCGCCGTCCTCCAAACTCAATCGGTAACGGTGAGCGGGCAAGCAAACATTAGCGGCGGAGCCGCGATCAATGCCACGAACGGGATAAGCCAGAACCAGTCTGCCACCGCCGACCCTTACGCAAACGTGTCCATGCCGGCCAGTTCGGGCTGCGACCACACGAATTTCGCGCTGAACTGGGCGGCCAGTGTCCAGCAAATGTCGCCGGGCCGCTATTGCGGCGGTGTATCGATCTCGAACGGAGCCTCTGTGTCGATGGCGCCCGGCATATATTATATAGAGTCGGGCACGTTTAGCGTTGCGGGAGGATCGACGGTCACGGGCTCGGGTGTAACGATCGTGCTGACGCAGAACACATCCGGCTACGCAACTGTGACGCTCAGCAATGGCGCCACGGTTACGTTAAGCGCTCCCACCACAGGAGCCACAGCGGGACTGTTATTCTTCGGCGACCGGAACGCACCCAATAGTAACGTGAATAACTTCATTGGCGGCACGGCCGAGAATTTCACAGGCGCGATCTACCTCCCCACCCAGCAAGTCGTGTTTTCGAATGGCGCCGGCGCCTCTGCGTGCACGCAACTGATTGCATGGCACATGCAATTTACCGGCGGCTCCGCCTCGCAATTCAACAACAGTTGCGCCAATACCGGTGTCAGCCCCATCGGCGGAGCGACGCTGATTGTCGAGTGATGCGGGACGCGCTCAATCCGCGATCGTGAGCAAATTTACCGGCATTTCCAAGTGAATATTAATATTATGCAACTAGAGATTGCTAGCGATTGTGCTAGCCTCAGAGCCGGCATCGGTCCGGCGCGGCGGCGGGTGGAGCCTTCCCGTTGAGTGGGGAGTGGAAAAGAGATGGTTGCACTCAAGACAAGAACCGGAAAATCGGCCAGGCGGGATATCGCTGGCACGGCGGCTATTGAGTTCGCTATCAGCATCGCCCTGCTTGCGGTTCTCGTGACCGGCATCGTCGAGGTTGGCTTCAGCATGTATCAGGCCATGCAGGTGTCTTACGCGGCGGAAGCCGGGCTCTTCTACGCTGCCAAAAACGGTTGGAATTCCAGCGGCATTACAAATGCGGCGGTCAGCGCAACGGGTCTTTCTGGCATGACCGCGACAGCATCGCAGTCTTGCGGCTGCCCTAGCACATCGGGCATTGCAACCGTGACGTGCGGCTCCAGCTGTGCGAGCGGGACCGCGGCGAGCCAATATATCAACATCAACGTTTCGATGACGCGCCGCTCCGTCATAAGCAACGCAGGCCTCGGGCTACCGGTCACGATTTCAGCGCAATCGATACTGAGGCAGAACTAGCTATGAGAAGAACCACGCACAGACGCTGGCCTGCACTCAATACGTCCGGCGCCACCGCGCTCGAATACGCCCTCATACTTCCTGTGTTTGTTATGTTTCTTCTTGGCGTCATGGATTTTGGCCGCTTGATGTGGGTATACACCACACTCTACCGCGCAACTGAAGCGGCTGCCCGATGCGCCGCGGTCAACACGGCGGTCTGCGGGACCTCGGCCCAGATCCAAAGCGATGCCGCCGCCGAGGCATGGGGCATGACCCTGGCGCCGTCTACCTTCAGCGTTTCGAACCCATCCTGCGGAGTGCAGGTGAGCGCGAGCTATAGCTTTACATTCTTCACGCCGGGATTTAACGCAATCGCGCTCACTCCCTCGGCGTGTTTTACCAGCCTTCATAGTTAGGCTTTAGATGCCATAATGGCACAATTTTCATAAAAGTCTGCTACGTCTGCAACCTCACGTTGTGGCTGGGTTGTGAATCGTCTACAGCTACGCACGGTAGACGATAAGCTGGTAAGCGATCCAAATTCCCGTTGAGAATGTCCGCCAGCTTCCGCGGGGCGAGCGTTTACCACGCGCAGCGTTGCGATCCTAGTTGCGTCAAAAATCACTAGAATTTGGAAGGATTTGTGGCGTGCCGCAAAGGTCACTCAACGCCCGCAAACTTGCGCTATTGGCTTCGGCAAAGCTTGGACTCGCTGTTGCATTTGCTGCTTTGCCGGCGGGAATTGGAGAGCAGGATTTAGCCTCCGCGCAATCGCGGATCGTAGAAGTAACAAGCTTCATTCGCCACATTGAAGTGACGCGCAACAAGTCGCGCACTTTCGAGCTGGCGCGGCCTTTCGCCACCGCAATGGTTGGCGAGGCGGAAATTGCCGACGTCATGCCAATATCCGACCGCGTACTCTACCTCCAGGGAAAAAAGGTTGGGACCACCAACGTGTCGGTCTTCGATCATGAAAAGCGCCTGATTGGCATACTGGACGTAGAGGTAACCGTCGACGAGCGGGCGATTGCCAGCAAGATTCACGCAAGCACCACAAGTCCTGGGATTACGGTTTCAAGTAGCCATGGGCAATTAATATTGAGCGGCCACGCAAAAAACGCCCTGGATGCGGAGCAAGCGATTGCGATCGCCAAGGCGATGGCGCCCGATGTGCCACCGATAAACTTGATAAAAGTGGCCCCGGGGCAACAGGTCCTGCTCAAGGTCCGCTTTATCGAAGCGAGCCGCGACGCCGAGCGGGATCTTGGCGTAAATTGGTTCGCATCGAACTCAAAGGGAACCCAGGGCGTCAACTTGGGTTCGGGCGCTCCTACTCAGATCGGCCAGAGCCCCAGCTCAACGCCGGGCGGGCTGCCCATATTCCAAAACGCTGGAACTTTGGCGGGCAGTACGGCTGCGCCTTTCGCCGTTGGACTTGCTAATCTCGTAAATAAGGGCACCAACATCGATGTCATGATTTCCGCGCTGGAAACGAAGGGACTAGCGCGCCGCCTTGCGGAGCCCGACCTCGTGGCGCTCTCCGGCGATACGGCGAGCTTCATCGCGGGCGGCGAGGTTCCCGTGCCCGTGGTACAGCCCTCATCGGGTGCCACGCCAACGATCACCGTGGATTACAAGCCGTTCGGCGTGCAGCTGACCTTCGCGCCCACGGTTCTCGCTAACGGGGTGATTAATCTTCGCCTGACGCCATCGGTGAGCGAGCTCGACTATACCAATGCGATACAGAACCAAGGCTTTACCATACCCGCGCTGACCAAGCGCGAGGCGCGCACGACCATCGAATTGCGCGACGGGCAAAGCTTTGCCATCGCGGGGCTGCTTCAGACGGAGGGCTTGCGGGACGTGTCGCAGGTGCCCTGGCTTGGGGCGGTGCCCGTGCTGGGGACGCTCTTCCGCAGTTCCGGATATCAGAGCCACGAGACCGACCTCATCGTCATCGTTACTCCGCACCTTGTCGAACCTGCAGCCCCCGGGCAGAAGCTTGCGACTCCGCTAGACGGGCGCCTTCCAAGCAACGACACCGATTTCTTCCTGCTCGGGAAAGACGAGGTGACTAAACAATATACCGAATTTGTATCGTCCGGCGGCGGTGTTTCCGGCCCTTACGGTCATTTACTCCCCGACGGAAAATAAACCCAAGCACGCGCGAAGGAAAAATCGATGAGGAGAGCTGCTTTCGTTTTTCTTGCGATCCTGACTGTCTCCGGGACCGCGTGGGCAGGAGACGGAATATTCGACGAATTTTTTGGTTATTATATGCAAAGGACCGAGGGTGTAACAGCCGGAGCTGGGAATGCCCAGGCGGCAAACTCGGCCATTCACACCGCCGATCCCTGGCCTCCGGGCGCTGGAAACCGGCGCATCCCCGCAAGCGGCGAGCGTATGTCCCGTGCCATCCGGCGATATCAGGATGTGACCAAGCTTCGAGAGGCAGCCCCGCCGCCGGTCCCCGACGGGATTGGTACGTCTGGCATCGGCGCCGGCCCGACCTCATACGGAAAGTAATGGCCATGACGACGATGGTGAGCGCACCTGCGCTTGTGCCGTTCCATGCCGGGCTTGGCGGATTGTCCGTGCGCTTATGCGCTGCTGCGCTGCTGACAATTTCTTTGGCCGGTTGCGGCCTATCCCTCGATCCAGCCCCGCCGCCGGCGGCAGTGGGCCGGGAGGCGCGTACCGATACAAAGACCGCGCCTTTGAGTGAAGACTACCGCCTTGGCGCCGAACACTTCAATCGCGGTGAATATGGCCTGGCGGAGCGTCAATTTCGCGAGGCAGTCGAAAAGTCTCCCACGGACGCAAACTCGTGGATTGGGCTCGCAGCAAGCTATGACCGGCTCAAGCGCTTCGATCTAGCGGATCGGGCCTACCGGTCGGCGATCGATCTTTCTGGCGAAACGGCGCAAATCCTCAATAATCAGGGCTATTCGTACCTGTTACGCGGCAATTTGACCGCCGCCCGGGCCAAATTCCTCAAGGCGCGCGAGCGCGATCCGGATAATCCGACCTTCACCAATAACCTTAAGCTCCTGGACGGCGGCGC
>JBKQIH010000125.1:0-29009 GCA_052148445.1 Rhodomicrobium sp.
TGCGAAGGTAGCCAGCTCTAGTAACTGTTCGGCTTTCCAGAATGACATGGCTCCGGCTCCCGCAAGATTATTCGGACTGGTCAGGGCTCGATGTCAATCGGGACGAGCCTCGCTTTGGTCGAAGGGAGGTTTCGCTTTCCTTTTGGGTACCGCAGTCTTGGCTCTTAAACGCCAGGCGCAAGGCGCAGGAGGTCCGTACCGTTGGATTAAAAAGGTTTAAAATTGGCCCGGAGTGTGAGGGTGGCTCCGAAATAAGCAGGGCGGCTTACTGTCTCTAAGCCGCTGTTTCACCGAATATTTCCGGTTTTAAACCTATCGCATCCATTCGGAAAGCTGTTCAAACCGTCGAAGGTGAACCGAAGCGTTACTCGCTGCTGATTAAAGCCAAAAGACCGGTTAAATTCTTACAATTTGACGAAGTCAACACTATGCTTTGAAAGTTGACAGACAGGCGCCTTGGGCAGTTTGATCGCGCGATTTCTGCAAAGGAGGAGTGCTTATGAAGCGTTTAACCAGTGCCGTCGCCGGGGCCGCATGCGTAATAGCATTGACTGCAACTGCCGCGTCAGCCGAAATTGTTTGCAACCGCGAGGGCGATTGCTGGCATATCAAGGGAAAGTACGAACATCGTCCCGAATGGGGGCTCACCGTTCATCCAGACAACTGGAAGTGGGCAGAGCACGAGAAATACAAGTGGCGCGAACACGAGGGGCGCGGCTATTGGCGCGGCGGTGTTTGGGTCACGTATTGACGGACAGCTATCTTCCGCAAGCTTTAGCTGCGTGGAACAAGATAAGGCCTGCACGCCGGCGGTTTGGAGCTGGGGATCAAATACCGGTTCGTCGACGCAAAGCAAGAAGATTGGTGACCGCAAATCGCCATCTACCCTTTTCTCGATCTGCCATCGGGCGATGCGTCGCGCGGCCTTGGAACCGGCAGCGTGCATGCTTTCCTGCCCATTTGGGTCCAAAAAGACTTCGGCAAGTGGACCACTTATGGTGGCGGAGGCTATTGGATCAATCCGGGGCCTGACAACCATGATTATTGGTTCACAGGGTGGGTTCTGCTGCGGCAGGTCACGGACTCGCTGCAGTTCGGCGGTGAGATTTATCATCAGACGCGGTCGAACCTAAGCGCCCCCAGCAGCCCCGGTTTTCCGATCGGCACCAAAGATACGACGGGCCTTAATCTCGGCGGCACTTACGATTTCGACAAAACCTATCATTTGCTGTTTTCGGCGGGCAGAGGCCTTGAGAATGCCGCGAGCAGCAACGAATTCTCATATTACCTCGCTCTACGCATCACGTTTTGATCAACGGCAGCAATGCAATTGCCAAGAGCAAATGTGTCAAGGATCATGAAGCAACGTGCTGCTCCCGATCTGGCGGGAAATCGCCAGAGGCGGGTGAGCGGAAGCCGGGGTAGACCCATTTAAGCGTCATCCGATGCGCGCACCGGCATGCAACGCTGCGTCGTGTATTGCCGTCAACGGCCGCGCGTTCTCGTGGCCGGCGGCTTGCCATGGGCGGCCGGCAGCCGGGCGAGCGAGCGGCCTTTTCTTATTTTCAGCGCGGGTTTGGCCGGAAGCGCGGAGAGCCGCACGGGCGATTCTTCCGTCAGCTCAACAGTTGGCTCCGTAGCGGCGGGGACGGGAATCACCGAAGGCGCGGCCGCAACGCCTTTTTCGCCTGCGAGCCTATGCATTAGCCAATGCAGGCTGCCGCCGCGGACATCGTGATCCGACATGAAGGCTGCAACGCGCGGCACGATCTCATGCCGGTAGCGCGATCCGTTAAAGATGCCGTAATGGCCGGCGCCAGGCTGGACGTAATGCCGCTTCTTGGACCGGGGCAAGTTCGAGCAAAGATGAAGCGCCGCCTCGCACTGGCCGAGCCCTGTGATGTCGTCCTTCTCGCCCTCAACGGTCATGAGCGCGGTTCGGCGGATGGCCGTGAGGTCGATAAGCTGCCCGCGGTGGAACATCTCGCCTTTAGGAAGCTGGTGCTTGACGAAAACCTGATCGATCGTCTGCAAATAATATTCCGCCGGGAGATCCATCACGGCGAGATATTCGTCATAGAACTCTTTGTGCTTCTCGACGGAATCGCCATCGCCGCGAACGAGATTGACGAAAAGCTCCTTATGGGCGGTCACGTGCCGGTCGAGGTTCATGGCCATGAACCCGGTCAGCTGGAGGAAGCCCGGATAAACGAGCCGCCCGTGGGCGGCGTTCGGCCAAGGAACCGAGGTAATCACGGTCCGCCGGAACCAGTTGGTGCCCCGCTCCTCGGCGAGCTTGTTCACCGCGGTCGGACTGACGCGGGTGTCGACAGGACCGCCCTTGAGGATGACGCTGCGCGGCACCGCCGGGCTATCGCGCGTTTCCATGAGCGCCACGGCCGACAGGACCGGGACCGAAGGCTGGCACACTGCCATCACATGCACATCGCCTTGGAACAACTCGATCATCTCGATCAGGTAATCGATGTAATCGTCGAGATCGAAATTGCCGGCGCGCAAGGGGACGAAACGGGCATCGTGCCAGTCGGTTATGTAAACGTCTGCGTGCGGAAGCATGGCTTCCACGGTTCCGCGCAGGAGTGTGGCAAAATGCCCAGATAGCGGCGCCACGATCAAAAGCCGAGGCTCGGACGGAGCGGCTCCGGCCTGGATGTGCTTTTTGAAGTGTATGAGATTGCAAAATGGCTTGCGCCAGACGCTCTCCTCGGTGATGGCAACTTTCTGGCCTTTGACCATGGTTTGGGGGAGGCCAAAAACAGGCTTCTTATAGCGCCGCGTCGTTCGCTCCAAAAGCTCGGCGGCGGCCGCCGCGTTACGGCCGATATTCGTGTAGGAGAACGGGTTGAAGGGATTCCGCATCAAGAAGCGGGTCGAGTTAGCAGCAGCCCGGGCCGGAGATATCGCCGCTTGGCCGAGCTCGTATAGGTGGTAGAGCACGTGATCTCCCTCGCTGAGTGAACGCCCGATAAAAAGACAACGCTACAAGCGCCTCGAAAACCATCGTAAGGAATGCTTACACGGTACCGTTTCAGCTAGGCTGGCATGTTAATTGCCTCGGGGAAATTGATCTTTCGTTCAGCATATGCCCGATTCATGCGCTTTTGTCGCCCGAAATGTACATTTTTATCTTATTCACAACCGTGCCGGGGGGTGCGTTGAACATGAAATAGGTTAGATTGTGCCCCTCGCGGTCCATAAGATAGATGAACGCAGAATGATCGACGGTGTAATCGTCCGAACCGCC
Organism: Rhodomicrobium sp.; assembly: GCA_052148445.1. Taxonomy (GTDB): domain Bacteria; phylum Pseudomonadota; class Alphaproteobacteria; order Rhizobiales; family Rhodomicrobiaceae; genus Rhodomicrobium. The sequence goes on from JBKQIH010000125.1 coordinate 3,266, forward strand.
GGTTGCCTTCCTAAAATACACCCGGTAAGCCTTCGCGGCGCTTGCGACCTCGTCGGGGCTTCCGGTAAGGCCGGCGATGCGCGTACCGAAGTTTTTCAAATAGTCCGAAAGCACCGCCGGCGTGTCGCGGCTGGGGTCGACGGAGATAAATATGGGAGCTACTTGCGCAGCATCGGCGCCGAGCTTATCCATCACCTCGGCCATGTTCTGCAATTCGGTCGGGCAAACGTCTGGACAGTGGGTGTAGCCGAAGAAAACCAGCATGAGCTTGCCGCGGAAGTCGCGATCCGTCACCCGTTTACCATCCGTATCGATAAGGGAGAATGGACCGCCGATCTGTGCGTTTCCATCGACACGGGTGCTTTCCGGGGCGAAGCGGATCGAGTAAGCTAAAAAGCCCGCGGCAAAAAGCACGATGACGAACAGAACCGGGGTAATGCGTGGCATGGGATCTCCTTCGCTGCCCGTTCTTCCGGCGCCATCCGGAAGAGCAAACTTCGCTGGAAGACGTGGTTTTGTGAGCGCTGTGCTTCAATATAATGGCCGCCCGGCCAAACGGCGCACAATTGTTAGACACCACTACTCTTTGGGATCCCACGATGGCAAGTCCGCAAATTGTAATCTTTGGAAGCCGCCTCCGCCTGAACACCACAATTAGGCTGAGGTGGTTTGCTGTCGGCGGGCAGATTTGTACCGTTCTTGCGGTTCGCTACGGATTAGGCTTTCCGTTACCGATGCAACTTTGCATCGCCGTTATCTTGTCGTCTGCTGCGTTGAATATTATGCTGAGCCTGAGCAATCCCGGTTCGCAGCTCCTTCCTTGCAATCAAGCCATGCTGCTGCTCGGTTACGATATCCTCCAGCTGGCGGCGCTTCTCTATCTTACCGGCGGACTTGAAAATCCCTTCGCCTTCCTGCTCGTCGTTCCCGTCGCCGTTTCGGCTTCCACACAGCCGCTCAACGTGACCGTGCCGCTGACAGCGCTCGACGCCGGGTTGGCCACGCTGCTAGCGCGGTTTTACTGGCCGCTGCCCTGGGCGCATAGCGAGCCGCCCGTCTTGCCTCCCGTCTATGTGCTGGGGCTTTGGTCGGCGCTCGTTTCATGCATCGTGTTCATCGCAATCTACGCTTGGCGCATCGGGCAAGAAGCACGGCAGATGTCTCAGGCAGTCACCGCAGCCGAGCTCGTCTTGGCGCGCGAGCAGCGCCTTTCTGCGCTGGACGGCCTTGCCGCGGCCGCTGCCCATCAGCTCGGCACCCCCCTTTCTACGATCGCGCTCGTTGCCAAGGAGCTTGAGCGCGAGATTCCGCGCGAGAGCGCTTTGCGCGAAGACATCGATCTCCTGCAATCGCAGACGGCGCGCTGCCGCGATATCCTCAGCGAGCTGTCGAAGAGCGGCCGGGCGGGCGAGGACGATTACTTTTCGCGAATTCCTCTCAGCCATCTTGTGGAGGAGGTTATCGCGCCTTTGAGGACGCCCGGGGTCGATATCCGTGTGAGGTGCACAGACACGGGCGCATCGTCCAAGCCGTCGGGCGAGCCGGTGATTCCACGGAATCCCGGACTTATTCACGGTCTTGGAAACTTGGTAGAGAACGCCGTCGATTTTGCGGACGGCACCGTCACGATCGACGCAAGCTACGATGAGGACAAGGTGCGCCTTCGCATTGCAGATGATGGGCCGGGATTTCATCCAAATGTCATCAACCATCTCGGCGAGCCTTACGTGACGAGCAGGCCGCGCGGCGATGGCTTGAATGGCGATGAAGAGTCTGGAATGGGCTTGGGCTTCTTCATTGCGAAGACTTTTTTGGAACGCTCGGGCGCCTCGCTCATGGCTTCGAACCGGATGCCGCCCTCGGCCGGCGCCGTGGTTCAGATCGTTTGGCCGCGCGGCCGGCTTGAATCTTCCGTATAAAATTTGACTTTCGGCGATTTGAGACTGACACTGCGACATTATGTATGAGGGGTGCGACAAAATAGCTATGGAACCAGCCATGGGCACGCTCGCGGCGCCGGAGACCGGTGCCGATAACTCGCTCCTGATCGTCGATGACGACAAGCCATTTCTTTCTAGGCTTGCGAAGGCGATGGAAGCGCGCGGCTACCAGGTCCGCACAGCCGATTCGCTCGAAGCCGGCAAGGAAGCGATCAAGCAGGCAGCACCTGCTTTTGCTGTCGTGGACATGCGCCTCGACGATGGCAATGGCCTTGAGGTTATCCGTATGCTCCGCGAGATACGGCCGGACTGCCGTGCGCTCGTGCTCACTGGCTATGGCAACATTGCCACGGCCGTCACAGCTGTTAAACTCGGCGCCGTCGACTATCTGTCCAAGCCCGCCGACGCCGAGGACATTCTCGCCGCGCTCACCGCCTCCGCCGAGAGAAAGCCGGCACCGCCGGAAAATCCAATGTCCGCCGACAGGGTTCGCTGGGAGCATATCCAGCGCGTCTACGAACTCTGCAACCGCAATGTGTCTGAGACCGCGCGCAGGTTGCACATGCACCGGCGTACCTTGCAACGCATCCTCGCCAAGCGCGCGCCGAAATAGCCGCGTACCACGCCACGTGACGCTTGATGGATGAGCAGACCCTGTTTTATCTGTCATTATGCTGGATGCGAAGCGTATTTAAATTTCAAAGCTCAGGCGTCTCGCGAAATTTGGAGACGGCAGCAAAATCGATTCCAAATGGCGCCGGAAGGTTGAACGCGTTCTGCATATGCTGGACGCCGTCACGCATCCAACCGAGTTGGACCTGCCCAGTTTCGGGTTGCACGAGTTGAATGGAGATCGCAAAGGGACGTTCTCCGTTACAATAAGCGGTAACTGGCGCGTAACCTTCCGATGGGACGAAAGCGGCCCTTTTGACGTAGACCTGGAGGACTATCATGGCAGTTGAAAACGAACGGTTGCCATTTCCTCCCCCTCAACCCGGGGAGATATTGAGAGAGGATATCTTACCGGCGCTGAACATGACCGTGAAAGATTTGGCTCTTCATCTGGGGGGCACCCGTCAGACGCTCTCTCCGCTCCTGAATGGGCACCGTGCCGTGTCGGTGGAAATGGCCCAGCGTCTCGGAAAAGCGTTTGGGAACGGGGCGAGATTCTGGCTTGCGCTTCAGATGCAATACGAAATTTGGCATGCAGAACGCGAGAGCCCGGTCGACGTAGCGCCGCTCAACTGGAAGGCAAAAGCTGCCTAAGTCGGCGGCGGCGCGCTTACGATGGCCAGATCGCCGAGGCCGGAAAGCCGGCGCGCGGCGATATGAGCGAAGCGCAAGGTGAGCGCTTTGCGTCTGGCGCCCGAAAGGGGCACCGGCGCGGGTTCGCGGACGAGCATGGCTTCGTATTCGTCCGCGATGAAAAGTCCGGCGTCTCCGGGTAGGATTTCAGCGGGAAAATCGGGCCCCACCGCGAAAAAGAACCGGTCGCACCATTCGAGATAATCTTGCCATTTATGATCGGCGCGGAAGTCCGGAACCCCCGACTTCACCTCGACGATCCAGATTTCCCCCGCCCCGCTGAGCGACAATATGTCGGCGCGCCGGCCGCTTTTCAGCGGAAACTCGACGAGCGCGCCATGTCCCAGGGATTCAAGCAAGCGCACGGCGCCGCGCAAGGGTTTTGGCTCGCATCTGCCGATTTTTTGCGCGAGAGCAAGTAACGAAGTTGTGCCCGATGCGTTCTCAGATGTGACCACGATGGACCTAGTTCCGGGTTAGCTTGTTCCACAGACGCACGGAGCGGGGAAACGGCAAGCTCCCCAACGCACCCAAAAGGGGCACACTATGCCACTCGACGATAGTCCCGTAAATCCGTCCGGCAGCGAGGCCGCCATGGCGGGCCAGCGGAAACTCGCCGCCCAGCTTCACACAACGCGCGAGGTATCGCTTAAGATTGCAGCTTCGCTGTCCGCCGAGGATCAGACCGTTCAGGCGCATGACGACGCGAGCCCTGCAAAATGGCATCTGGCCCACACCACCTGGTTTTTCGAAGAGCTGGTTCTTAAGCGGTTTTTGCCCGGCTACCGCGTCTTCGACGAGCGCTTCGCCTACTGTTTCAATTCCTATTACGAGAGCATGGGCCCGAGACATCCGCGGCCGCGGCGAGGCCTGCTCACGCGGCCATCGGCGGAGGAGGTACGAGCCTACCGCGCCTATGCCGATGAGAATTTGCAAGGGCTTCTTGCCAAGCCCGCGCCGCAAGAGGCCCTCAGCCTTGCCGAGATGGGCATCCATCACGAGCAGCAGCATCAAGAGCTTATGCTAACCGATATCCTGGCCCTGTTCGCGGCGAACCCGCTGAGGCCCGTTTACCGGGAAGGAGCCGGCCCGGCCGAGACGGCCGTTGCTGCCGGCCATTGGCGGCAAATCCCCGGCGGCATCTACGATATCGGCCATCGCGGCGAAAGCTTCGCATACGACAATGAAGGCCCCGCACACAGCGTGCTCCTGCAAGATTTTCGCATTTTCAGCCGGGAAGTCACCAATGGCGAGTGGATCGCTTTCATGAAGGCGGGCGGCTATTCGGACGCGCTGCTTTGGCTAGCGGACGGCTGGGCCACGGTGCAGCGCGAGGGCTGGCAGGCGCCCGGCTATTGGGAGAGTGTAGACGGCGCGTGGTATCGGATGACTCTGCACGGTTTGCAGCCGGTCCGGATGGATGAGCCGGTCATGCATGTGAGCTTCTACGAGGCGGACGCGTTTGCGCGCTGGGCGGGGCACCGTCTGCCAACCGAATTCGAGTGGGAGGCCGGCTTGGCAAATGGGCTGGGACCGGCACCGTTCGATCTGTCCAGACTTTTTGCAAAACCCGCTTCTGCCGAAGATGGAGCATCGCCTTGTACCAATGTCTGGGAATGGACGCAAAGCGCTTACTTGCCTTACCCCGGTTATAAGCCGGTGCCTGGGCCGCTTGGCGAATATAACGGGAAGTTCATGTGCAACCAGTTCGTCTTGCGAGGCGGTTCGTTCGCAACGCCAGATAACCATTTGCGCCCTACGTATAGGAACTTCTTTTATCCCCATCAGCGCTGGCAGTTCATGGGCCTGCGGCTTGCGAGCGATGCTTAGCGATGCAGCTATTTTCTGGACTTGAAACCGCCCCCCGCATAGCGGACAGCGAGTTCCTTGAGGCGGTGCTGCACGGCTTGGCGCTCCCGCAGAAAGCGCTGCCTTGCCGCTTCTTTTATGACGAAGCTGGCTCGGAACTGTTCGAGCGGATCACGAAGCTGCCCGAGTATTATCCAACGAGAACCGAGATTGCGCTGCTCCGATGCTGTGCGCCCGGCCTCAAGGAAGCCCTGCCGCCTGGCGCGGCCGTTGTAGAGTTCGGCTCGGGCTCCAGCTGGAAGACCGGGCTTCTACTGGAAGCTCTCGACCGTCCAGCCGCGTATATCCCGATCGAAATTTCCGCCGCCGCCCTTTACCCTGCCGCGCAGCGAATACAACAAGAGTTCCCCAACGTGGCCGTACACCCCATCCTTGGCGGCTTTCACGACCTGAGCGCAATAAAGCTGCCGTTTCGCGGCTGCCCTCGCGTTGGCTTTTTTCCCGGATCGACCATCGGCAACATGACGCACGATGAGGCCGCGGCCTTCCTGCGCTTTGCGCGCAACTTTCTTGGTGCCGAAGCCCTGTTTATCGTGGGCGCCGACCTGCAAAAGCCCCTCAGCGTCCTGTTGCCCGCCTATGACGATGCACAAGGCGTGACCGCTGCCTTTAACCGTAATATCCTTGTGCGGATTAACCGGGAGCTTAACGGAACTTTTAACCTGAGCCGTTTTGAGCATCGGGCGGTCTATAACGAAGCGCAGGGCCGTGTCGAAATGCATCTGCGGGCGGGCCGGCCTCATCGTGTCTCCGTTGCAGGGCGGACCTTCCAATTCCGGCAAGGAGAAACTATTCATACCGAAAATTCGTATAAGTATACCGTTCGCGGATTCCATGCCATTGCTAGGCGCGGTGGCTGGCTGGCCGCTAAATCTTGGACCGATAAGGATCGTCTCTTCTCTTTGCATTTGCTCGCCTAAGCCGCCCGGCAGCAATTCCCCGCGCGCGCGGGGAATTGGCGGGTGCGAAATCCCCAACCGGAGCGCTGTTATGGAAACTTTTTCGAAAGCCCTTATTCTCGCTGCGCTGTTCGCCGTGGGCGCCGTGCTCGCTCTCGGCTTGGGCAATATGATGAGGGGAGGGAGCAGCAACAGAAGTCAAAAGCTGATGCGATGGCGCGTTGCACTCCAATTCATCGCGATTTTGGTTATACTGACATCGCTCTATTTCGCTTCGTATTAGCCTTGCGTGTCAATTATCTCACAGGCTGGGCGGAACTGCGCACTAACAAGCCAGATGGATTTGACAAAACGTGCGCCTCCCGCAACAACTTATCCCAGGCTCTGGTGGAGGTCCGCGTGCCGTTTTCCAATCCGGTCTATAAGGTAACGCGGGCCGCGCTGATCGTGGCAGCCGCCATTCTGCAGACCGGAATCGGTGTTGCGGCGCCCGTTGACCTAGCCGATCCGTATGCGGAAAGTAGCCGTCCCTTCTGGATGCTGGATGAGGTACGGGCAGGCGTTTTCAAGCAGGCGATCGACGATGCGCCGCATGAAGGAGGCCCTGCGCTGAACCTTGAGGTTCTCGGAGGCCATTTCGCAGGCGGCTACGAGGATGGCATCCTAAACTTTCTTCTCACGCCCCGGCCAGAACTCGGCACGACAATCGCCTTCGGCAAAACCGACGAGTTTTATTGGGGGCTGGCCTGGGACGCCAAATTGTTCGAGCGCACATTCTTTGAGACCTCGTTCGGCGGCGCGGCCCACGACGGCCCCTTGGATTCTCTCGGTGAGGCTTCGTACGGTTGCAGGGTCAATTTCCGGGAATCCGCCTCTCTCGGTTACGCTCTCGCCCCCGAGTGGCGTTTGATGGGAACCATCGACCACATGTCGAACGGCGGCGCATGCGCACCGAACCGCGGCCTGACCAACGCCGGCGTCCGGCTAGGATACCGGTGGTAATTGTGCTATGCAAAGAGCGCACACAAGTTCTTAGGTGCCGCGCCGATGGTCGTCCTTACAAAAATCTATACGAAAACTGGAGATGACGGCACGACAGCCCTCGGAAGCGGCGAGCGTGTCCCCAAAACGAGCTGCCGCATAGTAGCCTACGGCACGGTCGACGAAACCAATGCTGCCATCGGCATGGCGCGCCTGCTGCTCCCAAGCGGCCAAGAAACTGCGAGCGCGATGCTGGCGCGAATTCAAAACGATCTCTTCGATCTTGGGGCCGACCTTTGCGTGCCCGATCGCGGCGAGCCGCTGCCTTACACGCCCCTGCGGCTTCAAGACGCACAGGTCGAACGGCTGGAGCGCGAAATCGACCTCATGAACGGCGAGATGGCGCCGCTAACATCTTTTGTGCTTCCCGGCGGCTCGCAAGCTGGGGCGGCGCTGCACCTCGCGCGCACGATCTGCCGCCGCGCCGAACGCTGCATCGTAGAACTTAAGCTTGAGGGCGAGCCGGTCAGCGAAACCGTTTGCCGGTACATCAACCGGCTTTCCGATCACCTCTTCGTCGTCAGCCGCTATGTGAACGGCAAAGGTAAAGACGATCTTTTGTGGCAGCCGGGACAAAATGCATAACCCCCGCCCGATTGGATTTATAAATGCTCTTCGTACCCATATGGGATCTGAACCCCCTGAAAGTGGTAAAGTTTCAATATGTTACGGTGAGTCTTATCGCCATCAACGCGATTGTCTATTTTGTCTTTGAGACGAACCTCATCGTACACGTGCCGGCAGGATTCATCGACGGGCTCGCGCTCAAGCCGAGCGATGTCGTGCCCTTGGATTCCTTCGTGCGGCACATGCCTGAGCAATTCCGGCTCTTCACATACATGTTTCTGCATGGAAGCTTTTTGCATCTGCTCTTCAACATGATTTTCCTTTTCGTCTTTGGCGATAATGTTGAGGACGCCATGGGTCATCTCCGCTTCATAGTCTTCTATCTGACTTGCGGGGCGATAGCCGCCCTCGCGCATAGCTTGATTACGACTTCGCCAGATTTGCCCCTCATCGGAGCCAGCGGAGCAGTCTCCGGCGTGATCGGTGCCTATTTGATGCTCCATCCGAACGTCCGCGTGTGGGTGCTTCTGCCACTTCCCAACTTCCCGTTCCTTCCGCTGCGGTTCTCGGCCGGGTTCGTCATCGGGGTTTGGATCGTCTATCAGATCGGCAGTGCGATCTATTCCTCTTCGCAAGCGACCGCCTGGTGGGCGCATGTCGGAGGCTTTTTCACCGGCGCACTTCTCGTAACCGTCATGAAGCGGCCCGATGTGCGCCTCTTCGACACGGCAACCGGCGTCTGATCCGCGGCCACCCGCGTAAGTCTTTTAGTTTTCGCAGAGTTTTATCGCAACACCGGAATGGCCACTTTTGCGAACGCTGCTGAGCTGGAATGCATTGACACTTTCGCAAGTGCGAAATAGATTTGCGGGCTTAATAACGCGTCAATGGTAAATTTGTACGCCATTAGGTCAGTTGACCCGGCGCTGCAGTGCAGCATAATGAACGGGTTAAAGGTCAGGGCTCTATCGCTATGAAGATTCTCGTGCCCGTCAAGCGGGTCGTAGACTACAACGTCAAGATCCGCGTCAAGCCGGACGGTAGCGGCGTGGACATCGCAAATGTGAAGATGTCCATGAATCCCTTCGATGAAATTGCCGTGGAAGAGGCGCTCCGCATCAAGGAGGCCGGCAAGGCATCGGAGGTCATCGCGGTTTCCGCCGGTCTGCAAAAGGCTCAAGAGACACTGCGCACCGCCCTTGCCATGGGAGCGGACCGGGCCATTCTCTATCGCACCGAACTTGCTATCGAGCCTTTGGCCGTTGCAAAGCTGCTGAAGCACGCCGTGGAGCGCGAGAATGCCGGGCTTGTCATCCTCGGCAAGCAAGCGATCGACGACGACTCGAACCAGACGGGTCAGATGCTCGCTGCTCTTTTGAATTGGCCGCAAGCGACCTTCGCATCCAAAGTGACCGTGAAGGACGGCGGGATTGAGGTTGTGCGCGAGGTCGATGGCGGCCTCCAGACGCTCCTGCTCAAACTGCCGGCGATCATAACGACCGATCTCAGGCTCAACCAGCCCCGGTACGCCTCACTGCCGAACATCATGAAGGCCAAGAAGAAGCCGCTCGACGAGATCGACGCCGCCGCGCTCGGCATCGCAATCGAGCCGAAAATTAATGTGATCAAAACCGCCGAACCGCCAACGCGCAAGGCCGGTATCAAAGTTCAATCCGCGAGCGAGCTTGTGGCGAAGCTGACCGAAGCAGGGGTGGTGCAATAATGGCCGTTCTTCTCCTCGCAGAGCACGATAATAAAACGCTGAACGGTGCAACCGCCAAGGCGTTGACAGCGGCAAAAGCGCTTGGAAGCCCGGTTCACATTTTGGTTGCGGGCGCCGGTTGCGAGGCTGTGGCGCAAAAGGCAGCGGCGCTTGCCGGCGTTGAAAAGGTTCTTTGCGCCAACGCGGATCATCTGAAAGCCCGGCTGGCCGAAGACATGGCGGCCCTCATCGTGCCGCTGATGGAGCGCTACGAAGCGCTCGTTGCCGTCGCGTCTGCGGCTGGAAAGGATGTCGCGCCCCGCGTCGCCGCCCTTCTCGATGTCGCGCAACTTTCCGAAGTTACGGCCGTGCTGAGTTCCTCGCGGTTCGAGCGCCCCATCTATGCCGGCAACGCCGTGCAGACTGTGGAGTGCACTCAGCCGAAGAAAGTGCTGACCGTTCGCACGACGGCCTTCGCGGCGAGCCCGGAGGGCGGCTCCGCGCCGGTCGAGACCATTACGGTGCAGGCGGCGAATGGCGCTTCGCAATTCGTCGGCGAAGAGCTGTCGCAGTCCGCGCGTCCGGAGCTTAGCGCCGCGAAAGTTGTGATATCGGGCGGGCGCGGCATGCAGTCCGGCGAAAACTTCAAGCTCCTTGAGCGAATCGCCGATAAGCTTGGCGCGGCGATTGGCGCGAGCCGCGCGGCGGTCGATGCGGGGTTCGTTCCCAACGATTACCAAGTCGGTCAAACCGGCAAGGTGGTCGCCCCCGATCTCTATATTGCCGTTGGGATCTCGGGCGCCATTCAGCATCTCGCCGGGATGAAGGACTCAAGGGTGATCGTCGCCATCAACAAGGATGAGGAAGCCCCGATCTTTCAGGTCGCGGACTACGGCCTTGTCGGCGACCTGTTCCAGATTTTGCCGGAATTCGAAGCAGCGCTCGACAGCCGGAAGTAGCTTCACACGAACCCCGGAGTTGACGATGGCTCAAGCCCCGTACCCGACCCGCGAAAACCCCTTCGTCAACAAGAGCGAGGGACGCGAAGCTATCGCGATCAAGACGGTTGGCGTCATCGGCGCGGGCCAGATGGGCAATGGCATCGCCCATGTCGCATCTATTGCCGGGTACAAGGTGCTGCTCCACGATCTCTCCAAGGAGCGGGTGGAGGCGGCGCTGGCAACGATACACGGCAATATGAGCCGGCAAATTCACCGGGGAAAACTCACCGAGGACGTCCGCGACCAAGCGCTGGCCCGGATCGTCTACGCTCCGTCGCTGGAGTCCTTTAGCGATGCGGAGCTTGTGATCGAGGCCGCGACCGAGGACGAAGACATCAAGCGCAAAATCCTCATCGCGCTTTGTCCTCACATAAAGCCGGCCGCCATCATCGGCAGCAATACGTCCTCTATCTCCATTACCCGGCTGGCTGCGGTAACCGACCGGCCCGAGCAGTTCATCGGCATGCACTTTATGAACCCAGTGCCCGTGATGGAGCTTGTGGAGATGATCCGGGGCATCGCAACGGACGAGGGAACCTTCGCGGTTTCGCGCCGTTTCGTCGAAAGCCTTGGCAAGAAAGTCACGGTTGCAGAGGATTTCCCGGCCTTCATAGTGAACCGCATTCTCCTCCCCATGGTCAACGAGGCTGTATACACCCTTTATGAGGGCGTCGGCTCCGTCGAGGCCATCGACCTTGCCATGCGTCTCGGCGCCCGCCATCCCATGGGGCCGCTGCAGCTTGCGGATTTCATCGGTCTCGATACCTGTCTTTCCGTCATGCAGGTCTTGTACGAGGGTTTGGCGGACAGCAAATACCGGCCGTGCCCGCTTCTGGTGAAATATGTCGAAGCCGGCTGGCTCGGCCGCAAAACTCAACGCGGATTTTACGATTATCGCGGCGAGGTTCCGGTTCCGACCCGTTAAGCAGAGGATAAAAACTCCGCGAAAACAAAGGACGTTAAGCAAACTTTCGTTGGCTGCCCAAAGAAAGTTTGCTTAACTTTCTGGCCATTGGCCACGCTTTCGTTAAAATCGCAGTGTATGGGCGCGGGCGCTCATCGTAAACAGCCGAGCCCAAGGTCGAGCCATGACACCTACAAACCCTGCCGGCACCCCAGGATGGGCGGACCGGCCCTATACGGCCGCCATTGTTCTCGCCGATGGATTGATTATTCAGGGCTACGGAGCGGGCGCCACGGGCGAAGTCACGGGCGAGGTATGCTTCAATACCGCGATCTCGGGCTATCAAGAGATTCTCACCGACCCTTCCTACGCCGGGCAGATCGTCACCTTCACTTTCCCCCACATCGGCAATACGGGCGCCAATCCCGAGGACGTCGAAACAGCCAGCCTTGCTGCCTCCTCCGGCGTCCGGGGCTGCATATTGCACGCCGGGATCACGGAGCCCTCGAATTACCGGTCAAGCCAGCACCTCGACCGATGGCTGGCCACGCGCGGCATTATCGGCGTTTGCGGCGTCGACACACGCGCCTTGACCATGCTCATTCGCGATCGCGGTATGCCGAACGCGGCGATCGCGCATAATCCAGACGGCGTCTTCGATTTCGATGCGCTTCTTGCCCGCGCCCGCTCCTGCCCGGACATGGAGGGTGCCGAGCTCGCGCGAACTGTGACGGCAACGCAAAGCTACGGGTGGAGCGAACAGGTTTGGTCGTGGGGCAGCGGTTTTGCCGCGCAGGAGCGGCCGGAGTTTCATGTCGTAGCAATAGACTATGGTATTAAGCGCAACATATTGCGCTGTCTAGCTTCGGCTGGCTGCAGAGTGACGGTTTTGCCCGCCTATGCGACCGCGGAGGAGGTGTTCTCCCGCGAGCCCGACGGGGTCTTTTTGTCGAATGGACCGGGAGACCCGGCCGCAACCGGGGACTATGCGATCCCCGTCATCCGCAGCGTCATCGCCTCGGGCATTCCGCTTTTCGGTATTTGCCTCGGCCATCAGCTGCTCGGCCTAGCCCTTGGCGGGCGCACCGTGAAAATGCCGCACGGCCATCACGGCGCTAATCACCCGGTTATGGATTACACCACTGGCAAGGTTGAAATAACATCGATGAATCATGGGTTTGCCGTGGATCGCGACAGCTTGCCGGCAGGCGTCGAAGAAACGCATGTGTCCCTTTTCGATCGCAGCAATTGCGGCATCCGGCTCAAGGGCCGGCCGGTCTTTTCGGTCCAATATCACCCAGAAGCCTCTCCTGGGCCGCAGGACAGTCATTACCTCTTCCAGCGATTCGCAAACCTCATGCGCGAGCGGAAGGGGCTTCCGGTACAGGACGAACGCACCCTCGCGCTGGGCTAGCGGCTTGACCTAAGTCAATCCAGATTAAGGCTTTCTATGTCAAATCGTGCCCCTGTGGCACTTTGTAATGGCTCCAAGGTCTAGACTTCCCGATCTCTTCGCGCCATGATCGAGATTAAGGCGGAAGCTTCGGCGTCTACCCACGCTGATGTTTGCGCCCGGTGCCAGGTGCCGCACCGTCCCGCCAAAGAGGAAAACGAATGGACTATCAGGGAAAGTTTGGGGAAGCGCTCGAAGCTTTAACGCTTGAGGGACGTTACCGAGTGTTCGCGGATATTCTGAGAAGACAGGGTGAGTTTCCAAGCGCGCTCCATCATACTCCGCAGGGCACGCGCCAGATAACCGTATGGTGCTCCAACGATTACTTGGGCATGGGCCAGCATCCCAAAGTACTTGCCGCCATGCACGAGGCCATCGACCGCACCGGGGCCGGCTCGGGCGGGACGCGTAACATATCCGGAACATCGCATTATCACGTTGAGCTTGAGACAGAACTCGCGGAGTTACACGGCAAGGAAGCCGCCCTGCTTTTCACTTCGGGCTACGTCTCGAACGAGGCCACACTTTCAACCTTGGTGAAGCTGCTCCATGGCGCGGTGATCTTCTCGGACGAGAAGAACCACGCTTCGATGATCGAAGGCGTGCGCCATGGCGGCGGCGCAAAGCGGATTTGGCGGCACAACGATCTTGAGCATTTGGAAAGTCTCCTCCAGGAATATGAGTTGTCTTCGCCGAAGATCGTCGCGTTCGAGTCGGTCTATTCCATGGATGGCGACATTGCGCCCATCGGCGACATTTGCGATCTCGCCAAAAAATACAACGCGCTGACCTATATCGATGAAGTGCATGCGGTTGGCATGTACGGCCCGCGCGGCGCAGGCGTCGCCGAACGCGACGGCGCAATGCATAAGGTCGACATCATCGAGGCGACACTCGCCAAAGGTTTCGGATTGATGGGCGGTTATATCGCCTCAACCGCGGCGTGCATCGACGCGATCCGCTCTTACGCTCCGGGCTTTATCTTCACGACCTCTCTGGCGCCCGTCATCGTTTCTGGTGCGCTTGCGAGCGTCCGCCACCTCAAGACCAGCCAGGAGGAGCGCACCCGCCATCAGGCGCGCGCCGCCCAACTCAAAGAGCGCCTCGTCAACGAGGACCTGCCCGTCATGCACACGCCAAGCCATATCGTGCCGGTGCTTGTCGGCGATCCGGTGCAATGCAAAGCGCTGACCGACGCGCTGCTCGACCGGTTCGGCATCTACGTGCAGCCGATCAATTACCCAACCGTCCCGCGCGGCACCGAACGTATTCGCTTGACGCCCGGCCCAACGCACACGGACGAGCAAATGGACCGGCTCGTTTTCGCGCTCGGCACCCTCTGGAAAGAGATGGGGCTGCGCTCGGGCAAGGAATGGTGCGGGATTTGGCGCGGCCGTATCGCAACCGCGAGCCACTTCGATCTTAGCGTCGCCGCCGGGGGCTAGGCTCCGGTTTCTGACGGCTTTGTCATAGGGTTCACCCCTCGCCCTGTCTCTCTCCCATTGGGAGAGGGAAGGATTGCTCTACGTTCCGCGCGATGTCCGGGTGTGCCTTCTCCCATGGGGAGAAGGCAGGATGAGGGGCGTTGCACTCCATTGTGAACCTATCCGATGGAAGGCGCGCTTTACGCCAACGCGCGTGCGCCTGGGCGGCGCTGGGACCGGTTAAGACCCCCGGCGCTTGGTATGAGACAGGCTTGAAGTCTGGAGGCGCTTTCTGTGAAGAAGCTCGCGAATAAGGTTTCAGTGATCACAGGTGCCGCCCATGGGCTTGGCCGCGCCATGGCAGAATTGTTTGCGAGCGAAGGCTCCTTCGTTTTCATCGCGGACATGGACCGGGACGGAGCGGAAGCCGCCGCGATGGCGATCCGCGATGCCGGCGGCGGCGCCCAAGCTGTTGCCGCCGATGTCCGCAGCGAGGATGACGTTCGAAGCTTGGCAAAAGCCCTCGGCGATCGCTTCGGCGCACTCGACGTGCTCGTCAACAACGCTGGCAATCTGGTCCGCAAGGATTTCCGCCACATGGAGGACGCCGATTGGGCGTCGGTGGTCGATACGCACCTTTGGGGCACGCTACGCGTGACGCGCGCGCTGCTGCCGGCGCTTCGAGAGGCTGGCAAGAACGGCGGTGCGGCAATCGTCAACCTTGCATCCATCATGGCAAGCAAGCACTTCCGCCAGGTGTCGAGCTACTCGGCGTCGAAAGCGGCGATCGAAGGGTTGTCGAGAAGCCTCGCGGTGGAATTCGCTCCTAACGGAATCCGGGTCAATTACGTTTGCCCCGGATTCGTGCCGACCGCCATGACGCGGCAAATTACGCGCCCCGGCTTCTCCGATGGCCTCATCCGTCAAATTCCGATGCGCCGTTTTGGAACGCCGCTTGAAATCGCAAAGGCCGCGCTGTTCCTGAGCTGCGACGATTCCTCCTATATCACCGGACAGGGTCTTACCGCCGATGGCGGCATGTCGGTCAATCTCGTTTGAGCTTGCAAGCGGTTGCGATGGCTCACGCGGGGAGGTGCTTGCCATTTCCGCGCGGTCAAGCTAGCCCTTCGAAAGCCCTCTAACCCCTCGGCTTAGGAGACTCCCCGAATGACCTTGACCCGGATTTTGGCTTTCACCGCGCCTGTCCTGATCGCGCTGACAATGAATGCCTCTGCGGAACCGGTGCCCTACACCTTCGACAAGGCACACACAGAAGTCCGGTTTTGCTGGAACCACCTCGGCGTGAGCCGCCAATGTGCTCATTTCCTCAACTACGACGGGGAACTCGCCTATGACGCGCAGACCCCTGAAAACAGCAGTTTGAATATCACTTTCAAGACAGCCAGCATCGAGACCTTCAATGCGGTCTTCAACGATCACATGAAGTCGGCGAAGCTTTTCGACGCGGCGAAATTCCCAGAAATAACCTTCAAGAGCACGAAATTCGAAAGGACCGGCGATAAGACCGGCAGGGTAACCGGCGATCTCACGATCAAAGGTGTGACGAAGCCGGTAACGCTCGACGTAACACTCAACTTCTCGGGTCCGCACCCAATGAAGAAAGTAGAAACCCTCGGTATCGGGGCAGTGACGACGATAAAGCGCTCCGAATACGGGGTATCCTTCGCGGTCCCCCACGTTTCCGACGACGTGTCGATTGAAATTCAGACGGAAATGAACAAAAAAGATTAGGCGTCAATTTCTAGTGCATTTTGCGTTTGACCGGACGCAGCCGTCATCTCGAGGCGGCTGAGCCGCCGTAGCGATCCAGACTGGCGGCCGTGACGATTGGCTTTGGACTGCTTCGCTTCGCTAAGAAAGAGTTCGGCGCGTAGCTGCGGCGGCGCTGAACAGATTCATTCAGAAGGGTCCGCCGCGGCCGGTGCGAAACTCGCAATGACGGAGCGCGACGCCCTAAGCGTGGCGCCCCGGAAAATCGCGCCCTGTTAGGGCTCCGTTAACCCTCTTGAGCGCTGTCTCTGCTAGAGTGGGGCAGTAGCGAGTGGTGGACATTGTCATGCGTTTTGCAACGGCGTTCGAACGTAGCGTGGATGTGCTGGACGGGAGCGGCATCCTAGAGGGCGATTGCATCGAGGTGCTTCGGGGCTTGCCGGCAGGCTCGGTGGATCTCGTCTTCGCCGATCCTCCATACAATCTTCAACTCGGCGGCGATCTGCTCCGTCCCAACAACACCCGTGTCGACGGCGTAAACCACGCGTGGGACCGGTTCGACGATTTCGCGGCTTATGACCGCTTCACACGGGAATGGCTGAAGGAATGCCGCCGAATTCTAAAGCCGGATGGCGCGCTTTGGGTTATCGGCACGTATCACAATATTTTCCGGCTCGGCTCGGCGCTGCAGGATCTCGGCTTCTGGCTTCTGAACGACATTGTGTGGCTCAAGACCAACCCGATGCCGAACTTCAAGGGAACCCGCTTCACCAATGCGCACGAAACCCTGATTTGGGCGGCGCGGGACAAGACTTCGCGGCCAACCTTCAATTACGACTCTCTGAAAGCGTTCAACGACGATTTGCAAATGCGCTCGGATTGGTTGATCCCGATCTGCTCGGGTCCAGAACGCCTGCGCGACGATGGCGGGCGCAAGGCTCATCCGACGCAGAAGCCTGAAGCGCTTCTGATGCGCGTGCTGCTCGCGACGACGAAGCCGGGGGACCTTGTGCTCGATCCCTTTTTCGGGACGGGAACGGCGGGCGCTGCCGCGAAGCTGCTCGGGCGCCGCTATATCGGCATCGAGCGCGACCCGGACTATGTCGCCGCCGCCCGCGCACGCATCGAAGCTGTGACGCCGTGGGACAAGAAAACCGCGGCGCCAATCGTTTCCAGGCGCGCCGAGCCGCGCGTGCCCTTCGGCATGGTGCTGGAGTTGGGCATGCTCCGCCCCGGCGATGCCCTATTCGACGCCAAGGCAGAGATCAAGGCGCAGGTCATGGCCGACGCGTCGCTATCGTGGGACGGGACGCGTGGCTCCATCCATGCGGTTGGCGCGAAAGCGCAAGGCCGTGCCGCCTGTAACGGCTGGACCTATTGGCATTTCGAGAAGCCGCAAAGCGGGCTCGCGCCGATCGACCTTTTGCGTGCCGAGGCGCGGCGGACGCTGCACCCGGCCCGTTACCGCGCTTGAGAGGGCACGGCTGAAAGCCGCTGTCCCCCGGCTGCGGGAACGGCAAGGTCCTCGCCGGCGCGTTTGACGTTCACGCCTGTGAAGGCCCCGCAGCAGCCGCAGGAAATATAGCGCTGCACGCCCTTATCGTGGCCGAAGCCATATTCCACGTCCCTCACGCTAAGCGAAGTGCTCCCGCAGCATGGGCAGGCCACGGTTCCCGGGGATTGGTGGCCAAGGTTACGGGCGGTTTCCATCCATTGCTCCGAAGGAGCTTGTGATACTTGTGTCATTACAGCATGCCTCCCCATATCGAGTCTTTTTTTGGGCGTTGCTTTAAGCGTCCCGAAAATGCCTACCGGGCGCGCGCGAACTTCTTCGCGAGCATGTATGCTCAGCTTCGCCATTTTTACGATGCATTAGTTTTGCAAGAGCTGGTTCCGCAATCAAGATTTTCCTTTAAAGCCGATAAATATTTCGCGCCCTACGCGGCCTGGTTGCAACAGGGCGCTGCGAACCCGGCCACTGTCCACACCTTATCCACAGCCTCTCTGGGGGGCCGCGCGAAAAAAAAACCCCGCCGGAGCGGGGCTTTAGCCTAGTTTGGGGTGGCGAGTCTTCAGGCTGCAGCAAGGTTCCGCAGCACGTAATGAAGAATACCGCCGCTCTTGAAGTAGTTCAGCTCGTCAACGGTGTCGATCCGGCACAGGAGTGGCACAACTTTCGCCGTCCCGTCCGCAAAGGCGATATGAGCGGACATTTTCGTCAGAGGCGAAAGCGAGTTGAAGCCCTTGATCGTCACGGTCTCGTCGCCCTTGAGGCCGAGGTCCTTCCAGGACATGCTGTCCTCGAAGGTAAGCGGAAGCACGCCCATACCGACGAGGTTCGAGCGGTGAATACGCTCGAAGCTTTGAGAGATCACAGCGCGCACGCCGAGAAGGCGCGTGCCCTTCGCGGCCCAGTCGCGGCTCGATCCCGTACCGTATTCGCGCCCGGCAAAGATAACGAGCGGCACGCCTTCGGCCTTATATTTCATCGCGGCGTCGTAAATCGGCAGTTGCGCACCATCCGGATAGTGGACGGTCACTCCGCCTTCGACGCCTGGGACCATCTGGTTCTTGATGCGGATATTGGCGAACGTGCCGCGCATCATCACCTCATGATTACCGCGCCGCGCTCCATAGGAGTTGAAGTCCGCCGGGGTGACGTGGTGGTCGAGGAGATAGGTTCCCGCCGGGCCGGATTTTTTGATCGAGCCAGCCGGGCTGATGTGGTCGGTGGTGATGGAGTCGAGGAAGAGGCCGAGCACGCGCGCGTTCTCGATATCGGTCAGCGCGGCGGGCGCGCCGGCCGTCAGATCCTCGAAATAGGGCGGGTTTTGCACGTAGGTTGAAGCGGTATCCCAATCGTAGGTCTGCCCCGTCTTCGAGCCGCCAACCGCTTGCCAGCGATGGTCGCCCTTGAACACGTCCGCATAGCGCGACTTGAACATATCGGGCGTGACATAGGTGCGGACAAATTCGGCGACTTCCTTGGAGGAGGGCCAAATGTCCTTCAGGAAAACCGGAGCGCCGTTCTGATCGGTGCCGATCGGTTCGGTCACGAGGTTCAGCTTCATCGTGCCGGCCAGCGCGTAGGCGACGACGAGCGGTGGCGAAGCGAGATAGTTCGCGCGCACGTCCGGATTGACCCGGCCCTCAAAGTTGCGATTGCCGGAGAGGACGGCGGCCGCGATGACGTCGTGCTCGTGGATGGTTTTCGAAATCGCCTCGGGCAGCGGTCCGGAATTGCCGATGCAGGTGGTGCAGCCATACCCGACAAGATCGAAGCCAACCGCGTCGAGGTCCTTCTGCAAGCCGGATTTCGTGAGATAGTCGGTGACGACTTGGCTTCCGGGTGCAAGCGAGGTCTTGACCCAGGGCTTGGGCTTAAGGCCTTTTTCGCGGGCCTTGCGCGCAACGAGCCCGGCCGCGATGAGCACGTTCGGGTTCGAGGTATTGGTGCAAGATGTAATCGCCGCGATAACGACGTGGCCGTCCGCGATCCTGTAGCTCTCGCCTTCCACGGCGCCGGACTTCTCAAGCGGCTCGACAACTCCGCCGCCTTCGCTGACCATATCGGCGGCTTGGCCGCCGGGCTTCAGGTTCCGCATTTCCAGCACCGCATCGGCGAAGCCTTCCGCCGCCCGGGCGAGCGGAACGCGATCCTGCGGGCGGCGCGGCCCGGCAAGGCTCGGCTCGACGGTCGACAGGTCGAGATCGAGCGTGCTCGTGAAGACCGGATCTGGGGTGGCAGTTTCGCGCCACATGCCCTGCGCCTTGGCATAAGCTTCGGTCAGCGCCACGCGATGCGGATCGCGGCCGGTCGACCTGAGGAAGTTCACGGCGTCCTTGTCGATGGGGAAGAATCCGCAGGTTGCACCATATTCGGGCGCCATATTCGCCATCGTGGCGCGGTCCTCAAGCGACAGCGAGTCGAGGCCCTGGCCGAAATATTCGACGAACTTGCCGACGACGCCCTTCTTGCGCAGCATCTGGGTGACGGTGAGAACGAGGTCGGTGGCGGTTACGCCTTCGCGCAGCGCGCCGCTGAAGCGGAAACCGATCACTTCGGGGATCAGCATGGAGACGGGTTGGCCGAGCATCGCCGCCTCGGCCTCGATGCCGCCGACGCCCCAGCCGAGAACGGCCAGGCCATTAACCATCGTCGTATGGCTATCGGTACCGACGAGCGTATCCGGGAAAGCCTGAGTGACGCCGCCTTCTTCCCTGGTCCAGACGGTCTGCGCCAGATATTCGAGGTTGACCTGATGGCAAATGCCGGTTCCTGGCGGCACGACGCGGAAGTTGGCGAACGCCCGCGAGCCCCAGCGCAGGAACTCATAGCGCTCCTTGTTGCGCTGATATTCGAGATCGGCATTGACCTCCAGCGAACGCGGCGAGCCGAAGCTATCGACCATCACGGAATGGTCGATGACAAGATCGACGGGAACGAGGGGGTTGATCTTGGCTGTGTCGCCCTTGAGGGACGAAATCGCATCGCGCATCGCCGCCAGATCCACGACGGCCGGCACGCCGGTAAAGTCTTGCATCAGCACGCGGGCGGGCCGGAAGGCGATCTCGCGGGTGGAGTTTTTTTCCACCAGCCACTGCGCCATAGCCCGGATGTCATCGGCCGAAACGCTGACACCGTCCTCGAAGCGCAAGAGATTCTCCAGCAGGACCTTCAGCGAATAGGGCAAAGCTGTAATGCCCGGCAGGCCGTTCGCCTCGGCGTCCGGCAGCGAGAAATATTCGTAAGGCTTGCCCTCCACGGTCAGTGTCTTGCGGGAGCGGAAACTGTCGAGCGAGCGAGGCGTTAGAGTGGCCACTGCGAGTTCTCCATATCGTGCGAAAAAGCGTTGCAGGCGCACGCTACCCTAACATAAAGATGAGCGGCGCGCGCAAAACGGGATGGAATAGTTCCTTGGCAAAAATTGAGCCTTTAAGCAATCTAAACCATTCGTTAAGAATGCCTGAATCGGTGAAGGCGATTGTAGCGGAAGGGCTCGCCTGCCAAAGAGGGGGGCATACCGTCGTTTCCGGCCTTTTTTTCGAAGTGCGCGCTGGGTCCGCACTCGTCGTGCGCGGACCGAATGGATCGGGAAAGACAACGCTGCTCCGCACCATCGCAGGATTTCTGCATCCGGCCGCCGGGCGCATACAGGTGAAGGGCGGGCGCGAAGACGATTATTATCATTATATCGGACATGCCAACGGGGTGAAGCCGCGCCTATCGGTCATCGAGAATGTCAGCTTCTGGCAGCGCTATTATAGCGGAAGCGGCGATATTCAGATTGCGGAAGCCGCGCTCGACGCGTTCGGCCTGTTAAATCTCGCCACCTTTAGCGCCGGCCATCTCTCGCAGGGACAGGCAAGAAGGCTGGGCCTCGCCCGGTTGCTCGCGGCGTACCGCCCAATCTGGCTTCTCGACGAGCCGCAGGCCGCGCTCGACGCGGCGTCCACGCGGCTTCTCGAAGGCGTGATCGCCGATCATCTTTCCGCTGGCGGCATCGCAATCGTCTCGACACATCTGGATCTTGCGCTTCCAGAGGTCTCGGTTCTCGAACTCATCCCCACGCAGCTTCGGCAATGAACGCTTTTCTCGCACTCCTCGGCCGGGATCTTCGCCTTGCCATCCGCCAGGGTTCTTCCGTTGGAACGGCGCTAGGCTTTTATCTTGTCGCGGTCTCCATCGTTCCGCTCGGGCTTGGCCCCGATCTTAAACTTCTGAGCCGCATCGCGCCCGGAATCCTATGGATCTCGTTCTTGCTCTCGGCGGTCCTTTCGGTTGACGCGCTGTTCCAGGAGGACCGCGACGACGGCTCGCTGGAAGCGCTGGTGATCGGTCCGCTGCCGGCCGAACTCATCGCCGCATCCAAGAGCGTTGCCCATTGGGTCACGACCTGCGTGCCCTTGATCGTTGTGACCCCGCTCGCCGGCCTCCTCCTCAATATAGAAGCCGATTCCGTACCGAAGCTCCTTGCCGCCCTTCTCGCGGGAACTCCTGGCATCAGTTTCATCGCGAGCGGTGTTTCGGCGCTCACGCTGGGATTGCGAAAAGGGGCGCTGCTTCTGCCGCTCCTGATTTTGCCGCTTTTCACGCCTTTTCTGATTTTTGGGGTGGGAGCAATCGATGCGCTGCCTGGCGCATTCGGGCAAAGTATTGTCTTGCTTTTTGCGTTTTCCCTGCTTTCAGTGGCTGCGATGCCATTTGCCGCGGCGCTTGCCCTTCGCCTCGGAATAGAGTGAGACCATATCAAAGCAAAAGGCCGGGAGCCTTTCAATGTCCGAACCGCAACCGCTTAGCTTCTGGCGTATCAGCTCGCTAGCCAACCCCACCGGGTTCATGCGCTTGAGCGGAATGCTGTTGCCGTGGCTCGCTGTGCTGACGCTCGTTCTCTTCGCTGTGGGGCTTGCGATGGCGTTTCAGACTCCCCCGGAAGTCTATCAGGGCCAGGGCGACCGTGTTCGGATCATGTTCGTTCATGTGCCGGCCGCATGGCTGTCGATGGCGTGCTATGCGCTCATCATGATTTCGTCGGCCGGTTATCTCATCTGGAGGCACCCGCTCGCCGACGTCTCCGCCAAGGCCGCCGCTCCGATTGGCGCCACCTTCACTCTGCTTGCCCTCGTCACGGGCTCGCTTTGGGGTAAGACGGCGTGGAACGCCTATTGGGAATGGGATGCACGGCTGACTTCGGTTCTGATCCTGTTTTTCTTCTATCTCGGCGTTATCTCCTTGCGGCAGGCTATCGAGGAACCGGGCAGGGCAGGCCGCGCCGCCGCCATTTTGAGCTTCGTTGGCTTTCCCATTTTTATTTTGATCAAGCTCTCGGTCGAGAAGGAGTTTATGGAGAAGATCGTCGGGAAGGGAAATTGGGTCGAGACGCTTCATCAGCCTGCGGGCGTGGTGCGCGGCACAGTCGGCCCCGCTTTTCTCTGGCCGCTTCTGGTCATGGCGATTGCCTTCACGGTCTTGTTCGTTGTGCTGCACATGAAGGCGATGCGCGCCGAGATTTTGAAGCGGCGCTGCGATGCCATGATCGCCATGCATGTGCGCGGAAATGCGGGCTATACGCAGGCAACAGGCGCGGAGGCATCGAATGTTTGATCCTGGCGGACATGCAGCCTTTATCTGGCTTTCTTATGCCGCCGCTGCGGTGTGCGCCGGCGGCCTTGTGATTTGGGCCTGGGCAGGGGAGCGCGAGCAAAGAAAGCGCCTGGCCGATTTGGAGCGCCGCGGACTTAGGCGCAGGTCTTCACCGCAAGAGTTTTAGGACCGGATATGATGGAAAGCTCTACCCCTGCGGAAACGCCGGATAAGGCGAAGCCGAAAGCAACGCTCATCTTGCCGCTGATCGTTGTGGCGGGGATGCTCGTATTTCTTGCCGTGGCACTCTATTCGGGGGATCCTTCGCGCTTACCTTCCGCGCTCATCGGCAAGCCTGTCCCAGAATTCGCGCTCAACGGCATTCCCAATCTTTTGGGCGATTACGGCCCCGTTCCCGGGCTTTCATCGGCTGCGCTCAAGACGGGCAAGGTTAGCATCCTCAACGTCTGGGCCTCCTGGTGCGCGCCCTGCATGGCGGAGCACCCCCAACTGATCGAGCTGGCCCAGCAAGGCGTCCCGATCTATAGCATCAATTATAAGGACAAGCCCGAGGCCGCGCGTAGATTCCTGGCACGCAACGGCAATCCCTTCCGAGCCATAGGAGCGGACGAGAACGGTCTCACCGCCATCGATTTTGGCGTTTACGGCGTGCCGGAAACGTTCGTGATCGACGGCAACGGCCGGATCGTCTACCGCTTGCCCGCGCCGATCACTCCAGATATCCTAGCCAAGACGATCATCCCCGCCATCCGCAAGGCCGAACAGGAATCGGCTGCTCCGCGCTCGTAGAGTTCGATTTGCCGGACGTAACCGTCATCGCGTTATCGGTGCCCGCATTGCTTGCGATCCGTGTCTGCGCAGCGGTACTACGCACCGCAGCGCGCGTGTTGGAATGTGTTTAAGTTTGGCATGGTAAAGAGGGGCGCGGTTCTTTTTTTTCTTGCCGCAAGCCCTGAAGATTGCCTTGGGATGCTTCGCTTCGCTTGCAATGACGCCAGTTCCGGAACAGGGCGCAATACTCCAAAATGGATGGGCGGCCGGCAGTATGAAATAGTTAGGTGGACCATGGTTTTGCCCCGGGGAACACCCATCCGCAACTTTTTCCGCCCCACCCTAAAAAAGCACTTGACCTCGGGGCCAACATAGCCACTTAAAGCAACTCGATTGCGAAAGATTGCGCCATAGAAGGGCGCTGGGGAGGTGACTTCTGCTCATAAAGGCTACGCGCTAGGCTGAAAGGCCGCATAGCATCTGCCCGTATGCCGAAAGTGCAGAAATAGCCTGTCTAGCAACTCCGCTTTGCGCGGTGAAGCGTTCGTCGGCAGCATCGGATTAACTCTTAAATGGGAGGTCCCATGCGATGGACATTTACCCGGCCGCTGCGGAGCTTCTCCGCGACGTTCCTGTAGAACAGCCAGTTATCGGTGTCCGTCCGCACGCAGCAGCGCGCGCGGCACGGTGGTTCGGCGATCATTTTCCCGGCGAGACGCTTTATGCGGTGAAGGCAAACGACACGCCGCTCATCCTTAAGACGCTGTTCGAGGCGGGCATTACCCATTTCGACGTGGCATCCATGCCGGAGGTCCGCAAAATCGCGGAGCTTCCCGGCGCGGTCATGCACATCATGCACCCGGTCAAGTCGCGGCGTTTCATCGCCGAGGCTTATCACGATTTCGGCGTGCGCACCTTTGCGCTCGATTCCGAAGCCGAGCTCGCCAAAATCGAGGCGGCAACCGGCAGCGCAAAGGATTTGACCCTGGTCGTGCGGGTCGCATGTCCTTCTACCTACAGCGAAATTTCGCTGGAGGGCAAATTCGGCGCTCCATGGAGCGAGGCGCCGGGGCTGATCCGGCGCGCGCGCCAGCAGGCGGAAACGCTTGGGATAAGCTTCCATGCCGGCTCGCAGATGATGTGCGCGTCGGGATACGGCCAGGTGCTCCGCACCGTGTCGCAGCAGATCGTGCGCGCGGCGACGCTTGTCGATATCGTCGATGTGGGCGGCGGTTTCCCAGCCCGCTATCCGGGCATGGAGCCTCCGCCGCTCGAAAGCTACATGGACGAAATCCGCGGCGCCTTCGACCGGATGGCGGTGGGCTACACCTGCCAGCTCTGGTGCGAGCCGGGCCGTGCGCTCGTGGCGGAGTCGGAGTCGGTGATTGTGAAGGTGGATGCCCGCCGCGGCGACACGCTTTACATCAACGACGGCGCTTTCGGTACGCTCTACGACGCGGCGCATTGCAAATGGGTGTTCCCCGCGCGGGCTTATTCCGCAAAGGGCGAGGCCTTGAGCGAGCGTGACATGAAGCCGTTCGGGCTTTACGGTCCGACCTGCGACAGCGCCGATTATCTGCCGGGGCCGTTCCTGCTTCCCGAGGCGGCGGCGGAGGGCTGCTATATCGAGATCGGCAATATCGGCGCTTACGGACGCGTGATGGCCGGTCACTTCAACGGCTACGGCTATTACGGCGAGGTCCTCCTCGAAGACGAGCCGATGCTGTCCATGTATGCGGGCGAGGCCGCAGAAGCCGCGCAGGCTTTCTCCGCAGCCCGCTAACCCTTAGGCATGGCCATATTCCCCTGGCCATGCCGTCCCCTTGCATCTTTGGATCCGCGAACGGAGCATCCGAATCTCCGCCGTTGCCTTGCAGCGCGAAGCAGTCCCGGGCCAAGGTCTCCGATGCTGCCCTGGATTGTATGTTGATGGCGGCCCGGTATCCGGCGTTTCACGAATCACAGGAAACTGGGCCCGGGATGAAGGATGGCCATCCTTCGTCCCGGGCGGCGCGCGGCCGTTTTCTGGATT
>JBKQIH010000126.1:0-38901 GCA_052148445.1 Rhodomicrobium sp.
CTGGAATTGCCGGCGATGCGAAGATACAAGTGCGGCGCGACCCGGTGATCTCCTTCCTTTGTAATTCTTTCAATCTCGTTCTCTGTGAGGTCTCTCATGACTGGGTATCCCGGTGGGTATCGAAAAAGCCCTGGGAATATGCCATTTTGAGCGCCGAAGCGCAACGTGCGTTAACCTATTCCAACAGAAACGTTTGTAGAGTCAGTGGGTTATGCTATCTTGAGCTTAGGGGCGAGTTCAAGCGCTGGAGTCGTAGGCGAAAACGCGAAAAATCGCGAGTCTTGCGGCGGGAATATATTCGAAGCGGTGCCATTTACCATCGCGCGATTTACCATGATGCTGCCCTACACAAAACGTCCCGGCGTCCGGTAGGCCTTCCCTCGACTTTTCGCCCCTCGGGGCTTATAAGTATAAGCATGACCAAGCTGCTCGACGACGCCGTGAACGCCATCCGCCGCCTGCCGCCCGAAACGCAGGACGATCTCGGCCGGTTTCTGTTGGACCTCACGAGTGCCCCGCCACTCACCGCCGATGAGGCCGCCGCCATCGCCGAAGCCGAGGCCGAATTGGCCCGGGGCGAGGGCGTAAGCGGCGACGGGGTGCGCGCCTTCTGGCGATCTCTCGGACTATGAGGCTTGTCTACGCCCCGCGCGCGATGCGGGATATCCGAGGATCGCGGCCTATCTTCGGGAGCATAACCCTGTGGCCGCCAACGAGACGCTTTCAACCCTCGATGCATCCATTGAGAAGCTGACGGAATTTCCACAGATCGGCCGGGTGCTGAACAAGGCAGGTTTGCGGCGCTTGCCGGTTCCTCACACGCCCCACCTCGTCTTCTATCGCGCCACCGGTGAGGAAGTTGAGATCCTTCATGTCAGGGATGGAAGACGCGAGCCGTTTCGCGGCTAGGCGCTTGTGAAGGAGGCGTCAGCGGCGCGCCTCCTGCGTCCACTCGCTGCCATCCCACAGCTTCAGGAGACAGCAGCCCCCTCGACTTTCCGCGCCTCAGCGGCTATAAATAGCTGCATGACCAAGCTTCTCGACGACGCCATATCCACGGTTCGCCGCCTTCAGCCATCGGCGCAGGATGAGATCGCTCGCGCGATGCTCGTTTTGGCGGGCGACGAAGTGGATGGTGTTTTTGTCCTCACGCCGGAGGAACGCGCCGCGATTGAGCGGTCCAAGGCGGCCGCGGATCGGGGCGAATTCGCGACCGATGAAGAGGTCGCGGCAGTTTGGGCCAAGCACGGGCTGTGAAACCGTGTGCGGCATCTGGACGGGCGGCATACCCGGCGGTATATCTTAGGTATGGACATTCAATTATCGCCCGAGCAACAAAATTGGCTCAAATCCGAGGTGGAAGCGGGGCATTTCGCTTCCCTCGACGACGCGTTGTCTGCCGCGATTGTTAGCCTCATGGCCGCGAAGGAAGACGACCTCGCCTGGGCGAAGTCGATGAAGCCCTCGAATCGATCGCCAGCGGAGACGCCTCGATGCTCCGCGAATTCCGAACGGAAATCCGCGAGACCATCGCGAAACTCCGGTGAGGAAACGCGCCGCTGTCTCTCCACAGGCGCGCTCGGACTTCCGTGAGACCCGGCCGTGTTTTGTGGCGCGCCTAAACCGCCGCATGCGCTTAAAACTAATAAATTTAACTTAAACACGCCACCCAGATTATAGCAAGCTTGCTATGTCCATGACCTCCAGCTATTATCAAAACGAAACCAGATGCCTTGGACGATTGCCTTCCACGATGCGGCGCTTGCGGAAGTTAATGCTCTTTCCGCCGATATCAGAGCCAGGCTCAACCGGATGATTCTGCTCATCGCCGAATACGGACTTGAGGCGCTTCCGCCAAAAGCGGCCAAGCCTATGGGCGGCGGCCTGTGGGAACTGCGCATCAAAGGCAAGGACGGCATCGCCCGGGCATTTTACGTTGCGCGCTCGAATCAGCGGCTAATCATCGTGCGCGTTTTCGTCAAAAAGACGCAGAAGACGCCGCTGCACGAAATTAAGCTGGCGCAAAAACGCGCAGGAGAAGTGTGAAATGGCTACCGTGAAGTCCAGTCTGCCAGCCAAGGCTAAGCTCGTCCCCGCGGAGGAGGTATTTGCCGAGTGGCACAAAGACCCGGTCTATAGGGAAGCTTACGATGCGCTCGACGAGGAATTCGGCATCGTCGAGGCGCTGATAAGGGCGCGCGCGCAAACCGGCCTCACACAGAGCCAAATCGCGGAGCGCATGAACACGACCCAATCCGTTGTCGCGCGCCTCGAAGCGCAAGCGCACCGGGCCTCGCTCAAAAGCTTGCGCAGCTATGCCAAGGCCACGGGCCATCGTTTGCGTATTACGCTTGAACCCCTGCCAAAGGAAGAACGCAGCGTCAAGCATGCGCGCTGAGCCCCAGGATGACAACGTAGCGCATTCAGCGGCGCGCCTCGTGCGGCTGTGTCCACTCACTGACATCCCACAGCTTTAGTGTTTTGTCGGCGCCGCCGGAGAGCGCGTAGCGGCCATCGGGCGAAAAGGCGACTGTAAGGACACTGCCTGTATGACCGGTGAAGGTGCGCAACTCGCGGCCGGAGGCGATATCCCACATTTTAAGAGTCTGGTCCTGGCTGCCTGAAAGCGCGTAGCGGCCATCGGGCGAGAATGCGACCGATTCGACACCTTTCGTATGACCCACGAAACTGTGCAGTTCGCGGGCGCTCGCGAAATGCGTGGCGTTTTTGGCGCGCTGGCTCAAGAGCTCGATTAGGTATGGCTGCTCGATGGAGCGATACCACAGCGTGTCGCTCTCGGCGCTGTCGAGATCGGCGGGGATGAGGTAATTGACGTTCGTTTCCGGGTTCACCGCGCCATGGCCGGAATAATAGAAAAAGCTGATCGCGCCCGGCCCGGCACGCCGCACCCGGTCCGCATGGCGGCGGATCGCCTCGTCCATCTGCGCCTTATTGGCGTTGGCGAGCTTGGTCACGGAAAAGCCGAGCTTTTCGAGCGCCGCGCCGACAAGCTCGATGTCGCGCAGCGGGTTTTTGAGCGGGCCGACCTTGGCGGCGTAGTCCTGGTTGCCGATAAGCAGCGCGAGGCGCGCCTCCGCATGGGCCGCGAGCGCGGCGGCGCCGGCCAGCCAAAAGGCCAAGACAATACTGACCAGCGCCCGCACCATCCGTTTTGCCCCCATCAGACTCAAATGACTAATTATTGCACTTTGCCCCAGCCTGGGCTGCGGCGCAAGCCTTGCCGCGGGAGCATCGCGGACCGCGCCCGAATGAAGCCCGCAGGCCCCGCCCAAGCATTTCCCGCGCTTCCGCTCTTGTGCACCGCGGCATTGCACGCTAATGCTTCGCTTTAAGCCCCCAAAACCGAAAACACCGATGGCCAACAAAATGTGGGGCGGGCGCTTCGAATCGAAGCCCGCCGAGATTATGGAGGAGATCAACGCCTCCTTATCGTTCGACCGGCGCTTCTACGCCGAGGACATCCGCGCCAGCCAGGCGCATGCCAATATGCTCTGCGCCTGCGGCATTCTCACCGACGCGGAGGCCGAGGCCATCGTCACCGGCCTCGATGCCGTGCGCGCCGAGATCGCGGAACACCGCTTCGAGTTCCGCCGCGAATATGAGGACATCCACATGGCGGTGGAGGCCCGGCTCAAGGAGCTGATCGGGCCGGTCGCGGGCAAGCTGCACACCGCGCGCTCGCGCAACGACCAGGTAGCGACCGATTTCAGGCTTTATATCCGCGGCGCCATCGACGATATCGGCGCGCAGATCGCGGGCCTGCAGCTTGCACTCGCGAAGAAGGCCGAGGCGCATGCGGCAACGCTGATGCCGGGCTTCACGCATATGCAGACGGCGCAGCCCGTCACCTTCGGCCATCATTGCCTCGCCTATGTCGAGATGCTGGCGCGCGACCGGGGCCGGTTTGCCGATGCGCGGGCCCGCGTGAACGAGTCGCCGCTGGGCGCCGCCGCGCTGGCCGGCACGTCCTTCCCCATCGACCGGCACATGACCGCGGCGGAGCTTGGCTTCGAGCGGCCGATGGCTAACTCGCTCGACGCCGTCTCCGCACGCGACTTTGCCCTGGAAACGCTGGCCGCCGCCGCGATCTGCGCGACGCATTTGTCGCGGCTTGCCGAGGAGATCGTGATCTGGTTCAGCGCGGGATTCGGCTTCATCAAGCTGAGCGACCGCTTCACCACCGGCTCGTCCATCATGCCGCAAAAGCGCAATCCGGACGCGGCCGAGCTGGTGCGCGCCAAAGCCGGGCGCGTCGCCGGCGCGTTCGCCGCACTGCTCATTGTCATGAAGGGGCTGCCGCTCGCCTATTCCAAGGACATGCAGGAGGACAAGGAGGCGGTGTTCTCCGCCATCGACGCGCTATCGCTGGGGCTCGCCGCCATGACCGGCATGATCGAGGACATGGAGCCCGACGCGGCCAAAATGCGCGCCGCAGCCGCGCTCGGCTTCTCGACCGCAACCGATCTTGCGGACTGGCTCGTGCTGCACGCCAAGCTTCCGTTCCGCGAGGCCCATCATGCGACGGGGCGCATCGTTAAAGCCGCCGAAAAAGCCGGTACCGATCTCGCCCATCTCCCGCTTGCCGCCATGAAGAAGATCGAGCCGCGCATCGCCGCCAGTGTCTTCGAGGTGCTGGATATCGGGAAATCCGCCGCGAGCAGGCGAAGCTTTGGGGGCACAGCGCCGGAAAATGTGCGCGAGGCCGCGAAAATCTGGCTGAAGACGCTGGAGTCCGGGCAAAGTTCAGGCTAAGAGGATTGCAATGGTGGGGTCTCGGCTGCGCCGTAACGGGGACAATATGGCTCGCATCGCGCGTAATTTGGTTCTGGCTCTGAGCGTGGCGCTCGTACTGGCCGCTTGCGGCAGAAGAAGCGACTTGCAAAAGCCTTTGCCGCCTCCAGATGTTCCCAAGGATGCAAGCGGGAAGACGGCCGATCCGAACCGCCCCTTCATCCTAGACCCGCTTCTGGGAAAATAGACACAGCAGCCCAGCGCTCGAAATGCATTATTTCGATTACCGGAACGGCATCCTGCATGCCGAGGACGTGCCGCTCGACGCGATTGCGCGCGCTATCGGCACGCCGTTCTATTGCTATTCCACGGCCACGATCGAGCGCCATTACCGCGTCTTCACCGAGGCGTTCGCATCCTGCGACACGCTCGTCTGCTATTCGATCAAGGCGAACTCCAACCTCTCCGTCATCCGCACGCTCGGCCGGCTCGGCTCCGGCGCCGATGTGGTTTCCGAAGGCGAGATTCACCGCGCGCTCGCCGCGGGCATTCCGGCGGAAAAGATCGTGTTTTCCGGCGTCGGCAAGACCCGCGCCGAGATGGCGTTCGCGCTCGATGCCGGCATTTTCGGCTTCAACGTCGAGTCCGAGGCCGAGCTTCGCGCGCTGAGCGAGGTTGCGGCCGCGCGCGGCGCCACGGCCCGCGTCGCGTTTCGCATCAACCCCGATGTCGACGCCAAGACCCACGCCAAGATCGCAACCGGCAAGTCGGAGCACAAATTCGGCATCGGCTGGCGCGAGGCGCCTGCCCTTTACGCGCTGGCCCGCACGCTGCCCGGCCTGTCGGTAGAGGGTGTGCACATGCATATCGGCAGCCAGATCACCAGCATCGAGCCATTCAAGAATGCGTTCGAGCTGCTGGCTAGCCTTGTGGAGGAGTTACGCCGCGACGGGCACACGATCTCGTTCGTTAATCTCGGCGGCGGCCTTGGCATCCCGTATCGCTGGGATCAGGACGATCCGCCGCTGCCCAAGGATTATGCCGAGGTCGCGGCCGAGGTGGCGCGGCGGCTCGGAACCAAGCTGCTGTTCGAGCCCGGCCGCGTCATCATGGGCAACGCCGGTATCCTCGTGACCCAGGTGATTTATGTGAAAAGCGGCGCGGGCAAGCTGTTCGTCATCGCCGACGCGGGCATGAACGATCTCGTCCGGCCGACGCTGTACGATGCCTATCACGATATTTGGCCGGTGCGCGAGGCGCTCCGGCAGGGCAAGACCGCGCGCGCCGATGTCGTCGGACCTGTCTGCGAGACGGGCGACTTTATCGCGAGGGACCGGGCGATACCCGAGGTCTCGTCAGGCGATCTGCTCGCGGTCATGACATCGGGCGCTTATGGCGCCGTGCAAGCCTCGGCCTACAATTCGCGACGGCTCGTGCCCGAGGTCCTCGTCAATGGCGCCGCCTATGCGGTGGTACGGCCCCGGCCGTCCTATGAGGACATGCTGAAGGCCGAAATCGTCGCGCCCTGGCTGCGCTAGGGCACTCCATTGTCACCCCATGGCCGCCAAGGCCGCCTCGCGATGACGGCTGCGTCCGATCAAGCGCACAATGTTCTAATTCGTCGGCCCGGCCATATCCGCGGCTTTGCGGGAGGCCGCCTCCCGGCGCTTCGGCGGCTGAATGAATATTCGCAAGCTCAGCGGTTTCTGCGGTTTGCCGGCCAGCATGATATGCCCCTGCACCATGTCCGGCCCGCCAAGCTCCGCTGCCCGCTTCTGGCAGGCCGAATCGTCCTCGCCGCAAATGCCAAGGAACCCGGCGCGCGCTAGGAAAGCAGGCGTAATCCAGGGGGAGAGGCGCATATCGAAATTGAAGAACGCGGAGACATCCTCACTGCTATAAAACGAAGTTCCCGCCGCGAACATTTCGGAACCGGCGGCGATCCGAGGCGGCAGGGGGGTAACCTCCGCCCACATGCGCATGGCCGCGCGGGACACCTCGTCCGCCCGCTTTGCCTCCTGTTGGATTACCCCGGTGAGCAGCTCAGGGATCGCTGGGGCCGCGAGGAGCGCTGCGGCATAAAGCACTCCCGCCGCAGCGGCCGCGAGGCGGCGCAGCCGGGCCGGTTGCGGTTTGAAATATTGAATCAGAAGCAGCGGAACCAGGAAAAAGATCGGGGCGGCAAAATTTGTCGAAAGCCGCATATGCCCGGCGAGGGCGGCGACCAGCGTGAGCGCGAAAGGTCCCAGCGCCAGGATCGCAACGAACCGCTCCCGGTTTGAAGCGATGGGCGCGGATGCGGCATCGTCCGCTCTTTGCGCGCCGCGGCTTCTTGAGAAGAGGATCAGCGCCGTTCCAATGAGATTGAAGCCGATGCACCCTATGATGAAGGTGATGATGCTTGTATAGAATTTCGCGGCTGGATACGCGGTTTTCGCTTCCGCATATTTGAACGGAAGAAAATCGTTGTTTGCCAGCCACCAAATGTGAGGAGCGACAAGCAGCGCACACACGAGAACCGCGATATAGGGTGCCGGCGAGCGATAATACCGCCGCCAATCGGGGTGCGCGAAAGAGGCGGCGAAACACGACATAAGCAACAGCGCGCTGTAATATTTCGAAAGCATGCCGGCTGCTGCCAATACACCGAACGCGATGGCGTCGCGCAAGCGCCGATGCTCCATAGAAATGACAAAGAAATAAACCGTCCATGGCCAGAGCGAAAGCTGCATATAGTTCGCGTTATATTGATGGCCTTGAATGGTGTAAAAGGGAATGAGCACGATCAAGAGCGTTGCATTGAGCCTGTGCATGCCCTGGGTAAACAACCCCGCCAGTTG
Source organism: Rhodomicrobium sp. (assembly GCA_052148445.1). GTDB lineage: Bacteria > Pseudomonadota > Alphaproteobacteria > Rhizobiales > Rhodomicrobiaceae > Rhodomicrobium. The sequence goes on from JBKQIH010000126.1 coordinate 7,593, forward strand.
CCACACGCCGAGAATCGCGATGCCGGCATTCAAATTCGCCAGCAGATAGAAAGCCCAATTCGTTCGCGGAAACACTTCGAACCAGGCGCCCGCAATCCACGCCCAAAATGGCGGATGCTTATAATAGCCGAGCTGGAACTCGCGGCCCCAGCTATAGGCTTCGATCATGTCCTGGTGGAGTGCGCCAGTATTCGACAGGGTGGAATAAAGCGTCCAGACCGCCGTATGCAGGCCAAGGAAGGCGAGCGCAAGAACGGCGGCATGCCGCGGGTCAAGCAACGAAGGCGATTTTCCCAACACGGGTGCGGCAACCCTGATTTTGTTCCGGATGACACTTCCGGTAGCGCCTTTTTGCGCGGTACACAAGCTCGCGCTACCGGTTCCGTAAACGGCCGGGCCGGGCCCCGGTTCAAACGCGGCAACCTGCGCTAATTATTTGACGCGGGCAGGAGAGGGTGGCAGCGTCTTTTTCATGAGCCAGGCAGCCGAGCCCAAAAGAGAAGACGAGCAACGCGGACTTTCGCTTGCCCGCCTGGGATTTTATGCCGCACTTGCGCTGTTTGCCGGGGCGGCGGGCTTCCTTTCCGCGCGCCTCTTATCCGGAGCGGGCGGTCATGGCGATATTTTGCGCCCCGTTACGGCCGGGGATAGTTCCGGCATAGCCGTGCCGGGCTTCGGCAGGCTCATCGAGCGCAAAGAGCCAAGCGCCGCGCCCGATTTGGCCTTCGCAGGCGCCGATGGTAGCCCGCATCGCATTTCGGATTGGCGCGGTAAAGTGGTGCTCGTAAATCTGTGGGCGACATGGTGTGCGCCCTGCAAGGCGGAGATGCCCTCGCTCGACCGGCTGCAAGCCAAACTTGGCGCCGATAAATTAACGGTGCTGCCAATCAGCGTCGACCGGTCCGGCCCGGATAAGCCTGCGGCCTTTTTCGCGGCGAACGGAATTGCCAATCTCGCCGTCTACAATGACGTTAAAGCGGAGGCCCTGACAGCGTTCGGCGCGTCAGGCCTCCCTCTTTCGGTGATTTTGGACGGGCAGGGCCGCGAGGTGGCCCGGCTCATTGGCCCCGCCGATTGGGACAGCCCTGAGACCGCGGCCCAGATCGGCGGGATTCTCAAGCGCTACGGCAGTCCCGGGTAGATGTACCGTTTCGTAGCCTTTTTTCCGCTCCCGCCCGCGCAAAGAAAGCGGAAGACAGGGTGCAGCCGGTTAACTGCTCTTGATCTCGATCTTCTTCTGCGCTTTCATCATCTCGGGCCGCTTCGGCAGAGTGACTGTCAGCACGCCCTTATCGAAGCTTGCTTCGATCTTATCCTCGTCGACTGTCTCGGGCAGGCGCATCGAGCGCTGGAAGGAGCCGTAGCTCCGCTCCATCAGGTGGTAGTTCTCTCGCTCGTCCTTGCGCTCGCTCTTTTTCTCGCCGCGAAGCGAAAGAACGCCGTCATGGATGGTGAGCTGGACGTCTTTTTCATCGATCCCCGGAAGATCGGCCTTCACCACCAGCTCCTTTTCGGTTTCCTTGATGTCCCAGGCCGGTGTAAGACCTTGCGCCGCGGGGAAGGCTTGGCGCAGATTGGATAGCGTGGGCATTCCGGTGAGAAAGTTGTCGAACAAACGATCCATCTCGTTGCGGAATGCGAGGAATGGGTCGGAATAGCGGGATGGGAGTCCGCCTTGACCTTTGCCAGTTACATCGTCAGCCATCTGGTGTCTCCTTTGATGTGCTAACTTCGAACCTTAAGCACTCCCTTGCTGGGAGGCGGCAAGCATATACTTAACGCTTGCACTGTGCTGTTTCAACGCCTGGAGGAAAGTAATTCACATGAGTTTGGCGACGAGCCGGATCCGTTCGATTGCGAAAGCTGCCGCCGCCGCCGCCGAAGACCGCCATATGTTTTTGCCCGACGGCCGTAAACTGAGTTACTCGGAATATGGCTCGCCGCGCGGGCTTGCGGTGCTCGGGTTCCATGGAACGCCGGGATCGCGCTTTATGTTCCGTCTGGTGCACGAACCTGCCCGGCGCATGGGCGTTAGGATCATTGCGCCCGAGCGGCCAGGCTTTGGGTTGTCCACCTATCAGCACAACCGGACCTTGGCGGATTGGGCGGCCGATGTCGCGATGCTGGCCAATCATCTGGGCCTTACGCAGTTCGGCGTGGCGGGCATCTCGGGCGGCGGACCTTATGCGGCTGCCTGTGCCGCGCTGCTGCCCGGCCGGGTCACCGCTGCCGCGCTGGTAAGCCCTGTAGGGCCGCTCTGCCCTCCGGAGGGTCCGGAGACCATCGGCGCGTCGCGTTATGTAACGTTCCGGCTGCTGCCGCGCGTGACCCCCGCCATGAGAGGCGCCTTTTCGCTGGGCCGGCTCATGTTCCTCAATGCGCCCGACTCCATGTACGGCCTCATCAGAAGGCGGGCCTGCGCCTCCGACCGGCGCATTTTGCACAGGCCCGAAATTCGCAGGAATCTTCTCGACGGGGTTTCGGAAGGCTTGCGGCCCGGCATTCGCGGTGTGATCCAGGAGATGCGGATCTTTTGCAGGCCGTGGAATATTCCCTTCGATGCGGTGAAGGCGCCGGCTTTGCTCTGGCAGGGCACCAACGACCGCAATGTACCGGTGCCGGCGTCGCTCAGGCTGGCGCGCCTCATTCCAGGCTGCGAGTTGCGCCGCGTCGAAGGTGCGGGGCATTACTGGATCTTCGAGCACATCGAGGAAGTATTGAAGGCAATCGTGCTCAAGATGAGCCATCATCCGCGTTGAGCGCAAGAAGCTGCACCCAGGATCATGTTTCTTTGGAAAAACCAAGCCGGGATCCCCTCGCCGCCGCTCGCGACTTACTTAATTATACTTGTTAATGCCGCCGTCTTTCTCTACCAAATTTCGTTAAGCCCTCCGGCTGCGCGGACATTTTATCTCCACTACGCGCTGGTACCCCGGCGCTATTTCGATCCGGCTTGGGCGCTTGCGCACGGCCTCGACCCCCATGATTACCTGCCGTTCCTCTCCGGCACGTTCATGCATGGCAATTGGTTGCACATCGTCATCAATATGGCGGCGCTGCTGCTTCTGGGGACGCGCCTCGAAGGCCGGATCGGCCGCTTTAGCTTTCTAAGCTTTTACCTCGTCTGCGGCCTCCTTGCGAGCCTCGCGCAGGTCCTCTTCAATCGAGATTCGGCCGTACCCGCGCTCGGTGCCTCGGGTGCGATCGCGGGCGTGCTTGGAGCTTATGCCGCTACATTTCCGCGGACCAAGGTCACGGTCTTGATCGCGATCTGGTTCGCGTTCCAATTTGTACACGGCTTCAACAGCATCGCCTCCGGTGAAACCGGCTCCGGAATCGCCCGGTGGGCGCATATCGGCGGATTTATAGCGGGCTTCGTATTGATCCAGCTTTGGCGCTTCGCTCCCGTGCGCCCAAGCGCCGGCGGGAGCGAGCCTTTGCCTGCCGGTCCGCCCGATCCCGCAGCAATGAAGCCCTTTCCGCGGCGGGAGGAGCCAAGCGGCGGCACACGGGGCCAAGACCGGGGCTGAGACATCGTGCGTTCCGCTATTTTGGCGGCGCAAAGCGATAGGCAGCGTGACAGGCGACGCAAAATTGCGTGCCGGAGGAAAGCTGCTTGAGGATCGTCTCGGAGTTCTTGTCCCCGGCCGCTTCCTGCGCAATCCGCTCGAAGGCCTTGTGCGAGGCCATTCCCATTTGCATGAACGGCGGTGGAAATTTCGCGCGGACCTCCGCGGGGAGGTCCTGCATCATCGACATGCCGCTTTGGGACGCAGCAAGGCCTACGGCTTGCATGTCGCCCCGCGCGAGGCCGTCCGTTACACCCTGAATGCTTGCGAGCATCTGGCGCATTTTCGCTGCGACGAGCGCGCTTTCCGCTTCGGACAGCGGGACGATGCGGCGGTTATCTTCCACCTTCTCAGACATCGGCTTGGCCGGCATGTTTTGAGCAAAGCCGGGCGCGGCGGGCAGCAAGGCGAGAATGGCGTAAAGGGCGGCCCGTTTCATGGTGTTTTTTCCGTCGCTGCAATAGGCTTCTATTCGCCAGCAAACTTTAGGCCCGCCATAATCTGCTGTCTGTGATTTAATCACCTGCGCCGATTTGGAGCAGCGCGGACGGGTTTGCACTGGCGCGCGAAACTTAGGAGATATAGCCTCAGCCTGGCAGTGCTTGCTGAGAGGAGGCCTCAATGCTTGCAAAAGCGCGTATAGTTTTAAGCGCGGGCTGCGCTTTCGCGCTGCTCGCCGCAGGTGCCGGATTTGCCGTCGCGGAGGAGAGCGGCGCCAACGTGCCCCGAGCGGTGGGCCGATGCGTCGATACCCAGATCGCGGAGCTAGGATCGAGATTGAAGGGCGTTCCGGATAGCGGCAGCGCGATTGGCTATGCCAATGGCCTCTACGGGGTCAGCTACGAACTCGTGGGTGCCCTTACCCGCTCGCGCGTGGGCGATCCGGTCCGCCTCTGCCTTGTTGCCATCCCCGAGGACTGCCCGCCCGGCGACGATAGGGGCAAGGTTTACGCCGCCGTGAACGGCCGCACGAAGGAACGCTGGGAGTTGCCGGACGCCGAGCATATGTGCGGCGGCGCTTAGGCTAGCCTTGAAGCGCCGGCAGGGGCGAGACGCCGATCACAATGGGGTGCAGGAAGAGCAGAGCGAGATAGATCGCGAGTGCGGCGAGAAGCCTGACGGGATCGGCGCGCAAGCCCGCCGCGCTGAAGCGGCCGGTGAACGCCGCAGCAAAGGGAATGACCGAGGTGTGCGCGGTGCGCTTCTCCCACAGCTCCGGCCCCCATTCGCGGCGCTTGCGCGCGTCGAGCGCGGCCATGCCCGCCAAGCCGAATAGCGCGAATAGCCCGAACAGGATGACGTGGGCCAGATCGCCGTTCGGCACCGTATGCGCGGCGGCCCAAAGCGTCACCGCCCACAAAAGCGGATGCCGGGTGATGCCCGCAATGCCCGGCCGGTGCGGGTCGAAGCCTGTGTCTTCGCGCGCGCCGAGCGAAAAGGGGCTCTTGGCCGCGATGCCGAAGGCAACGAGAAGGCAGGCAAGCGGCATGACGAGGTTCGGCGCCCAGAGCTGCCAGGGCGCGAAATCCCAAAGCTGAAGATGCGGCGCGCGGCCGGCCGCCACGATCAGCCAGGCGAATAGGCCAAGCGAAACCAGCGAATAGACGATGGTATAGGCCCCGCCCCCAAGCCAGGCGCGCAAAGTCCGCCGTATTGCGGGCCTGGCCGGCACGATGTGCGAGGCAAGGAAAACGCCGAGCGCGCACAGGAATTCCGCCCATCCGGCGGGGAAAGCGGTCATTGACGGAGACTCCTCGTCAGCATTCGCGCGGCGTGCCAACCCGAATCATGCGTGGCTCACCCCTCACCCCAGCCCTCTCCCGCGGGGGAGAGGGGGTAGCTCGCAGCGGTTGACACGTCGTCCCCTCTCCCCTTGCGGGAGAAGGACAGGGTGAGGGGGCCTTAGCGGTCAATGCTTCTACTCGACGCTCAAATTTTATTTCACGTTCACAACATAGCGCACGAAAGGATCGGGTGGGGTAAACTTGTCATAGAGCGAGCGCGCAACCTCGTTGAGACAATGGGTGTGCCAATAGACGCGGGGCCATCCGTTCTGTTTCGCCATTTGGAGAAGCCTCCCGATCAGCGCGCTGCCGGCGCCCTTGCCCCGCGCGTGCTCCACCACAAACAGGTCTTCCATGTAGCACATGAGCCCGGTGCCCCAAGTGTAGGGATGCAGGACGTAATTGGCAAAACCCACCAACTCGTTTCTGCCATGGCCGCCGGCGGCCTCTGCAATCACGGCGTGAAGCGGCATCGCCGGATCCACGATCCGGCGCCATAACGAGCCCGTGACATCCGCCGGGATGGAAACCGCGTAGAACTTGCAATACGCGTCCCAAAGGCCGCGCCAGGCGGCTTCGTCGGCAGGCGCGGCAAGGCGCACCCGGTATAGAGATCCCCCCTGGTCCATGCGCGCTACACAGCCTCCGCCGAAACCATATAATTCACCGCCAGGTCCGTTCTAGACAGGCCCCACGCCCCCGAAAGCGGATTGAAGACGATGCCGTTCAGAGAAAGCCGTTTGAACCCCGCTGCAATCAGCGCCATCTCCATCTCTTCAGGCTTTATAAACTTTTTCCAATCATGAGTGCCCGGGGGAACGAGCCCGAGCAGATGCTCCGCGGCCAAAATGGCGAGCCCGTAGGATTTGGCGGTGCGATTGAGCGTCGAAAGGATGAAAAGGCCGCCCGGCTTGCAGAGAGCCCGGCAGGTTTTGAGGAAGGAATCGACGTCCGCCACATGTTCCACGACTTCGGAGGCTATAACGGCATCGTAGACGCAGCCCTCATGCACGAGGTCTTCTGCGGTGGCGTTGCGATAGGCGATGGGAAGGCCGAGGTTTTGCGCATGAGCTTGAGCGATGCCAATGGATTCCGCGACGGGATCGATGCCGGTCACGTTTCCTCCGAGCCGCGACAAAGGCTCCGACAACAGCCCTCCGCCGCAGCCGATATCGATAATTGCGAGCCCGCCGAGCGGGTGGAAGGACGGCCCTTGGGCGCCGCGCCAGCGCTGAACCTCTCCGGCGATGAAGGCAAGGCGCGCGGGGTTGATCGCATGCAGCGCCCGGAATTTGCCGCGCTCGTCCCACCACTCCTTGGCGAGCGTTTCGAAGCGGCGCACTTCTTCCGCGTCCAAGGACGGGCTTCGCCGTGTTTCTGCCTCAATCTCCATCGATGGCCTTCCTGTTGCTTCTCCGGTGACGCCGAGGCTGCCCGCACGGCTTCTTAACCTCACTCTTGCCAGCATAGCCACCATAATGCTCCTCGTCATGAAGTTCGGCGGAACCTCCGTCGCCGATATCGAACGAATCAGAAATTCCGCCCGGCATGTGAAGCGCGAGGTGGATGCCGGCAATCGCGTCGCCGTGGTCGTGTCCGCGATGGCGGGACACACGAACCAGCTCGTGTCCTGGACGCGCGAAGCCAGCGCGCTCTACGATCCACGGGAATACGATGCCGTGGTCTCCTCGGGCGAGCAAATCACGGCCGGCCTGATGGCGATCATCCTGCAATCGATGGGCATTAACGCGCGCTCCTGGCAAGGCTGGCAAATCCCGCTGGTGACGGATGGCTCCCATGGGGTGGCCCGTATCGACCGCATCGAGGCGGACGCGCTGCTCAAATGCGTGAACGAAGGCGAGGTGGGCGTCGTTGCCGGTTTTCAGGGCGTTAGCGAGGACAACCGTATCACGACTCTCGGGCGCGGCGGCTCGGACACGAGCGCTGTCGCGCTCGCCTCGGCCCTCAATGCCGATCGCTGCGATATTTATACCGATGTCGACGGCGTTTATACAACCGATCCTCGCATTGTGCACAGCGCTCAGCGGCTTTCGCGTGTTTCCTACGAGGAGATGCTAGAAATGGCGTCGCTAGGCGCGAAAGTGCTGCAGACGCGTTCCGTGGAGCTTGCAATGGCTCGCGGCGTCCGTGTACAAGTGCGTTCTAGCTTCGACACACCGGAGATCTGCGAGCCCGCGCGAGCCGGGCAAGCCGAAAAGCGTGGAACGCTCGTTTGCGATGAAACCGAAATGTTAGAGCATCACGTCGTCAGCGGTATCGCCTACGCAAAAGATGAAGCGAAAATCATGGTCCTCCAAATCGAGGACAAGCCTGGCGTTGCAGCCAGCATCTTCATGCCGCTTGCTGAGGCGAACATCAACGTGGATATGATCGTCCAGAATATCTCGGAGGACGGCCGGACGACGGACCTGACTTTCACCGTGTCGGCCGCCGAGCTGCCGCGCGCTTTGCAAGTGCTCCGCGACCGCAAAGATACGATCCGCTTCAACGACTTGCGCGGCGATACGGATGTGGTGAAGGTCTCGGTGATTGGCGTAGGCATGCGCAGTCACGCCGGCGTTGCGGCAAAGATGTTTCACGCGCTGGCTGAGAAGCGCATTAATATCCAGGCCATATCTACGTCGGAAATCAAGATTAGCGTGCTCGTCGGTGCGGCTCACACCGAGGATGCCGTGAAGACGCTCCATAGCCTATTCGGCTTGGACCTGTCTTAAAGGATAGGTAGATAAAACGAGGGCGCACTGACCTTTTAAGAGCGCCCAACCCCACAACTGCAGGGACAACGGGACCGGGGAGATGCCCTGGACAGAACGCGCACCTTGGGTGTTGATCCGGCAGCTGCGGGCCATCATGGCGAGTTCGTCAGAGCCCCAAGCTAAGCTGGATAGTATCGTAAAAGTCATCGCCTCCAACATGATTGCGGAGGTTAGCTCGATCTATGTCCGGCTGCCTGACGACACCCTTGAGCTTTTTGCGACCGAAGGGCTGCGCAAGGAAGCGGTTCATGCCCTGCGCATGAAAAAGGGTGAGGGCCTCGTCGGCCTCATCGCCGATTGGGGCGAGCCCATCAATCTGTCCGATGCGCAAAAGCACCCGCACTTCTCGTACAAGCCGGAGACTGGCGAAGAGATCTACCATTCGTTTCTCGGCGTGCCGATGGTGCGCGACCGCCGGACTATCGGGGTTCTCACGGTCCAAAACAAGATCGAGCGGCGCTACACCGAGGAGGAGGTCGAAGCCCTAGAGACGACCGCGATGGTGCTGGCGGAGATGATCGCGTCTGGCAGCTTTGCGGGGGCGGTCGCGCCGGAACCCGACCGGCGGGAAACCTCCGTTACCTTGAAAGGGACGCCGCTCAACGACGGACTCGCGCTCGGCCATATCGCGCTGCACGAGCCCCGTCCCGAAGTTCTTAAGTTTTTTGCCGACAATATTCCTGCCGAGCTCAAGCGGCTCGACGAGGCGCTCTTGCGCCTCCGGGAAGATATCAACCGCCTCCTGATCCACGACGAGACGTCGAGCGACGAGCACAAGGAAATCATCGAGACCGTGCAGATGCTCGCCCACGATCGCGGCTGGGCACGGCGCATGCGCGAGGCCGTCTCGGCCGGGCTCACGGCGGAAGCCGCCGTCGAGCGCGTTCAGCAAAATACGCGCACGCAGCTGATGAAAAATGCCGATAGCTTCTGGCGCGAGCGCAGCCACGATCTCGACGATCTCGCCAATAGAATGCTACGTATCCTGCATGGACACGACCATGCCGTGACCTTGGGCAGGCTGCCGAACGACGCCATCCTCGTTGTCCGCAACATGGGGGCGGCCGAGCTGCTCGGCTACGATCCCAAAAAGCTGCGCGGCCTTGTCGTCGAGGAAGGCGGGGCGACCGCCCATATCGCCATCGTCGCGCGCTCGTTCAATTTGCCGGTGCTCTATCAAGTCACCGACGCTACATCGGCCGGCAATCACGGCAATCCCGCCATTCTGGACGCTGGTACCGGTCAATTCCACATCAGGCCGTCGCTGGAGCTGATCCGTGCCTATGCCGACAAGGCGCGCTTTAGGGCGCGCCGGCAAGCCCGGTTCTCGAAGCTCAAGAACGTGCCGCCGGTCACGAAGGACGGGGAGCGTATATCCCTCAACATGAATGCGGGGCTGCTTGTCGACCTGCCCCACCTCTATCAAAGCGGCGCCGATGGCATAGGCCTGTACCGGACCGAATTGCAATTCATGGTGGCATCCAAATTTCCCAAGATGGTGGAGCAGCAGACCGCCTACTCCCGCGTTCTCGATGAGGCGCGCGGCCGGCGGGTTATTTTCCGGTCGCTCGATGTCGGCGGGGATAAAGTTCTTCCCTATCTCAGGAAACTTCATGAGGAAAACCCGGCGCTAGGCTGGCGCGCGATCCGCATGTCGCTCGATAGGCCCGGCCTATTCCGCACGCAGACCCGCGCCCTGCTGCGCGCCGCGGCTGGACGCGAGCTTTCGCTCATGCTGCCCTTTATCGCCGACGTCTCCGAATTCATGGCGGCGAAGGACCTGATCGCCAAAGAGATCGCGCATGCCGAACGGCACGGCCATCGATTGCCGGTCTCGACGCGCATCGGCGTCATGGTCGAAGTGCCGTCCATCGTCTATCAGCTCGACGCGCTTCTGCCGCAGGCCGATTTCATTTCGGTGGGCAGCAACGATCTGTTTCAATTTTTCTTTGCCGCCGACCGCGAAAACGACCGCGTCGCGCGCCGCTTCGATTCCCTGTGCCCGGCCGCTCTGCGCTTGCTCAAGGAGATTGCCGATAAGGCAAAGGCGCACAATACCGAGTTCAGCCTTTGCGGCGAGATGGCGGGGCGCCCGATTGAAGCCATGGCCTTGATTGCGCTCGGATACCGCTCGATATCCATGGCACCGGCGTCAATCGGCCCGGTGAAGGCGATGGTGCTTTCCGTTAACACCAAGAGGCTGCGGGAGGCGGTACTTGAGCTGATCGATAGCAACAGCCGCAATCTGCGGCGCGAACTTGCCGAATTCGCCCAGAAAGAAAATATCGATATTTAGAGGCTCGCTCCGGAGGAATCCGGTGGGCCGTGTGCCGTTCCAGCGAAGAATCGTGAGAAGAAATCGGAATGCCGATTGCAGCGTCAACTCATGAGTGTCATTACCGAGCTCCCACTGTCATGGCCGGGCTTGACCCGGCCATCCAGCTAGGTACGGAAATGTCTCGCTTTTTTCCTGGATGGCCGGGTCGATGCCCGGCCATGACAACAGTTCTTCTGCGAGCGCTGCCTTTGCCTAGACTTTCGCACCGTTCGGTTGCCGCGGCTGACCGGCGTCCCCTGCCACCGCGGAGAAACTTTCCATGACATCTATTCCAAAAGACAAGCTTAACCGTCTGGTAAGCCGTTGGGAGTCTCTGCAAGGCCAGCTCTCCACGGGCACCGATCAGGAGACCTATATCAAGCTTTCCAAGGAGTTCGCCGAACTCGATCCTCTCGTGGCGTCGATCAAGGCGCTTCTATCGGCCGAGGACGAGCGCGATAGCTTGCGCCAAATCGCCCAGGACCCAGCGTCGGAGTCAGACATGGCCGAGCTTGCCCGCGAGGAGCTGGAAACGCTGGAGCCCCGTGTCGGCGAGCTTGAGCATGCGTTGCAGGTCCAGCTTTTGCCGAAAGACGCCGCCGACGAAAAAAGCGCCATTCTCGAGGTTCGGGCAGGCACCGGCGGCGAGGAGGCGGCTTTGTTCGCGGCCGACCTCTTCCGCATGTATCAACGCTACGCCGACCTCAAGGGCTGGAAGGTCCAGGTGCTTTCGGCGAGCGACGCGGACGCCGGCGGCTTCCGCGAAGTGGTTGCCAGCATATCCGGCAAGGGCGTGTTCGCGCGCATGAAATTCGAATCGGGCGTGCACCGAGTGCAGCGGGTGCCGGAAACCGAGAACCAGGGCCGCATCCACACTTCGGCGGCGACGGTGGCCGTTCTGCCCGAAGCCGAGGAAATCGACATCGAAATCCGGGCCGAGGACATCCGCATCGACACCATGCGGGCAAGCGGGGCAGGCGGCCAGCACGTCAACACAACCGACTCCGCGGTGCGGATTACTCATATCCCGACCGGCATGATTGTGACGTCGAGCGAGAAGTCGCAGCATCAAAACCGGGCGCGCGCCATGCAAGTGCTGCGCGCGCGGCTTTTCGACATGGAGCGGAACAGAGCGGCCGACGCACGGGCGGCCGAGCGCAAGGACCAGATCGGCTCCGGCGACCGCTCGCAACGCATCCGCACCTATAATTTCCCGCAAGGCCGTGTGACCGATCATCGCGTGAACGTCACGCTCTACAACCTCCCTCAGATCATGGAGGGCGAGGGGCTCGACACGATCATCGATGCGCTCATCACCGAGCATCAAGCGAGCCTGCTCGCCTCGGAAGATACCCGGACCCATGCTTGATTTAAGTATCCCGCAAAGCGATCGGGCCGGGCCGCCGGCAACGCTGGGCGGCGCGATCCGGAGCCTGAGCGGCCTTTTCCGGCAGGCAGGGCTAGTAAGCCCCCAACTCGACGCCCGCCTTTTGGCGGCGGAAGCCTGCGGCTATGCGCCCGAAGACTCGATTCTCAAGCGCGATGCGGCTCTTTGCGAAGGCGATGCTGAGAGGATTTCGAAGTTTGCGGCGAGGCGCCTCGCCGGAGAGCCCGTATCGCGCATCGTTGGCCGGCGCGAGTTTTGGGGGCTTCCATTCCGCATATCTCCGGACACGCTCGATCCGCGCCCAGAAACGGAACTCCTCGTCGAGACGGTTCTTAACTATGCAAAATCGGTGGGACGCGCCGGGAACCCTCTTCGCATTTTGGACCTTGGCACGGGGTCCGGCTGCATTCTTGCCGCTCTCCTCACGGAGTTGCCTCAAAGCACCGGAACCGGTCTCGACCGTTCGGAAGCCGCTCTTGCGGTAGCCATGGATAATTTGTCGCATTTGGGGTTGCTGGATCGCGCTTCGTTTCTATGTTCTAGTTGGATAAGCGCAATCGGCGGCAGGCAGTTCGACGTTATCGTCAGTAACCCGCCCTATATCGCGCCCTCCGAGATTCGCCAGCTGGAGGTTGAGGTTAGGACATACGATCCATACCTTGCGCTTGACGGCGGCAAAGACGGCCTTGAGGCTTACCGAACCATTATACCTCAAGCATTTACGGCACTTCGCGAAGGCGGGTTGCTCGTTCTTGAAATTGGGTACTGCCAGGGCGCCGCAGTGCTAGATTTGATGAAACAATCTGCCCCCGGCCGGGTTTTTAGTGGAGTTCGCATATTAACCGGTTTAGGCGGAGGCGACCGGGCCGTTGCAGGAGTGCGACAGTCGTGAGAGGAGAAGTTCGATCCCAAAAAAAGGATTGGAAATTCGGCTCTTTCGAGATACGGTTTTTTGAGAGACGGCTTCGTGATTGCCCGTTAAGCGGGTTAGAGAAAGTGCGAGGCCTTAGGCGTAGGGCTACCAAAAATTTGTCAGGCCAGCTGGGCGCGGCGATTAGCTAGCACTGGCGGTGCCTTGTAGCGGCACGTTTCGCAGACAGGATAGCCTTGACAATCTGCTCTCAAGCCCGGCATCGCCGAGTGTCATGGCGGGTAGAGTCATGCAGAGTTTTTTTGAGATTCGCAGGCGTTGACCGGACCCTGAATCCGGCGCGTTTGCGCTAATCCGAACGATTGTGACCTTCGATCAAGATAGGACCCATGAGGCAAGGACAGCAAAGCCGCAGAGGCCGTAATCGCGGCGGCCGTAAACCCCAGAATTCAATCAGCCGCAATTTCGAGTCGAGCGGCCCCGATGTGAAGATTCGCGGCACCGCGATGCACATCGCGGAGAAGTATATGTCGCTCGCAAGGGACGCCCATTCCTCCGGCGACTCGGTAGCGGCGGAGAACTATCTCCAGCATGCCGAGCACTACAACCGCATAATCTTGGCCGCGCAGGCTCAAAATGGCGGAATGCAGGGCATCGACCAGCCGGGCAATATGAACGGCGGCGGCCGGTTCGGCCACGGAGAACCATTCCAGCGCGATCACGACGGCGATTCGGACGACGACGGCGGCGAAGACTTCGTCCCTCAGCATCAGCAGCCGCAGCGCGCCTACCAGGAACAGCCGCAGCGCGTCTACCAGGAGCGGCCGCAGCGCGTCTACCAGGAGCGGCCAGTTGAGGTGCCCGTAGAGCGGCCCGTTTACAATCCCAATCAGCCGCAACCCTTCATCCCGCAGAATGCTTTCCCGCAGGTCCCGCAGTTGCAGCCGGCCGTGCCTGCTCCAAATGGTGCGGCGCCTTTCCCTGGCGAGAGCTTCGGTCCCGCCGCAGAGGGAGCGCCCCGGCCACGCCGCCGCCGGCGCCCGATAGGCGAGAATCCAAAAGGTTTCAACGGACGCCATAGCGGCGGGGCCGCCCCTGCCATCGGCGCGGCTCCCGGCGATCCCACCCCCGACGAATCGGTATCCTAGGCGCGGCGCGTCCCTTTAGAGTCGCGTCATTGCGAGCTTCGCGAAGCGATCCAGGGTCAAGGTCAAGGCGGCTGTGGATCGCCGCGGCGGCGGAGGTCGCCTGGCGATGACGATACGCCCTATTCTTCAGGGCAGCACCGCTATTGTGCTGCCTATCGCAATTTCACCGCCAGAGATAACCCTCGCGTAGAGGCCAAACTTGGTGTTCCCCCACGTCCGTTCGAGCGAGGCGGGAACGGAACGGCCCTTGCGAGCGGTTTTTGGATCGACGCTCGTGGCTTCGCACCGGCCAGTCTCTTTAAAAACCTCGAGCGTGGCGTCGCCGCAGGCAATCGTCTTGCCGCACCAATGCCGCTCCTCCCAGGCCGGCAAGCCATCGAAGTAGACATTTGCGCGGAAGCGTTGCGGGTCGAGATCGATTTCCGCAATCCGGCCAAGATCGCGCACGCTTGCCAAATTCACGAGATGCAAGGCCTTCTCGGCAATATCGGTAAAGCTGTGACCGGGCGACGAAACGATGCGCGGCGGCCCTCTTAACTCGGCTTTCATATAAGCCGCCAGGAATTGCTCGATCATTTGGCGGCCGAGCTTGGTTTGCAGCGCCCCTTTGGCGACCTGCCGTCCGTCCCGGAACAGGGTCAGCACATGGGTGGCTTCGTCGAAGCCGAGCGTCAGGCTGGCAAGGCGTTCGTGCTGCATGAGCTGTAGAAAGTTCGTTTTCGGGAGCCATTTTGGGTTCTGCGCGTCGAATCGCTGCCCGCCATTTTCGATGGCGTAGGCGCGGTCGAGCGGCATCCCCTCCCCAGCCATGAGACAGGTATGGGGTAGCGCGGCGCCGCCCATTCCTTTGATGGGATAGCGTATGAGCGAGTCTATCGTTGGCACGGCCGTTTCAATCGCATGAGGTCCTTTTCATGAGCATGAATGTTGCCATATATCAACAAATCACGCGATTTGTTCGCTAATATTCGCTTCAACGCGCCGCAATCATCGAGGCAACGATGAATTTCGAAAAACTCACCGACCGTTCCAAAGGTTTCTTTCAATCGGCGCAATCGCTGGCTCTTCGCGAAGGTCATCAGCGGTTGATGCCGGAGCATCTTCTTAAAGTGCTGCTCGACGATAGCGAGGGACTGGCGGCCGGGCTGATTACGCGGTCCGGCGGCCGGCCGGAAGATGCACTGGCACGCGTCGAGCAGGCTCTCGCCAAAATGCCGAAGGTCTCGGGCGCCGGTGCCGGCCAGCTCTATATCGCGCCGCAGCTGGCGAAAGTTATCGACCAGGCCGAGAAGATCGCCGAGAAAGCCGGCGATAGCTACATCACCGTCGAGCGGCTGCTTCTTGCGCTCGCCATGGAGAAAGACGCCGAGACCGCACAGATCCTCGCCGGCGCCGGGGTTACTCCGGTTGGACTGAATGCCGCGATCAACGAGCTGCGCAAGGGCCGCACAGCCGATAGCGCTTCGGCCGAGCAGGCTTACGACGCGTTGAAGCGCTATGCCCGCGACCTCACCGACGCGGCTGCAAAAGGCCAGCTCGATCCCGTCATTGGGCGCGACGAGGAAATCCGCCGCACCATCCAGGTTCTATCGCGGCGCACGAAGAACAATCCGGTGCTCATCGGCGAGCCTGGCGTTGGCAAGACCGCCATCGCCGAGGGCCTCGCGATCCGCATCGTGAATGGCGACGTGCCGGAAAGTCTGCGCGACAAGAAACTGCTCAGCCTCGACATGGGCGCACTCATTGCCGGCGCGAAATACCGCGGCGAATTCGAGGAAAGGCTAAAAGCGGTGCTGCAAGAGGTCACAGCGGCCGAAGGCGGTATCGTTCTATTCATCGATGAGTTACATACACTTGTCGGCGCCGGCAAGGCCGAGGGCGCGATGGACGCATCCAATCTTCTGAAACCCGCGCTTTCGCGCGGCGAGCTTCATTGCGTGGGAGCGACCACACTCGACGAATATCGAAAATACATCGAAAAAGACGCCGCCCTCGCCCGCCGCTTCCAGCCGGTGTTCATTGCCGAGCCGACCGTTGAGGATACGATCTCGATCCTGCGCGGCCTGAAAGAGAAATACGAGCTGCATCATGGCGTGCGAATCACCGATTCGGCGCTGGTCGCAGCCGCTACCCTTTCGAACCGCTATATCACCGACCGCTTCCTTCCCGACAAGGCCATCGACCTGATGGACGAGGCTGGCAGCCGGCTGCGCATGCAGGTCGATTCGAAGCCCGAAGAACTCGACGAACTCGACCGGCGCATCATCCAGCTTAAGATCGAGCGGGAGGCGCTGAAAAAGGAAAGCGATCAAGCCTCCAAAGACCGTCTCGCCCGGCTACAAAAGGAAATCGCCGATCTCGAAGACAAGTCGGGGGGGCTGGCGCGGCGCTGGAAACAGGAGAAGGAAAAGCTCGCTTCCGCCCAAAAAGTTAAGGAAGAGCTGGAGGCTGCGCGCATCGAGCTTGAACAGGTGCAGCGCAAAGGCGATCTTGGGCGCGCGGGCGAGCTGTCCTACGGGGTCATTCCCGATCTCGAAAAACGGCTGAAAGCCATGGAAAGCGCCGCCGACTCGCGCCGGGGCATGGTGGAAGAGGCCGTTACGCCGGATCACATCGCGGGCGTCGTCTCGCGCTGGACTGGCATTCCGGTCGAGAAGATGCTCGAAGGCGAGAAAGACAAGCTGCTCCGCATGGAGGACGAGATCGGCAAGCGCGTCATCGGCCAGGCCGAGGCGGTCCGTGCGGTCTCGACAGCGGTGCGGCGCGCGCGCGCCGGCCTGCAAGACCCGAACCGGCCCATCGGCTCGTTCATGTTTCTGGGGCCCACGGGCGTCGGCAAGACCGAGCTATCGCGCGCGCTGGCAGGCTTCCTGTTCGACGACGATCAGGCCATGGTGCGCATCGACATGTCGGAATACATGGAGAAGCACTCCGTGGCGCGGCTGATCGGCGCGCCTCCCGGCTATGTCGGCTATGAGGAAGGCGGCGCGCTGACCGAGGCCGTGCGCCGGCGGCCCTATCAGGTCGTGCTGTTCGACGAGATCGAGAAGGCGCACCCAGATGTGTTCAACGTGCTCTTGCAGGTGCTCGACGATGGGCGCTTAACCGATGGCCAGGGCAGGACTGTCGATTTCCGTAACACGCTCATCATCATGACTTCCAACCTCGGCTCGGAATATCTGAGCAATCAGCCGCCCGGCGAGGATGTGAGTGCGGTGCGCGATCAGGTCATGGCGGTGGTGCGTGCGCATTTCCGCCCCGAATTCCTGAACCGCGTCGACGACATTCTTCTGTTCCACCGGCTGCGCCGCGAGGAGATCGGGGCCATCGTCGACATTCAGCTCAGGCGTTTGCAGAAGCTCCTCGACGAACGCAAGATTACGCTCGGCATCGACGAGAAGGCGAAGCATTGGCTTGCCGATCGCGGCTACGACCCAAACTATGGCGCGCGGCCGCTCAAGCGCGTCATCCAGCGCGCTCTGCAAGACCCGCTCGCGGAGCTAATCCTCTCGGGCGCGGTGAAGGACGGCGAGAAGGTTCGCATTACAGCCGGCTCCGATGGACTCATCATCAACGATAGGGCTTTTAGCCTCGCCGCTTAAAGCCGGCGATTCTCATGGCCGGGCCTCGACCCGGCCATCCATCCATGCGGTAGATAGCCCATTGGCGTGAGGCGCCCGAGGGTAGGTCTACTGAAACCGCAAAAGACCTAGAGTGCTTCCGGGAAAGTGTGAAGCGGTTTTCCGATAAGAAGCACGGAAAAGCGAAGACGTAGAGACCGCTTTTGATGGAATCAAAAGCGGACTCTAAGTTTTTGTTTTGCGTTACGTCTTACTGAAAAACCGCTCACACTTTTTCCGGACGCAATCTAGCGCCGGCGCGGAAAGACGCATAAGGGCGCGGGCCTGCAACTTCACCCACCCGGCGACCCGCAGAAGCGTGCGGTCCACCGCTTTATTTAGCTATAAGAGGAAACCGGTCTGGGTTTTCTATGATCCCCGCGGAGAGGTCGACATAGAGATCTGGCCAATTGAAATATCCGGCAGAAGACTCCGTTACGTTCAAGACTTTCGCAATAGGCGCATCCTTGAACCACGGGAACGTGTCGTAAGGCATGAACATCTCCGTATCGCCGGAGAGAAGCCAAATCCCATGCGAGGAAATATGCGTGACCTCAACCGCGGGGGAAGTGCTGGTTCGCACGCTGCGATAAGGCTGTCATAGTGTTCCTCGATGATGCCGCGAATTTCCAGTAACTGAACTAGGGTGAGCGGTGATTGCGGGCAAGGGCGATCCGAAGCTCCAGCCAGAATTTGGGTTCACCGTTCGCGGTATGCACGTGCACATGCATTCGCGGCTCCTCGCGCGAAAAGAAAAAGAATCGATATCCCGATTTTCGAAGAACAGTGGGGCTCATACCCCTTAGATACACGATTGTGACAGCGCAGGCCTACAATTTCGCCTATCCTAGCGAGCACACCGCCCGCCGCGCAGTCTGCGGGTAGCGGAGGTCTACGCTGCCGCCATACATCGAAGTAAAGCGCCGCGATTTTGAGGACCATCCCTTCGAGAAAGCGTGGAATTCGCCGCATTCGGGATTGAATATATAGCCGCAATAGGGAGCGATAACATGAAACGCATATCCGCGGGCGGCGTTGGCGCCGCCGTGATTTTCTTCGCATTGCTGAACCTCGGCGCCGGGCAAGCGCAGGAGCCGCCCCGGCGTGTGCGCGGGACCATCGAACGCATCGACGGCGCGCGTCTTTCGATCAAACCACGCGACGGTGCTGAGCTGACGGTGCAACTCAAACAGAACGCGCCGGTTATGGCGGTCGTGCCGGCTTCGCTTGGCGATATCAAGCCGGGCGTCTATATCGGCATCGCGGGCCGGCCGCAACCGGACGGCAGCCAGCGCGCCATGGAGGTGCACATCTTCCCCGAGGCGATGCGCGGACTTGCCGAAGGCCACCGGCCTTGGGATCTGGAGCCGGCAAGCACTATGACCAATGGTGCTGTCGCCCAGCAGGTGACGGGCGTGGATGGCCAAAAACTGACCCTCAAATATAAGGACGGCGAGAAGAGCATCGAGGTCGCGCCCGGCACGCAGATTGTTGCCTTTGAGGCAGCGTCCGCGGCTAGTCTGAAGCCAGGCCAAAAGGTGTTCATCGCCGCGGCCACGAAGCGCCCCGATGGCACTTACGAAGCCGCTCGCATCGCCTTCGGCAAGGACGGCCTCACCCCGCCGATGTAAGGCAAAAGCACCCGTCATTGCTGTGCGAAGCGAAGCGAAGCAATCCAGGGCCAAGTCACTGATGTTGTTCTGGATCGCCACGGCGGCGAGGACCGCCTCGCGATGACGGTCACATTTCATTCACCCCCGCGATTTACTTTGGCTTAAGGCGCTTTCTCCTATCAGCGAACTCTATAGTTTAGCGTAGGAGGGGATTGTGGCCTTCGATCATGGAAAAACGGACGCGGCGCGGGACATGCGAAGCAAAGAGCTGGCGGCGCTGCTAGGCATTCGCGAGGCGCAGGCGCGCGATGGAAGCCTCGCCGGACGGCTGAAAGTCATCGCGAAGTTGAAATCTGCCCGCCGCGTCGAAATCGCGCGGGGCCGCTCCGGCTCGTGGCTCTACGATGTGAACCGGCACCTGAACCTTTGCGCGGCCCTGCGGCAAGAATACGATTCGCTCGCCGCGTACTTTGCGCAAAGCGTAGCCGGGGATTGCAATACCGTGTATGCAGACTTTAATGCCGGTTGACCGCATCGAAAAACACGCTATTTTGCACGTGGTCAACTGTCAACAGCGCTGCAAACCAAGCGCAGTTAACAAGGCAAAGCGCCAAAAGCTCATTGATTTTACAGGAGTTATTGGCTTTGGAGTGGTGGCCGAGAGGCTTAAGGCAACGGTTTGCTAAATCGTCATACGGGTTATTCCGTATCGAGGGTTCGAATCCCTCCCACTCCGCCAGCTATTTCTATCCTGAAATCTCCACCCATCTGAAATCATTGAATCTTCTTGCTTTCTGCACAGCGACCAACGGCTCACGCCTTGTTTTGTGACGCAAACTGTGACACAAAAGGTGACGCAAAGCCGTCTTCCAAGCCATTGGAGAAGCGCATGGCCGGGCAGGTTCGAAGCGCCGTTTTGAGGTCGCACATCGACGCGACCTGCCTCGAATTGCGCAACGGCATTTGGCAGTATCGCCGGCGCGTCCCGAGCCAACTCACCCAGATCGACCCACGCCGGGAAATCCGCATCTCAACAGGCTGCCGCGACCGCGCAAGCGCGGTGATTGTTGCGAGCCAGCTTAATGAGGAGGTCGAGGCGCATTGGTGCCTGCTCCTTGAAACAGCCGTGCAAAACGGCTCCATCGAGGGTCATGCTGGACGCTTCGATGTGGCCCTGCGCGTTGCCCGCCGTCTCGGTCTCACCTATCGTCCGGCAAATGAACTGGCCGCGGGGCCATTGGCGGAGGTTCTGGCACGGGTTGAGGCGCTGGAGGATCGCGGCCAGGCCGGCAATATGGTCATGCAGAGCGCGGTGCTGGGCGGCGCTGAAAAGCCGGAGCTCAAGCTTTCGGATTTGTTTTCCACCTATGAAAAGCTCTCGCAAGATCGCCTTTTCGAAAAGAGCCAGGGGCAGATCCGGAAATGGCGCAATCCAAGATTGAAGGCCATCGGCAACCTGATCGATCTCACCGGAAATAAACCCATCTCCCAGCTTACGCGCGACGATGCGCTGGACTTTCGTTCGTGGTGGCTGGATCGCGTCCGTGACGAAGGTTATGACCAAGGCTCTGCCAACAAGGACATCGGCTACATCGCGTCGATGATGAAGGTTGTCGATGAAGCCTTCCGGCTCAAGCTCAGCTTGCCATTTGCCGGCTTGCGCATTGCCGGTGAGCGGCACAACCCGCGCGTTCCGTATGATCCCGAATTCGTGCGCACACGCATCCTCCCCGGCCATGAGCTGGAAAGTCTCAATGCGGAAGCGCGCGCCGTGGTGATTATGGTCGCGGCAACCGGGATGCGCCCGAGCGAAGTTGTGGGCCTCATCGGCGAGAGGATCATTCTCGATGACGAGGTTCCGCATGTTCAGGTGCGGCCCGATGGCCGGCAGCTCAAAACAGAACAGAGCGAACGGGATCTCCCTCTTGTCGGACGGGCGCTTGAGGTGATGCGCACGTTTCCTGACGGGTTTGCCCGTTACCGCACATCGCCGGACGCGCTATCGGCTGTGGTCAATAAGGGACTGACTGCAGCAGGCTTAAGACCCACATCCGGGCACACGCTGTATTCGCTGCGCCATACCTTCAAGGATCGGCTGATCGCGCTCGAAGCGCCGCAGCGCATTCAGGATGCGCTGATGGGCCATGCGGTAAAAGAGGTCAAGTACGGTGCCGGTCCAACGCTAAAACATAAGGCAGAGTGGTTGATGCGGGTCTGGGGTTAGCATGGCGGCGTGCCAGCTCCCGCGCTCTGGCAAGCGTATCTTCGGCACGGTCATAAGCAGCCAGCTCGGTTTCCAGGCGCTGGTAGATGGCAAGGTACTTTTCGCCGCCAGGAGAGGACACGATGCCGGCCATAACCAGCAGGGCTCGCAGGATGCGTTCGCGCGTGACCGGTTCGCCCAACCGCTCAGCCGGACTTTTTATGACGGCGGCGCTTCTCCGCTGCACCGCGTCCGGCGTGTCTTTCCTGTTGCGCTTGCGTGACTGCATGTCACCATGCCCGGCCTACATCCCTCGACCATAAAGAGAGAGATGCCGCCGGCATGAAAGCGAGGTTCTTGATAGAAAGATGCTAGCGAGAAAATCGGCAGCGAGCCCGTGCAGTGCGGCACCTGCAACATCCGCCTTGGGCTGGGAAAATACGCAAACCAGCTGCGATGCCCGGCCTGCCCTTGGTGTAGCTTGTCACCTCCGCAGGCTCAAATCATCGCAAGTTCACAGCGATCAAGTTTCCGGTTTCAGATCCTTTGCCTACATTAGCTCAATAATCTTGGATGCGGGCTTATAAGCCGAAAGCCGCCGTTCGAAGTTGTTGAACTATAGGATACCATTGGAAGTATAGCTGACCTTCATGAGACCGTCTTAGCAACAAGACGTGCCCACCGATCTTTATTTAGTGCCCCAGAATAGTGTGCATTCTGCCTTGTAACGCTTCAATAAGCGCGGTGCGTCCCTCACCATTATTGTGATATCGGATATAGCGAAGGTGGCGTAAGTCGAATGGGATGTCGTGTTCGCTCTGCGAAATGAGGATCACCTCTCTCCCGAGCGTATGGGCGATGCCCGCTTCGTAAAACACGTTCGGGTTCCGCCCTGTGCAGTCACAGATGACGACGCGGGAACGGTCAATTAGAGCAACCACGTCCTGAATTATTGCGGCGTTCTCCCAAATATCGTCTGCCCGCCTGCATCGCAGTCCTGCGTTGCCGACAGCTTGGCGGATGCTATCATATACCGCATTAAACGCCGCATCGAACGGCATCATCGCTGAGGCAAGGGTTGGTTCTGTGTTTTCATGCTCAGGAATTTGAAATACGGTCGGTCGCTGACGGCGAGGACGCACTTTCCTGAGCAGGAAGCGGTAAAGGTCCACCTCCTTGACCGCCCAATGGTTCCGCGAGAACTCAAATTCATTAGGCATGTCCAACTCACCGCGGTTCGCAAACATCATGCGGTTTTGCAGCGGGGGTACCTCCGCATCAATGCCGATTTCTAACGATAAGTCCCTGCCGGTAATCCGCGCCCGGTTTATCTGACCGACATAAGCGACTTCATCCCCTGTACCTTCCTTGCAAAAAAGGCACGGTAAAGCAGTAAGACGATCAAGCATAGGGGTTCCGTTCTGCCGGAACTGATCGGCGATGTGGTCCCCTGTGTACTCGAACATCCTTCCCATCGGAATAGCCGATCTGCCTGACGCCCAATCGGCACTATTAAACATCAAGAGGTTGAACAAAGCTTTCTCCTAGGAGCAAAGGAACGAAAACACCAATGTAGGGTTGCGTACTGCCGAATGAGAAGCCGGATTCTTCCGACGTCCACAATTCATTATTTAATAGGATTGGATAACATCGGCCAACTTCCGGGACGGGCTTACAGTCGCCGACATTCGCCTACTTCGCGCCAAGCGATGTCATGCATTCCGGCGTACTAACGGTTGAGGCCGTGAAGAGACATCGGCCGTGGCGACAAAAAACGTCTCTTATATGGGAGTAAGCATCGGTGAATAATTTACTTATTATGGCGAGCCCAAAATGCTGCGCGCGCAGTGTCCGTATCCGCAAGAACCCTTTGGCATTGATGTAGCAATGTACCGGCCGCAGGCATTGTTGCATCGTATTGGCGTTCTGGACAAAACCGCTGAACGGCTAATTCACCCTTGTTCAAACTTTCCTGAACTTTGTGCATTAAAAGATTCCAGGAATTATAGTCAGTAAGCGGTTGAGCCATTTCAATCCAACTTCCAAGAATACGAGATACCTCATTCACCGCCGCGTAAAATTCTGATAGCAACTCAACTTCAGACGTCAAACTATCTTGAAGCATGATTGCTTGAGGATAAAGATCCGATTTATCAGGCATTAGAGATGTCCATGTGTCGCCTGGGCAAGGACCCCTTCCCATTGAGGTCGACGTATAATTTGGGACCACACGGCCGAGTATCTGTATTTGCCTTCGAAAAATGCGCTCCAGATCAGGGGTAAAGAATGAGCGGCTCCGCAGGGTGTCGGTGGAATTTTCTGTTGCGGCTGCATTGATATAGTGGCGAAGAGCTAGAACAAGAGTCGCAATGAGCTTTTCGCGCGCGGCATCAATCTCGTTTTTCGGCGCGTCTTCGGCTAAGCTATAAATAAGTGAGATGCCTTTGTGGCGGAGATCAAATGGCAGATCCTCAGTCTGGCCGTAATATGTATTGATAGCCAGTAATATGTTGGAAGTCCCGAGAGCTTTTAGAGCGTAGCCGACTTCAATCGCTGCATTAGGGTTGATAAAGGCTCGGCCGGCGATGCTTTTACCAGTTGAAGTCTTTCTTGTGCCTCCGCGAGCTACGATAGTCACATCTGCGATAACCACGGTAGCTTCTTCTATTTTCTTGAAAATGGCATCGGCAAGATCGGGGCTACCTGGCAATCCCTGACGGTCTTGATCTAGATGAAGGGAGTCACGCCTTTGCTGTTCCGTCGGCTCCGTAATATCTTCGGCCTGCTTGAGCTTTTGAATGGCGGCGGCAATAGCATCGCGCACGAGGAAGCGGCCGGTTTTTCCGGGGGTATCAGACTGCCAGGACCAAAAAATCTTCATGCGTCGGCTTTCTATAGCATCTCTTCCAAATCGAACAGGTATACAATACTTATGCACAAGATCGGATTAGGGAGCCCGCTTACCCTTGGTGTAGCTTTTCACCCAACCAAGAAAACGCGCATCCTCGTTGCGGGCCACATCCTTATCCGCCGCCCATTCCAGATAGAGTTGCTCCAGCGCGTAGCGGTCCCAGCCTGGCGCGCGATCATGAGCGCGCTCGAAGGCCTCACTGCTAATCCGTATAACACGCCGATGAGGCGTCACATCGCCATGAACCTCGCTGCCCCCTATTACCAAAGCCGTGCCGCCACCCGAATTCGTACCGGCCGCCTCGCCGTCCAAGCGTCGTGACGACGTGACGGCATTGCGGCTTGCCGTCATGCCGCCGGAGGCATCATCTCCCTCCCGCTTGTAGAACACCGCCTGCCCCGCCTCCACGGTCAACGCGTAATCCGGGAGATGATTGCTCCGGACCAGCGTGCGGATATGCGCGTTGAAATGCTTCTCCGCCTGCTTCGAGCCGACCTTCTTCTGCAGCAAATCCAGTCCCACGCGCCACATGCGCTGGCGCCCGCAATGCTTGCGCACGATCTCATATATGCGCCGGTCGACCGGGGCTCGCAGGCGAAAATAATCCCGGCTGATCGGCAAGACCTCAGCGGATGCAATGGCCCGGAAAATCCAGTCCGACAGCTTGACCTCCAGGTAGCGCAATCGCTCGGAGTGCATCGAGCCTTTGCGGTTGTATTCAAACTCGTCGATGAGGCCAAACCCGCGTGTGGTCCGCTCATCCCCCGTGGCAATTGTCGTATTGATGACGACGCCCCGAAGCCGGTTCAGCGCAGGCAGCAGCCGTTCATAACCAAGGTTGTTAGTTGGCCGGTTCGTCTCCACCAGCATATCGTGGGTGCTCAGCCGGACGACGGGGCCGAATTCCTCTCCGTCGTTCTTCATCCGCATCAGCTTCGAGATGCAGTAGATCATGATGTCCTTGTCGAACACCGTCGGCAGGCCGAGGCTGCTCGGGATGAGCTCCAGCTTGCATTCCCCGTTCGTGTAGGAAAGGCGCCGCCGCTCCGGCTTGGTCGACAGCGAATAGATCGGGTGTTCCATGGTCGCCATGTCGCTCTTCGGCACCATATCGAGCGTGTCGAGGACGAAGAAATCGCGCACCGGATGGCGCTCAGGAAGAAGAGGCGTTCGCACAAGTCATTGTCAGCATGAAGAAAAATCTTTTTCAAGGGATTCGCACTATCACCGACCAGGCCAGGCCAGGCCGCCGGAAACGGCTGAATTAGCTGGCTTTTGCAGATTCGCACTATCACCGACCTGCTTCGCACTTTTGGCGACCAAACTTCGCACATCCAGCGACCAGCATTCGCACCTTTGGCGACCGGATTTCGCACATCCAGCGACCAGCCAAATCAAAAGAGCCTGGGATATCAGTCTCATGTAACCGATACCCACAGGCTTAACTCATCTAACTTTCTCTTAACAATTTTAACATCTACCGCGCTCACTAACGAACGGAAGGACGGTTGCCGATTATTTGAATCTTTGGATTAGAAAAAAGTAAGCACTCGGTGAATGCCACCTTCCATCGAAACGTGGGGTTGTGGTTCTCTTGGAGCCCTCAAAAGAGCGACTTCAACCTGCTCTTTTAAGTACTCAAAAGGAGCAAACATGCCACAAATCGATGTAATTACCGGTGACAAGCGGCACCGCAGATGGACCCCAGAACAGAAACGGGCAATAATCGAGGCAGCATTTGCGCCGGGAGCCAACCGCATGGAAATTGCCCGTCGGGCGGATATTTCATCAGGCCAGCTATATACCTGGAAAAAAGAGCTTGAGCTTGGGAATGCGTTGCCGTTTGTGCAGGTCGTAGCCAAAGAAAACGCTCATGAAATGCCAAGCGGCAATCCGGACCCCTCGGATGGCGCAGTAACGTCATGCGCCGAGCTTCACGTTGGCTCGATCGTTATCCGGTTTTCCGCCGCAACACCACCTAGTTTAGCGGTCGCTATGGTCAAGGCCTTGGTGGCCCCATGATACCGATGCAAACAACCGGCCGAGTGTGGCTTGCGTCCGAGCACATCGATATGCGTCGCGGGATGAACAGTCTCTCACTGCTGGTGCAACAAATTCTAGCGCTTGACCCGCACCAGGGCGATCTTTTCGTTTTTCGCGGAAAACATGGCTCGCAGCTGAAAATGATATGGCACGACGGCATCGGAATGTCTCTTTATGTAAAGCGGCTCGAACGCGGCAGGTTCATCTGGCCGCCAGCGGTCAAGGGCGTCGTTTCGATCACTGCCGCTCAGCTCGGATATCTATTGTCTGGGATTGATTGGCGCAATCCGAACTATACCTACCGCCCGCAACTGGCAGGGTGAAGTGGCGCGTAGTGAATCAAATTTGTCACCGTTCTGGCAAAGCTGATTAGGGTGTGCTGTTTGGCGTTGCATTCGGACAATTGTGTGATTCACTGGCGATCAATGACCGCCGTGAAATTTAATCCATTATTGAATGAGGATTCAACTGCAGAAGATATTGCCGCAGTAATGGCTGTTGCCAAACCGTCATGGCAACGGCTTGGGAAACGTCCACCATTTAAAAGTATGGAAATTGATCCACCAACCTATGACTCTATCAATCCTACTGAGGCAGCCCGGCTAGAAGCATTGCTTGATGCTGGTGCCGTCAGTGACGTAGATGAATTCTTTTGCGAATACATAAAGACCAGAGCGTCAATGGAAGAACTGCGCTACTTCTGCGCTATGAGCAGGATGTCAGCATTCAGCCTTGCTGAGCGCGTTGATGATCTGAAGGAAGACTTTGATGCGGCACGCAGTCGAGAGGCAGAGCATCTGGGCGTTATACAGCGTCTCGAACAACAGGTTGCGCAGCTGAAGCACGATAAATATGGCCGAAAATCCGAGCGATCTGCCTCGCCAGACGCGCCAGAAGTGCCAGCTAATGAGCCTGAAGAACAGAACAAGCTATACCCGGCCAACGCCAATAATCCTCCACGTCGCAAACCATCACGCAGACCCTTTCCCGCCCATTTGCCTCGGGAACAGCGCGTAGAACCGCGCCCGACAAGCTGCAAGTGCTGCGGTGAAACCAATTTGGTCAAGATTGGGGAGACCGTAACTGAGACGTTGGAATCGGTTCCAGCACAACTGAAAGTGATCCAGACAATCTGCGAGAAGTTCAGCTGCAGGCACTGTGAAGCCATCATGCAAGCTCCTGCACCGTTTCATGTCATACCCCGCGCATATGCGGGACCGAGCCTTCTTGCGATGATATCCTTCGGAAAATATGGCCAGCACCAGCCGCTGAACCGGCAATCGGAGCGGTACAAGTGCGAAGGCATTGATTTGAGCGTGTCGACGCTCGTTGGTCTCGTAGCAGCTACGGCCAAAGCCTTGCGTCCATTACATGACCAGCTCCGGCGATATGTCATGTGCGGGCAGTATCTGCACGGTGACGACACCACAGTTCTTGTTTTGGCGAGGCACAAGGCCGCAACAGGGCGTTTTTGGACTTATCTGCGGGATGAGCGCTCGTTCGGAAGCAGAGCACCGCCTGCTGTGATCTTTGCTTATTCACCGGATCGTCGTAGTGACCATGTTGACGCGCATCTTGCGGATTGGACGGGTGTTTTGCACTCGGACGCTTATGCTGGGTACGGCGCTGCACGCAAAGCGCGCCCTGCCGGCGATATCAGGCATGCTCTATGTTGGGCTCATGCGCGCAGGCAGTTTTTGAAGATCGAAACCGTGAACCGTATGGTGAACAAGCGAGAAAGCAGCGCGCATGTGCCGACATCTCCTATCGCACGTGAAGCTGTCGATCGCATCGATGCTCTATTCGCAATCGAACGCACGATCAAAGGCGCAAGTGCGGAGGACCGGCTGTTGGTTCGTCGGCAGAGAACCGCGCCCCTGGTGGCTGAGTTCCATGCATGGCTCATCGCGCAGAACGCGTTGCTTTCCAAGCACAACGACACCGCCAAAGCAATCAACTACCTGTTGAGCCGTTGGGAAGATTTTACGACGTTCCTCGCCGACGGATGCATCAGCATGGATAACAACGGCGCCGAACGCGCGCTGCGTGCGATTGCAGTCGGGCGCCGCAATTGGACTTTCTGTGGATCGGATCGTGGTGGCGAAGTTGCTGCCATTATGTACAGCTTGATCGGCACGTGCCGCCTCAATGGCGTTGATCCGCAAGCATGGCTTGCTGATGTGCTGGCGCGCATTGCCAGCCATCCAGTGAAAAGGCTCGATGAACTGCTCCCCTGGAACTGGTCAAGCGCCCGCGCTGTCCCGAAGTTGGAGGCAGCATGAACTTCACACAGCAAGAGCGTCGGCGGATCATGGCTTGGCGGATCAAATTGGCGTTGATGGTTGATCAGGCTTATTTGGCTGAACCGCACAAATCAGAAAAGGACACGGCAGCGCTGCACATAGCCATGCTCGAAATGGCTATCGCCGGTATGCGGACAATTGAAGATCAGACCGGAACGATGACAGTGCTCAACCAAGTGATGTACGATATCTTTGATGCCGAGGATGATCCAGATCACTGGCGTCAACGCGAAAACGCTGACCTAATCGATCTCTATGCCAAGGTCATGCGTGAGTATCGCAATCAGACGGGCTGATCGACAAGTTCACTGACCGTCTAACACTACAAATAGCGATCAATAGTGCGAGAAAAGTCGGCCCAGTGTCGCGCTCTGCCACCCATCATCTCACGGCTATCGGGTTTCCTTCCCCCCCTCAAAAGTGCTGCTTGAAGCTGCACTTTTGAGCACCTCAGCCTTAAAGCCCTTCTGCAATGGGCATAAGACTGGTCTTCACCGCATGCTTACAGAAAAAAGAAACAGGCCAGCAGAGAGGCAAGCGCCGTTTAGATACCGTCAGACTATTTCTTCAACACGAACCACGAATCATTGTGGACTTCCTACGTCACGACAGTACGCTGTCATGACAGCACTACGAATTGCCGTAGTGCCGTCTTGCCGTCATTACGGGCTGACAGCCCAAAAAGGGAATACTTCATGATTATAACTCTCGCTTCCTCCAAGGGCGGCGTCGGTAAATCGACCATCACCGGCTGCCTTGCCGGTGTCTGGGCCGCCGATGGCGATACCGTCCATATTGTCGATCTCGATAACAATCGCACCGTGTCGCGCTGGTTCGCCGATCCTGACCGGTGCCCTCCAAATATCACCGTCTCCGCCCCGGACCCGTCAGGGCTGACCGAGCACCTCGCGGAACTCGCCGCCACGTCCAATCCCGATCTGATCCTGATTGACGTTGCAGGGACTTACGAACGCGCGCTCACCGTCGCCGCCGCTAGAGCCCATCTCACCCTCATTCCGGCGGCGCCAACCGAGGCCGATATCTACGAAGCCTCACGCGTCGCCCACCATATCACCTCGGTGTACCAAGAATTTGGCCACCAGCCGCTCTATCGCCTGCTTCTCAATCGCGTGCAACCACTTGCATCCGGCGCACAGCTCTATGCAACGCTTGAAATTGTCCGGCTTCGCCTGCCGCGGATCAAGACCCGCATTTTGCAACGGGCTGCCTATGAGGAACTTGGGTTTTCCGGCAAACCGCCGCACTTTGCCGACTTGAAACGCCCAACCGTCGCCAAGGCTGTTGAAGAACTTGATGCCGTCCGCGCCGATATCGACGCACTACTGCAAACAACCACCCTCTCAGAACCCCTCGAAGGAGCCGCTTAATGACTAAACCCAATTTTCGTCCGATCTCCCCTCTTGATGTCGATGACGATGCTCTGGAACGCGTCAATCAACGACTAGGCGTACCCACGATGGTTCGCCCGGCGAGCAAAGCTTCTCAGGCCGGCGGCGTGACGGCAAGCCGTCAGCCCGTCGCGCCGCCGAGACGGCAGCAAAAGCTCACCGTGCGCATACCGGGCTATCTGGTCGATGCGCTAAAACAGAAGGCATTGGATCACAGAACGACAGTCCGCAACCTCGTCCTGCTGGCCTTGCAAAAAGATGGCTACACCGTCGACCCAGCCGATCTTCTGCCAGGGGCAGGGGGGAGTGACTGACCTGGATCAATGAACGACGGCAAGCCGTCACGCCGCATTGCCGTCTTCCTATGTCCAGGCTGTACACCTCCATATCATGTCACTTATGACACTTATTGCATTTATGACATATATCTGGTACGATGGTTTTGTAATTGAGAGGAGTTTCAGATGGCACATAGCACGAGAGATTATAGCAGGCCTGTCATGCCGACGCCGGCGTCGGTCGCTTTTGCCGATGCGCTCGTGCATCAGCTAAAGGACGACGGCGCCCGTTTTGTCCTGCAGGATCGGGAAACGGGCCGCACGACGGAAATCGACGAAACCGTTTACGAGCTTCTCCGTCAGCTTCTGATCAATCTGGCGCAAAATCGCCCGGTGTCCATCATCCCGTTTAATCACGAGTTGACGACGCATCAGGCAGCCGATCTCCTCAACGTTTCGCGCGGCTATGTGCTCAAGCTGCTTGAGCAGAACGCCATCCCGCACCGCAAAGTGGGGACGCATCGCCGTATCCGTCTTGAAGACCTTCTGGCCTACAAGGACACGATGCGCGTGGACGGCGACAAGGCGATGGATGAACTGGCGCAGATCAGCCAGGAGCTTGGTCTCGACTAATCATCATGACGCGCTTCACCGCCCTCATCGACGCCTCGGCGCTCTATGCCATGACCATCACCGATCTGGTGATCGAACTGGCGCGCGCCGGCGTTTTCCGTGCGTGCTGGAGCGAGGACATCCACGATGAGTGGATCAGGAATCTCAAGGCGAACCGGCCGGACCTCGATCCGCTGAAGATCGTAGCGCGGCGCAGAGCCATGGACGCGGCAGTGCCGGATTGCCTGATCGAAAATTACCGGCATCTGATACCTGCGCTTACGCTTCCCGACCCGGATGACCGGCATGTTCTTGCCGCTGCGATCGCAGGACACGCCGTAAGCGTTCGGTCTGACACGCCTACCGCGATGGCTATATTCGATAGATAATGCGTGCTGGAGTGGTAGATCGTGTCCACGATATTTGTCGCGGACACGATATCGTGCTGATCACAGGCTCGTAAG
>JBKQIH010000127.1:0-55276 GCA_052148445.1 Rhodomicrobium sp.
ATCCGCGCCTTCTCATCGTCCGGCCAGCGGCGCCGGCCCGGAAAGCCGGTGTAGACCTCCAGCCGTCTCGGCGTGACCGGCCTTGGGTCGTCAGATCTGACGTCAGAAAAGTGCACTGTCCGTTGCACAAGGCGGTGGTAAACGATCCGCCATTACCCCGCTACGGAAACAACAAGGGCCTCGGAGCACCGCTTACCCTGCAGCGCTCGAAAAGCAAAATTAGGAGGCGAAACGGATGCTGGCGCCTATTTTATTAAATAGCGCCGGCTTTTGGGCTCGCCAGTCAGACTGCGAAATTGAATAGACGTTCGACATCCAGAATCGGAATTAAACTCGATTCAAAGGCGTACAGACCACAAGTATAACGCGATTGCGCTGAGTCGCAGTGAGGCGGCAACTGTGTTCGAGCCGAATCGGGGAGCGATAAGACGTCGCCAACCCGGTCGACAAGGAGGACAAAATGTTCGTTTCGTCTTTCGAAGGCGATGGCAATGCTTTCTCCCGAATCCTCTTTCAAAGCACCCAGCCTGCTGCGCAAACTGACCGCCGTTACAACCTTGCCTCTGAGGTTTATGAAGCCTGCGATGTCGTTGTGCGCCAAGGGGATAGGAGTTATGAGGCCAACCCGGAATATCGCTTGCGCGTCCTTGACTTCTAGGCCAAATACCCATTTATAAACATATACAGTGAAAAAGCTCGACCTTCTTTCGGACTCGCCATGGGCGGGGACGCTGCAATCTTCTCGATGTGTGTTCGGCTTTAAATACATCATAGCACGCCAGAAACCTGTTCAAAAGAAGGATGGTTAAGACCCGGAGGCTCCGCCTTTTCCACCGTGTGTGCATCGAGGTGGTTTGCTATTGTTCTAAGAATGTGGTGGCAGATCGAATCTGCTAACCAAGTTATTTCCGTAGCTGCCCCCTTCCGCTTGCTCGTGACCGGCATCAAAAATGAGACAAAGGCCATTACGTTGACGCAAAAGCGCCGTTTCGTCGAGGCCAGCGCGGGTCGGCGCATCCAACAGAATAGCGCTGAAATCCTTCCGCAGCAGAAGGCTATTGGCTTGTTCCACGCCATGTACAGCCGTCACCTTATCGCCCGCAGAGACAAGCGCCGGCGACAGCATGTCGCGCATTCGGTGCTCGCTCTCAACAAGGAGCAGATCTGCCGACCGGGAGTAGCGCGGTGCCTCGTTAAAGGCTTGGCGATAGAAATATCCGGAATCGATCAATTCCACCGCAACACCGTTCAAATCCACGGCGCCAATAACAGAAGGTGTACCGCCGGCAGATTGGATCTGAGCAGAGCTTTCCACAATATCCAAAACCTGGTCCACACAGAGGCCGAACGTCTTCTCTAGAAATGATAATATCAGAATTTGACTGCTATCGCAGATCTCGCAATCGCCTGCGGCCGGAATTACAGGAATTAGCTTATTCTGATAGCGGCAGAGGTAGATCCCATCAGCGCGGCAAATAGCGCTCGCTTTAGCCTGAACGATCCTCAGGACTGCCGAGCGCGGGAGAACCTTGGCTGCCCCGGAACCAGCCCGGAAGAGAATGTAGCTTGAAGTTCCAATTCCAGCGGCGGGCTCGTCCTTGTGCACGGATGCCACATCTGACTTCGGCTCCACATTTAATGCACCTGCAACGGCGGCCGGATCGATTATTAGTATAATAGAGCCATCCCCAAGGATTGTATTACCTGAGAAAAGTTTCAAAGCAGAGAATGTTGATCCCATCGGTTGGATGACGATCTCTTCGATGCCGGCAACGTCATCGACCAAGATCCCGAATTTTCTGCCGCGAAAACTCAAAACAACGACAAGCTTTTCAACGTTTGTGTTGCTTTGTTCGAGTTCAAAGAGTGCCGCAAGGTCTGCGACAGGAACAAGCTCGCGCCGAAGTTGTAGCACCAAGGCGTTCTGAACAGTTTGAAGGTTGTCGGCGTCCTCATCCGCGCTCACAACCTCCACAACGTATTGCTGCGGTATAGCAAAACGATGGCCGCTAATACCAACAATAAGGGTGGGTGCAATGGCAAGCGTCAGCGGAATCTTTAAGATAAATTTGGAGCCGCGGCCCTTGGAGGATTGCAAGGAAATCGTTCCACCGATGGCTTCGATATTGGCGCGGACAACGTCCATGCCCACCCCACGGCCAGAAACATTTGTGACGCTCTTTGCGGTGGAAAAGCCCGGTTCGAGTATGAAACGATAGACATCCTCATCGCTTAAGCGAGTGGCGGCGTCAGCTGTAACAAGGCCGCGCTGGACGGCTTTCTCCCGGATGCGCTGGGTGTCCAGCCCACGCCCGTCATCAGAGATTTCAATATGTACCTGGCCCGACTCATGAAAAGCAACGATGGATATTTCACCGGCTTCGGCTTTTCCGGCCTTTATACGCTCCTCGGGAGGGTCAATGCCGTGATCGGCGCAATTCCGTATCAAATGCGTTAAGGGATCGCGAATGGCTTCAATGAGCTGGCGGTCAAGCTCGGTATCGCCGCCATCAATGACAAGGTTGAACTTCTTCTTGAGTTCTGCCGACAACTCGCGAACCAGACGGGGCACCCTCTCAAAGAGCCGGCTCACCGGCTGCATTCGCGCTTGCATGACGGCATCCTGCAAGTCCGACGTGACCGTTGAAAGCCGTTCCAAAGGCGCCTTGATTTGATTTAAGCTTTGCTGGCGCGACATGTCTGCAATTTGATTGCGTGTCAGAACGAGTTCAGACACGAGTTCCATGATCCGTTGAATTGTAGTTACCGATATCCGGATTGTGTCCGGTGTCTTGCTCTTGGCAGAGGGATTTTCTACCCCTCGGGCGGACTGAGAAGCTTCCAGAGATGTAACTTCTAGCTTCGCCTCCAATGCAGGAGCACCGGTTGCATCGCGAAGAACGAGCGCTGCTGTTTCGGGTTCTTTGGCGCGTTTTGTCTTTCGCGACCGCTGTCTAGGCTTGGCGCCTCCGGCGGATGGGCCCCGGGCTTCGGACGGCACTCTCGAGGTTTCCCCAATATAGGCTGCTATCTCACCGGATATATCTACATCTCCGCCTTCCGGTTCCGTGCCAGACGCGCCCACGCTTGCAAGCAAATGCTTGATGCGATCCATGGCACGCAAGAGAAGCGAAACCGCAGCTGCAGTGGGTGGCGCGCCATTACGCAAGGTATCGATCAGGGTCTCGGCGGCGTGAGAGATGCCTTGAAGCCGCTCCAAGCCAAGGAAGCCGCAGGTGCCCTTCATCGAATGTAGGAGTCGGAATATCTGAGTGACCGCATCCGTGTCGCCAGGGTTTTGCTCGAATCGGACAAGATAAGATTCTACCACTTCAATATGGTCGGCCGTCTCGACCAAGAAGTCATTCAGCAACTCGTCCATAGCCATTGTTCTTTGTGCGTATATTATATTTGCATAATTCTATCAGCCATTTCCTGCGACGTCTCTGGCGGTATCTCTAGACCATGGTTTACAAAATTGCTCGCTGTTTCGATTTCATACCTTATACTTTTTGACATCATACTACAAAACACTTCTATATCTTTCGCATATAACCCGCCGGTCTTGCGATTTTGGCGGGATATAACCTCAATAACCTGCTCTGCTAACTTATTTATCTCCGCGATTTGTGATTCAAATTGGTTCCTGAAACTGCAATCGAGGCGGTAATAAATCTTGATTGCCAATTCGCCACCCGGCAAAGGCGATGCCTGGAAATAGTGTTCGTAAGTTTTTGGTCTCCAGCCAAGCAACTCCTCCAGCATTTCGGGAAGCAGGATGGGCAGGTTTTCGAGAAGAAAAAGTAGTTCATTGTATTGATTCAGAAAATCGTTAGCAATCCCCGATTTCGGATTAACCAAGTTGTTGGCCCGTTTGAGAAGCTCACGCATTTCAGCCAGTTGGCATCCCAAAGTGCTGCGCAAGGTAGCATTGGCCGTCATTTTGTTTTGATCCTCAGTTAGGTCTGCAACCTAGATAGCGCACAAAGCTTAATACTTCCCGTATAGGTTGAGAAAGGTTGTGGTACGAAGCCCTGCTTAGGCAAGGCGCCTCGCCGTCAACGCATTTCCGCTGCCACGCAAGGCGCTGCTGCTCTACCCATGCTTAAATAAGGGAGTGCCATAATCGTCGCTTAACCTGAGGCGTGCATATATCGAACGGATACAACCTCCAATGTAGGATGCTTGCAATGCTCGCGCGCCTGATAATCGCAACGCGTGTCAACCTGATCCCCGGTCTCGTCGCCTTAGCAGTCCTCGCTTTTTCCGCCATCGGTGTTTGGACGCTTCGATCGCAAATGCTCGAGGACAGGCGGGTGCAGCTCCGCAACCTCTTGGATTTGACCCTTTCAATCGCCCGAGCCGATATGAAAGGCGCCGGAGGACCTGCCACCGAGTCTGGGAAAAAGGCTTTTTTATCCGTGTTTCGTTCGGCACGGTTCGGCGAGGAGGCGGAAGCTAATAACATTTTCGTTTATGAGGATGATGGCAGTAGCATTAGTCATATAGACCCAAGAAAGATAGGCCAAAACCGGCGCGATGCTACCGATGCTAATGGCGTCAAAGTTGTCCAGAAGTTCATTGAAATCGCTGGAGGTCCATCTGGCTCCGGTTTCATTGAATATCCAGTTGAAAAGGGTGCTAATGGGCCGATTACGCCCAAGCTCAGTTTGGTTGAAAACGTACCTGAAATCGGTGCCGTCGCGGGAGTCGGAGTTTACATCGACGATTTAAACGCGATCTTCTTTCGCAGAATTCTCTTCGCAGCGATCATTTTGACCGCGATCGGGGCTGCCATCTCAGCTTGGCGCTATTTGGTCGTCCGCCCGTTTTCGCGGCCTCTTACTGACCTTGTGAGTAAGATCGAGAGGCTTTCAGAAGGAGACTTGAGTTTCTCTGCGGCCGCCACTCACCAAGATGCCGGCTTTCGCGCCCTAGGACGCGCGCTCGAAATTTTGCGGCAAAACGCAATCGAACAAAAAGGATTGCAAGAACAGGTGAACCTGGCCCATGAGCGTGAGTCTCTGCGGCAGCGTTACTTTGAAACGCAGATCGCAGAATTTCAACAAATCATTACCGCTGTCGTTGGTGTATTAAGCGAGCAGGTGCGTCAGTTATCGGCCTCGGCCCAAACCCTTTCCGAAGCGGCAGAAACCGCAACCCAAGAAGCGGCAAGCGCAGCCAACGTGTCCGCGAGCGCTGCGGATAACTCCAATGCGGTCGCCGCCGCGACCGAAGAACTCAGCTGTTCGATCAAGGACATCTCCGATCAAGCTCATCGGACGAACGCAGTTGTTGAAGCAGCCACGAATGAGGCGAACCGGACCAATAAGGATGTCTCTGGCCTTGCCGATGCCGCCAAACATATCGGCTCGATCGTAGCCGTAATCCGTGGCATTGCCGATCAGACAAATCTTCTGGCCTTGAACGCAACAATTGAAGCTGCGCGTGCAGGGGAGTCAGGCCGTGGCTTTTCAGTGGTCGCAGCGGAGGTCAAAGAATTGTCCGCGCAAACAGCGAAGGCAACCGATGACATTGCCGATCAGATCCATGCAATCCAAAGCTCCACTAACGCAGCGGTCGGTGCCATTCATTCCGTGGCAGGCAAGGTCGGCGAGATCCAGGGCTTCACGGCTGCGATTGCGGCCGCTGTGGAGGAGCAGACAGCCGCGGCAAAGGAGATTGCAAACAACGTTGTCCTAGCCGCGGAGGCGAGCGAAAAGGCTGCCCGCAGCTCCAGCGAAGTTTCTCAGGTGGCTGGATTAACCAAGCAGCAAGCTGCAACGGTAGCAAGCGCCTCATTGCAATTGTCGGATGTCTCAGCGCAACTTTCGAAGGCCGTACAAGACTTCGTGAAGGCTGTTGCCGGAGAGCTTCCAAAAACATGCACTGCTGCAAACGGGACTTCTGGGACAGAAAAGTGGGCCGATTCATTCGCAGCCGCCGCTTAGCGCCCACCGCTCAGATTTGTAGCAGCTCTTCCAGCAAGCTTGCCCTCGCAAGCTTGCTGTGCCAGACAAGTGCGATGAATGTTTGGTTTTGTGCATAGAAACTCAAAAGCGCCGGCCCATCGCTCCACGGTGCTTGTTGCAGTGCGGATGCGGTGTGGCCTAAGTGGCGGCGAGCGCCTTTTCGATCTTCTCCTTGAGAATGGGGGCAGTAAATGGTTTCACCAAATACCCATTCGCCCCAGACCTCTGAGCTGCCATGATGTTGTCTGGCCTCGCTTCAGCAGTGACAAGAATGAACGGGGTTTTTGCCGTCGTCTCAGCCGCTCTCACATGCTGAAGCAACTCAAACCCGGTCATAGGCTCCATGTTCCAATCCGAAATGATCAAACCGTACTCATTTTTCTTGGTCATTCCCAAGGCCATTTCGCCGTTTGATGCTTCATCGACGTCCTCGTAGCCAATTTGCTTTAGAAGTTTCCGGACGATGCGAACCATGGTGTTGTAGTCGTCCACAACGAGGATTTTTAGATTTTGACCCATTAGCTTTCTAGCTCCCTGAGGTCCGAAGCATTGCCTCGGAATCTCCTGTCCAATGCAAAGCTCACGTTCAGTTAGCAAGCTTGTGCGGGACTGTTTGTGCTCGCGGGAGCACGAGGCTCTAGATGTAACAGCTCGATAGGTTGCTCATGGGAAGCGGCCGGCGTTTTGCCCCCGTTACAAGAAGGGCCGTTATTCGGCTGGAGTCGCAAGGCAATATTGCGGCCAGCTTGGCAAACAAGATAATTGCCAAGCCGCGGTTCTGTCGATTGCCAATCGTCAGGCCAGTCTTCCGATCGCTTTCCTGCTCTATCTAACGCAAGATTGGGCGAACGATGCGGAGCGGCGGCGAGAGGCGTGCCGGGCGATGTGACGTTTCTCACCAAGCCTGGGATCGCTTCGGCGCAGATCGCAAAAGCCTATGAGGACGCCGTTCCCCCCGGCGTGGTGCTGATGCATGCGGGCGTCAACAGGGCATTGCGCGATGGAATCGCGGCATTGGGATTGAACTACGTTGCCGGCGTTTGCCGCAGACATCGGTCTGGAAGGAAGGCGAGGTCCCTTGCCGCCAAAATCCTTCAGAGGCACATCACAAACTCCATCGCAAGCCTCAGACGCAGGATCGCCACCGCCTTGGCGAGAAGCCTGCCGCGATGCAACATGCGCCCGGATTTATCGAATGAGGTTATGACGTAGTAGTACTAGAACTCGACTGTTAGAATTCTGTCGAAACGCCCAAGCTCTAATAGATCTTTCACATGCCCCTTCGGCGAGCGCAAAATGAGTTCGGCCCCAGCTTTGCCCGTGGCTTCCTTTGCCAAGATCAGCATTCCGAGGCCTGCTGAATCAATCCAGTCAAGTTTGCTAAGTTCCAACACGTACAGCATACTTCCGCTCTCTTTCATTCGGGAAAGCAACTCCCGAAATGCAGAATGATCTGCGGATGTTAAGCTGTTTGTAAGCGCCACCTCGAATGTTTCTCCGTAACGGCGGATTTGCATCGTGATTGTTCCTCTAATCAAAATAAGTCCACATCCAAATCACTGGAAGTTTCGGGAAGATTGGTTCGAACTTGCAACGATACGCCCTCGCGTTGTACCGCGGCAGCGAACCTGTCGCGCATCTCGCTCAAAGAGAATTGATCGGCCACATCCTGAATGATTGCGGCGGCAGCTTCTCCTTCTAACGGGGTGACCGGAAACCCGGACCGGGACATTCCGGAAGCCCCCGCAACGGCCCGGCCTAGGAGTGCAAGCGCACCATTGACGTTCTGGATGCGCTGCATCACCCTATCTTGAAACTGCATGTCGACGATCGCACCAGAGACAGCGCGCTCCATCTGCTGTGACGAAGCGGCGCTCTTCTGCAACACGTCGGCAATCGCCGCGTTCTGGCTCAGAAGGCAATCCATCATGACCTTGAGGCGCTTATTTGCATTCAAGTTCTCTTCTGACATATCGATGGTCGATATTTCCTTCAGGAGATCATCGCCCCGCCGCACCCCCTCGGCGACCGACGAAATCTGCCGTTTGACCGTCTCGGACAAGGTGTTGACGGTGCGTGCGAGTTCTCCCACCTCCGTTGCCACCACTGCAAAGCCCCTCCCCGCCGGGCCCGCCCGCGCCGCCTCGATTTTAGCATTGAGCGAAAGCAGATTTGTCCGCCGGTTGATCTTTTCGATTTGTGCAATCGAGGACTGCATAGACTTGATTTCAGCCTGCACATCTTCCAGCGCGTAGACCATCGCGACACTGCGCGAGGACAAATAGACGATCTTGCCGACAAGCTGGGAAAGAGTTTCGCTTAGGCTTGCCGCTAACTCCGTTAACGGAATCGCTTCCCCATGGAGGTCGATCCGTTGAACAGAGCGCATCAGTACCTGCACTGTTTCGGTCTGCTCCCGTGCGGCCAAGGCAATATGTTGGAACTTACTCGAGAGGCCTTCCACGTTCGTCTCGATATCCTTTGAGGTAAGAGAAAGCTCCTCTGCCAGGGCCTCGATGGCTTTACCTTGGGCTTTCGCCCGCATTGTGCCCTCCTCATTAGCTCCGTTTTGAGCTGCGGGACCATCGTTCGCGCTCAGAACATCCGGGGTGTGACTCTTTGCTCGCTCAGCACCGCCAATTCTTTCTTTCAGTATCGCATTCATTAGACGCTATCTTCTTCGCTATTGAGAGAAGGGTTGAGAAGTTTCCTCCTCGTTAGATGCGGATATTCCGTTTCCCGGCCCGGACGGCATAGTTCAAGATTCGCAGCGCCATCGCATTCAGGGGAACCTCGGCCTCAACTCCTCCGAGCTCGTAAGCTGCCCGAGGCATTCCGTAAACGACGCAGCTCTCTTCATCCTGGCCGAGGGTGCAAGCGCCCGTCCGGCGCATAGCGAGCAAGCCTTCCGCGCCGTCCTTGCCCATTCCGGTCAGAATCACACCAATTGCGTTCTTCCCAGCGGCCTCCGCCACTGAATGAAACAGCACATCGACCGAGGGGCAGTGTCCGCTCACACGGTTTTTACCTTGAACGCGGCAAACGTAGTTCGCTCCGGACCGGACAAGGCGAAGATGCGCGTGACCGGGGGCAATATAAGCGTGGCCTGGTAACACCCGTTCTCCGTCGCAAGCCTCGGCAACGCTGATCGCGCATGTGGCGTTCATTCGACGCGCGAAGCTAGCTGTGAAACTCTCTGGCATGTGTTGAGTAATTAGGATGGCGGGACTATCGACAGGCATTGCATGAAGTATATAGTTTATAGCCTCAACCCCGCCGGTAGAAGCGCCAATCGCGACGAGCTTCTCGGTAGAAGAATAGTTTTCCGCCAGCTGTAGCGGAGCTCCGCTCTCTTCCGCCGGGCGGCGCTTGTTCACCCGTGCCCTCGCAGCCGCCTTCACCTTCGCAACAATTTCGGACTGTTTTGCAAGTAAGCCGCCTTGAATGTTCACCGCGGGCTTGGCGACGCAGTCCACGGCACCGAGTTCCAGCGCGCGAACCGTTGCCTCGGCTCCTTCCTGGGTGAGCGAGGAGATCATCACAACCGGCATCGGGCGCAACGTCATTATCTTTTCGAGGAAAGCCCGGCCGTCCATGTACGGCATTTCCACGTCGAGGGTCAGAACGTCCGGGTTAAGCTGCTTAATCCGTTCGCGGGCGGCGATCGGATCTGACACCGCACCCACGACTTCGATTTCCGGATCCGCGGAGAGCATGCTGCCAATAAGCTCACGCATGAGAGCGGAATCGTCCACAATCAGTACGCGGATTGGATGAGATCGCGCCACCGTCAGCCCTCAATTAAAAAGCTCGACGCCGCCTTCGATGGACGTTGTCTGCAAAGACTTTCCATAGCGATGCTCCTCTTCAAGTACTCGCCTTTCGCTGGTCCCCTTAAGGATTAGCCGCGCAACCTTGCCGGTGGCTGGGTGGAATTGAATGCGGCGGCCGTAAATCCCGCCGAGATCGGTGGCCACAGCGCGTAAGCCTTCTACCGCTAGATAGCGCAACGCAAATTCGCTGTTCTTCCGGCCGATCATCGAAGGGCCAGCTGTAAAATTCGCCCCTCCGAACAACTTGATTTCCAAGTTCGATTTAGCGCACCCGGAATTCAAAATGGAGTTGATAAGCGCTTCCATCGCGAAATTGCCATAACGCGTTGCCGCGCTAAGGGTTTCCCCCCACTTTCCGGTTTCGCTCTCCGGCAGCATGAAGTGATTCATGCCGCCAAGTCCGGTCGCTGGGTCGCGAATGCATGCTGAAACGCAAGAACCTAGCACTGTGACAATGACTTCGTCGGGATCTGCGGTCATGTATGTCTCGCCGGGCAGAATGCGGACCCCCAACAGACCTGAGTGCTTGAGCAGGATGCGCGTGCGGCCATCGTCTCGCCCAGCCTGCATTTCCCTGGATTTACGAAGGGCTCGCATCAGCTTTTCTTTCGATAAAGGGTGCGGCCGCATAGCTGGAAGCGGGACTGATGTTCAAGCAAGGATTCGGAATGGCCGACATACAGCCAACCGCCGTCTTTTAGGATGGCGTGAAACCGTTCGATAAGCATGTCTTTGGTCTTGGCGTCGAAATAGATCATGACGTTGCGGCAAAAAACGGCATCGAACCGTCCGGTCATCGGCCAGGGGCCGAGCAGGTTTAGCTGTCTAAATGTCACTAAACTTTGCACGGGTTTTGCAACGGCAACCTCATCCGCCTTGCCCTGCCTGGAATACGGTTCGAAATACCGTTCGCGCAGGCGAGGCGGCACATCGTCCAGCGCCGCTTGCTCGTACAAGCCCGCCTTGGCCTTTTGCAGCATGGACGTGTCGAGGTCGGTTGCAAGGATGCGTAAATCTCTGTCGCTGCACACTTGCTGCTGCGCAGCCATGGCACACATTGCGATGGAATATGGCTCTTCCCCCGAAGAGCAGCCGGCAGACCAAATCCGGATGGGGAGGCGCTCCCGGGATGCTTCAGCTGCGAGGCCCGGGAGAACCTGCTTCTGCAGATGTTCGAAGTGATGGGATTCCCGGAAGAACCTCGTTAAGTTCGTCGTAATCGCGTTAATGAGGAAGCCCGACTCTTGCGCACCCTTGCTGCTATGCAAGAGCGCGCAATACTCCCGAAAAGAACGCAGCCCCAGGATACGCAAGCGTCGGGCCAGCCGGGCGTACATCATGTCGCGCTTATGCGCCGCGAGCACGATGCCGCTGAGATTGTACACGATCGCAGCGATGGCCTGGAAATCCTCCTGAGTGAACGGAAATTCTAAGCCGTCCTTGTTGCGGGCAGTTGCGGGTAGCTGCATCATGGGCGAAACGCTCTTTCCAATATTGGCTCTTGGAGGGGGTACGCTGGGAGACTAAAATTCCTTCCAGTCCAAATCGGCCTCGTCCGTTGCATAGATGCCCGCTGTGTGGGCGGACTTTCCATTTATGCCTCTATGCGCGTGCGTTCCGTTAAACTTGGGCCGGGATTTGTCGGCGGGTTCCGTCGTCCGGGCCGCCCGAGCGTTCTGCTTAACCTGTGCAAGCGCGCCGGGCGCATCCCTTGTGCCCGGGATGGAAAAGGCCGACATCAGTTCGTACATGTTCTGCGCTTCTTCCTGAAGAGTCCGGCTCGATGCCGCGCTTTCTTCGACGAGCGCACCGTTTTGTTGTGTCATCTGATCCATCTGGGCAACGGCCTTGTTGATCTCTTCGATGCCTATGGATTGCTGTTTGCTGGCCGCGGCGATTTCCGCCACGATGTCCGCGACGCGGCCGACGGACTTGACGATCTCCCCGAGCGAGGTGCCGGCATTACCGACAAGCTTCACGCCTTCTTTAACTTGGCGTCCGCTTTCCACGATCAACCCTTTGATGTCTTTGGCCGCAACCGACGTGCGTTGAGCAAGCGAACGCACTTCAGACGCGACAACCGTAAAGCCCTTGCCCGCGTCCCCGGCGCGCGCAGCTTCGACCGCTGCGTTAAGTGCAAGCAGGTTGGTCTGGAATGCGATCTCGTCGATCACACCGATGATCTCCGATATTTTGTCGGAGGAGCCCTCAATGCGCTCCATGGCATCGACGGCCTTACCTGCAACGCTGCCGCCCTCAGTTGCTGCGGTGCGCGCACCGATGGCCAGTTGATTAGCCGCTTGGGCGTTCTCTGCGTTCTGTTTCACGGTCGAGGCCATCTCCTCCATGGATGCAGCAGTTTCCTGCAAGCTGGAGGCTTGCTGCTCGGTTCTTTGCGAAAGGTCGTTGGTGCCGCTTGCGATTTCCGCTGCCGCGGCTGACACGGTAGAAGAGGACTGCAGCATCGTGCCGACAACTCCGGAAATTGTGTCGAGAAGGCCATTCACGCCCGCGCACAAATTCCCGATGCCGCCAGTCTTGCCTTCCATCGGGATGCGGTTGGTGAGGTCGTTGCTTTGTGCGGCTTCGACGGCGGCTTGCGTTTGCTGAACCGCCAGTTGAAGCTGCAACTCATTAGTTTTTTGCTCCGTGATGTCGAAGGCGTAAGCGAAAATCTTAGATAGCTTGCCGTCGGCACCGTATACAGGATTGTAACTGGCC
The DNA here is from genome assembly GCA_052148445.1 of Rhodomicrobium sp. Taxonomy (GTDB): domain Bacteria; phylum Pseudomonadota; class Alphaproteobacteria; order Rhizobiales; family Rhodomicrobiaceae; genus Rhodomicrobium. The sequence continues at coordinate 12,527 of JBKQIH010000127.1, forward strand.
TGCAGCCAAACCTCGCGGCCTTCGGTGGTAATGCGCTTCGTTTGGCCAACATGGTATCCGCCAGCGTTCAGCTTTTCCCACATGCCCAGATATTCGCGGGATTTAGCATTGGCTGGATCGGTGAGTGTGCTGTGATGCCGTCCCCTGACGTCTTTGAGCTTATAGCCGAGTATTTTTAAATAATTGTCGTTTGCGGTTAGGATCGTGCCATCCAGCCCGAACTCGACGACCGCTTGGGACTTGTCGATGGCGTCCATCCGGCTCTTTGCATTCGCGGTTAGCTCGCGCAGTTCCGTGACATCGTTCCATTCGAAGACATTGCCGTTGTAGTTGCCGCTTTCGTCATAGGTTGCGCTTACGCAGAGCGCAAAGGTGAGCGGTCCTACCCTAATATCGGCGCGATGGGGAAGCCGTGATGGGTCCGCAAGCAAACGGCGCTGATGCGATGGGTTTTTGTGGAAAATGTCGATGCAGGCTCCGATCAAATTGTCTAGATCGAAATCACGCGAAAGTGTCTCGAAATACTGGCGGTGCTGCGTCAACAGCGCCATCGTCGAGGCATTCATGTAGGTGATTATGAATTCTCGGTCGACCAACATGATCGGGTTCGAAACGACGTCAGCGGCCCTGCGGAGCTGCGCGTTGAATTCCCTTGCGCGAACGCTTGCTGCGTCGCTCTGCGCGCGTTTGACTTGCGGCTTTTTCGCTTTCGAATTAGACCCAGGCTTCGATACCGCACCGTCGGCGTTGCTTAACTTTCTGCCGGCCGCCGACTCCACAGATCCGGGACGGCTCATTTTCGCCTTGTTTGCCCGTGTCTTATTTTCTACAGATGGGGTCACCGGCATTTTATAATTCCTTCAATTGTTGCGCCAGATTAGCGTTATCGAGCGGAATACTGGCTATATTGGCTGCTGATTGGACTGTTCTGACGCATAAACTTGCTTAGGCCGCTTGCTGAATCTCATTTGGTAGCGCAGAGTTTTCGGTGCGCGCTTTAGCGAGCAACTGGTCGAGAGCGAGGATCACGACCATGGTTTCGGCGGCCGGTATGATGCCGGACAGGTAGTTTGCCGATGGGCCGCAGCCCGCTTCCGGTACGGGAGATATTTCGCTATTGTCGATGGTCAGGATGTCGGACACCGCATCGACGAGCAAACCCGCCATGCGGTCATGCGCAGCCACGATAATAATGGCGTGCGACCGCGAGGCTTCTGTCATTCCCATTCCGAAGCGGCAGCGCAAGTCGTGAACTGGGATGATGGTTCCTCTTAAGTTCATGACCCCCCGGATATAATCCGGTTGATTGGGTAGCGGCGTGGTTTCCGTCCAGCCCTTGATTTCGCGGACCGCCATAATGTCGATGGCGTAACCCTCGCTGCCGATTTTGAAGCTGATGAATTGTTTGAGACCACCACCTTTTTGCGGGGCGGCTGGCGAAGGGAGGGCTGCTGTTAACTGAGGCGCGATAGCCGTGGTCATGGGGTCCCTATTTGAATGTCAGAGAGCTTGTGCATTGATATCTTGCGGAGAAGGCGAAGGCATAAGGCAGACGGGGCTTGTTCGGGGCCGGCAGAATGCGCCATTATTCGTGACCTTGGATTCAGGCATGGTGCAGAGCCCTTCAAGATCGAGGATGAGGGCTACGCGGCCATCGCCCACGATCGTTGCTCCTGAAATGCCAGGGACCGGATCGAAATTGTCGAGAAGGCTTTTCACGACCACTTGCTGCTGGCCGATCAACTCATCGACTAGCAGCCCCGATTTCGTGCCGTTTTCGGTCTCCACCACGACCACGAGACCTTTCCACGGGTCATCAATGGCACTTGGCACACCCAGGATGCGGTGAAGGGATATGAGCCGGATATATTCACCCCGAATCGCTGCCACCTGGGTGCCGCCAGCGAGCGTGCGCACCTGTCCCTGTTCTGGCCTGATACTTTCGACGATGTTCGTAAGTGGCAGAATGTATTTCTCGCTGCCTACGCCGACGAGCATGCCGTCCAAAATGGCAAGTGTTAGCGGGATCACGAGGGTAAAACGTGTGCCTTTCCCCGGTGAGGATTGGATCTGGATGCGGCCTCCGAGGTTGGCAATGTTACGGCGCACGACATCCATCCCAACCCCTCGCCCTGAGACGTCGGTCACTTTCGCGGCGGTGGAAAAGCCAGGGGCGAAAATGAGATTGTGGACCTCGTCGTCGCTCAGCTTTGCGTCTTCGCGCACCAGCCCTTTCGCGATGGCCGTTTGCAGTACCTTTTGGCGGTCGATGCCCGCACCATCGTCTGCGATGGTGATGAGAATGTTGCCAGCGCGCTGCTCGGCCGAAAGCTCTATGGTGGCTTCGTCAGGCTTGCCAAAGGCAAGCCTGACGCTGGAGTCTTCGATGCCATGATCGATGGCGTTCCGGATCATGTGTGTGATCGGGTCGGCAAGCTCCTCTATCACGGTCTTGTCGACCTCGGTTTGGTCCCCCGAAGTAACCAGCCGCGCTTTCTTGCCAAGCTTTGCGGAAATGTCCCGGACAAGCCGGGGCATGCGTGCGAAGACAGACCGCACGGGCTGCATACGGATGGCCATAACGCATTCCTGCAATTGCCTGGTTTGAGCCGCTAGCTCCTCGCTCCCCTGTGTCCATTGGTGGCGTTGGTTTCCACCTTGGACGCTGAGCTGCTGGGCAAGCATCGCCTGCGTTATGACTAGTTCCCCGACCATATTTACGAGCCGGTCGATGCGCGCGAGATCGACCCGGATTAATGTTGCCCCTTTTGTGCTTTGGATGCCTTTCTGCTGTGAAGCGGCTGGCACTGCAATCGCTTCGGCCTCTTCTTCTTTGTCCTGGGGAAGCGGCGAGGGTGGAGGGAATGCCTCTCCGGTGAGGACCTCTTCGATCGTAAGGCGGCAGTCCTGATCGACAAATTCGAATGCCTCTTCCACAGTTGAACGCGGCGCATTTGTGGTTAAGGTGCAGGTGAACGCAAGATAAGCCTCTTCTGGATCGAGGCTAACTAAATCTGGCAGATCCGACGCGGAGCACTCGACGCGAAGATCGCCCAGCTGTCGAAGCTCGCGGAAGATGTGGAGCGGTTCGTTGGCGTGGCGGAACAGTTCGCGCTGCGGTTCGAAGACGATGCGATAGATCCGTTTTGCGCCGGCGGGCGCTGGCGTCTTAGACGGGGCCATCCACGCTGGTGCCTCTTCTTCCCCAGCAGTGGCAAGCAATTCGCATAGTTCGGAGGCTACGCCAGCACCATACCCGCCAGGCACCGCGCGACCGGTGCGCGCGGCATCCGCAAGTTCTGCGAGCAAGTCGCCCGCCCGCACGATGAGATTTAATATTTGAGCGCTAAGCTTGCAGCGATTGCTCCGTAATCTATCGAGCAACGCTTCGAAAATGTGGGCGAAGCTAGCCAGCTCTGTAAGATTGAATGCGGCTGCTCCCGCTTTTATCGAGTGCACCGCGCGGAAAATCGCGTTAAGGCACTCGCTATCGATGTTTCCCGCTTGCAAGGACGAGATCCGCTCGTCAAGCTCCGGTAAGAGTTCCGTGCATTCCTCGAAGAATGTCACTCTGAAGCGCTCGAAATCGGGAGGCGTTGTCGCAATGGAAGGCATTGGTAATGCTTTCGGAAATCTAGGGGCAAACCTTATTGAGGACTTGCAGCAGCTTCTCTGGTGCAAAAGGCTTAACAATCCATCCCGTTGCGCCAGCGCTCCGCCCGAGTTGCTTTTTCTCGTCGCTGCCCTCGGTGGTCAGGATCAGGATCGGTGTCGCCTTGAACTTGGGCTGCGACCGTAGCCGCTTGACTAGCGTGACGCCGTCCATATTGGGCATGTTGATGTCGGTGATGATGGCGTCCACGTCTTTCGTTAACAGCAATTCCAGCGCCTTTAGTCCATCCTCGGCCTCCACAACTTCATAACCGGCTCCCCTCAGAGTGAAGGAGACCATTTCCCGCATGGTTTTTGAATCGTCCACGGTTAGAATGCGTTTAGACATCGGACATTCCCCAATCCCTCATCTCTTCGGAAAGGCCCAGGTCGTGAAACGCCACTTGCAAGGCGTCCGAGGGATTCGAAAGGACCAGCCGCCCCCCTTCCGACATCGCGGTCTTCGACGCTGCGAGGAGAACCTGCACGCCCGGGGTCGCCACGTGGTTTGTTTTGGAGCCATTCACTTGCAGGACGGGATTGCGCTCAAGCGCAGCCATGAGACTGTCTTTCAAATCCTGCGCGTTTCTCATATCCAAATTGGCTGGCAGGCTTAGCGCCTTCGTCCTCGGCCGTGCTGCAACCTTCATTTCGGGGTGCCTCGTTGTTTGGAATTGCAAGGTGATAGACAACCTGCGCGCACTTTAGATTGCACAACTTAACGGCGAGTAATTTTATTACTGGAGGTTGCGCCTAAATAGAGAAATTCAGCCTGGAAACCGTCCCGCTTGATTCTTGGGTAGAGCACTGATCGGGCGCCAGAAAAGGGCCTTTCGCAAAATGCGTAATGCGGCCCAGGCGAGGAACGCCCGAACCGCAGTCTAGTGAATTTGTGTTGATTGAATCGCCGGCTGGAAACAGCCGCAGGCTAGCTACTTGCGCCGGGAACGCCCGGCTCACCCATATGCGGCAGCGCAGTGCGCCGCTCCTTTACCATGGCGGCGTAGTCAAAGAGCCGGCGAACCGGCTCACGCCCGGCCGTGTCGATGAGCTTTTGTGTGATCCGTTGAATAGAGCGATTGCCCTTTTCGATTTCATTCAAGCCGTTCATTATAGAGGCCTGAAACTGTTCTAGATTTGAAGTCAAATCAGTTAGAGCGTTTTTATCGGCGCTGAGGCGGGCGCTTTCTATTTTTCCCATGACGCGCGTTACCTCAAGCCCAGCGGCAAGCTTCTTCATTTGAGTACACGCTTGGTGGAAAAATTCTACTTGCCTCGCGATAGCTTGCAATCCATCGGCTACTCCTTGCTGGTAGGTTATGCTCTGGTGCTCAAGATATGAGGTTTCCTGTTGCTTAGAACTATCGCTCGCGGTCTCGGCCTGGAATTGTTCCAGCATCTCTGCCTGCAGTTTGCTAATGCAGAATAGAAAGCGGCCTCTTTCAACCGCGTCGAATACCTGCTTCGCTGACGCAATAAAACTGTCCATCATATTTTTTATATCATTCGATATAATATTATAGTTGACCGATATGACGCCGATGGTGGCTGCGGCCTCGCCCAGTTGCGCGGCTTGCACCCGGAGATTCAGCGGTATGTAGCGGCTGAAGTGATAGGCTTCAAAAATCCGCTCGGACTCCTGCATGAGCTTCTGAGCTGCATTCCCCAGGACGTTGAATTGTGGAATGGCCGCATCGGCCGCTCTGCCGAGCTGCTGGTCGCGGTTTACGATCTCCTGGGCCAGCGCGGTAGACATAAAAGCTTGATAATCGCTGAAGCCGAGCTGGGCCAATCTTTCCAATAGCAGTGTGGCGCTCTGGGCCGGCTTGAGCGCCCGGGATTGCTCTTGACTGATAAGCTGCTTATATTCTTGTTCTACCACAGGAAAAAGCGCTCCACCGGGTTTCAGGCGAACCGAAAGATAGCCCCCTTCCACGGGCGTAACGATAGCGAATACCCAATAGTAGCGGCCGTCTTTCGCTCGGTTCTTAACGTAGGCGCCAATGGGCTCGCCCTTCCTGATGGTATCCCACAATAACCAGAAAACAGCTCTCGGCATGTCCTGGTGACGGATAATATTATGTGGTTTTCCCATGAGTTCACTCCAGGGATACAAACTTATTTTTTGAAAAACGCTATTCCCGGAAACAATCCAGCCTTTTTCGTTGGTCCTTGAAAAAAACAGATCTTCGAAGGAAAATGAGATTTCCTTTTCCACCGAAGCAGGCTCGCCTTGCCGTGCCGCATGATATGTCATAGTTTGGTTCATCACCTTTTGAGCTTAGAGCGCTGAACTTATTTCAAATTACCCAAAACAAGCTTAAGCTATTCCATCAATTGCCGCGCTTTTAATTGATCGCCTGCAGGACCGGCTCCGTCCGACATCTCCCGAGACGATGGCGAATCCCCGGCCGGGGTGAGATCATCCGCAATCTGACATAGGCCTGCGGCAAGATTCCTAGTGGATACGCGGACCGGCCACCTCTCAACCATCCCGGCCACAATCAAAATTCGTGACTAGGACCAATGTTGCCGAATACCATAAGAGAGTGGAAATGCAGGCCGGACGATGGTGTGCAGGTCCATCTCACTCCCCGGCGTCACCATGCAACCCATCCCGCTTCCCTCCAACGAACAAGAACGCCTTGCAGAGCTTCGCAGCTTGCGGCCGAATGAATGGAGCGTAAGCACGTCTCTCGACGAGTTGTGCAGCTTGGCCGCGCGTCTGTTGAAGGTGCCCACAGCCGCCATCTCGCTGATCGATGCTGAAGAAGTTCGCTTTGTGGGACGTTGCGGCCTTAAGAAGGAGCGCGCCCCCAGACAACAGACCCTTTGCGCATATACAATCACGGCCTCGCAGCCGCTCGTTGCCGGGAACCTTAGAAAGGATCCGCGTTTTGCGAACAATCCGGTGGTTCAGGCTGCGCCGCACATTCGCGCCTATCTGGGCCTGCCTCTCGAGACGGCGCCCGGCCTTCGCATTGGCTCCTTTTGTGCGGTCGCCGGCAAACCGCGCGCTTTCAGCGAAATTGACGTACTCACACTTCAAGAATTGGGTCAGATTGCGGTGTCCATCATTCGCAGCCAACGGACGGCCTTAGATTTTGGAGATGAGTTGCGGGACGCAATCGCCCTTCAAAGCGCAATGCTGCCGGGGGCGGCTCAGCTAGCACAAATACAGGCCAAATTTCCGCTTGAGCTTGCGAGCCATTACCAGCCGCGCCGAGGCATCGGGGGGGATATTTGGGGCATAGAATGCATCGGCAGCACGAGCGTCATGCTCTATGCTGCCGATTTCATGGGCCACGGCCTTGCCGCTGCCCTCAACACGGCACGGCTTCATTCCCTTGTGCACCCTCTAGTCCGCAAGAATGTAAGGCCAGGTGCGCTGCTTGAGGAGTTGAATGAAATACTGATGAGTGTATTACCCGCTGGGCAATTCGCGACCATGTTTTGTGCGATCTTCGACTTTGATCGCCAAATTATCAAATACGCCTCAGCTGGCGCACCGCCTCAGCTCTACCGGGCCTCGGACAAGGAGCCATATACGGTCCTTACTGCGCCGGGTCTGCCGCTCGGCCTTGCCCGCAACACGCTGTATAAGGACCGCTCGGCCCAGTTTCTGCCCGGAGGCACCCTTTTTCTTTATACAGATGCCCTGATCGAGACCCCCTGCCCCCCGCACTCAGTTTTTACCCCAAAGTCCTTGGCAGCGTTCCTTAACCGGGGCAGAAAGCATAGCAGTGGGCCGCAGCTTTTGCAGCGAGTGCTAAGGAAACTTAATGCCGAACCGTTTACGGCAAGAGATGACCTAACGCTCGTAACCGCAGCATGTCGCCGGACCTGAGAAGCTGACCCAGCGGGCGACTTGAATCTCGCTTGAGGTGCTTCCTCCGTGATGGAGGGGCCGATGCTGAAGGCGGAGGAGCAGATGGAGCTGGGAAGCGTGGCGAGAGTATCCGCAACCTGCCGGGATCGGCTGGCCGGTCCCGCAACGCGGTGCGCGCTTATTTGCGGGGCGGGGAAGATGCGGCGCGCCGCAAGCTGGCACCGAGAGGTTTTGAGAAGATCGATCCGTTTAAGGACTAGTAGTCTGCACCGTTTAAATTGCGTTGTTGCATTTGGCTGCGAACACTGATTCTTGCCCTGCCGGGGATAACCGGCACGAGGTGCACGGCCAGGCTGTTTATGCTGTTCGCCCCGATTGAGGGATGGCGCCACGTAAAGGTAACGGAACGGCGCACCGCCGTTGACTTCGCGCATGTCTTGAAGGAACTGAGCGATGTTCACTTCGCCAAGGCGGAAAAGATCGTGCTGGTGCAGGATAATCTGAATTCGCACCGTGCGCCGGCAGGCCGAGCCTTTGGCGGGCCGCCGCCTTATCGCGCGGACAGAACCTTGCCAGGCCGATGCCGGCGGGAATTGTCGATATGTCAGCGCCCGGAAGAATTGCCGCGAGTTGCCGGGCGGCTGCTTTGGATTGGCAGATATGCCGAGGTCTGACGAGTCTTTCGCCGGGACCGGCGTCTCGCAGGCGACCGTCAGCCGCCTCGGCCTGGAACGGAACAACCTATTGAAGCTCCACAGCTAGGCGCTTCAGGATTCGATTGCACTGGCCGCAAGCACAATGACGATGGCGCGGACGGAGCTTCCTCGTGCCGGCCTCTTCGCCAGGAGCGAACCGGCGCTAAAGTTCGAACGATGCGGACCGGTAAGGAGAAACGGGACACGATTGGGTTGTACTTTTGCGCAGGCAATGCCGTGGCCGCTGCGCTCGGGTGAGCCTTCAAGAATAACGCCAAACCTTCATCGAGCTTGGCCCAGTCAAGTGCTCCGGTGATTCTTCGATAAATTGAATGCAAAAGAACATTACGATGCTGGACGTAATTGACCAGAGGAATAAGATCATGACCCATTTCGATTTTTGCACCATAGGTGGTTTGCCCGCTGTGTATCGATGTAAACCCCCTCGATAAGGCCCAATCGACGGCGGCGTCCCAAAGCCGAAAATAAAGCATCCAGGACTTGGGCTTGTCATAGTCAAAACCGACATGTTTGTTGATAAGGCTGGAGCCGCAGTCGAAACAGGTCATGAAGGCTATCGTCGCGCCCGTTTGCTTTTCCCTCAGAACGATGAAGTAGGTCGTTGGGAGTTGGGCGATTTGCACAAACCATGTCCGGTTCAGTTCCTCAAATTTCATTTTCGATTTGAGGTATGTTTGCCGGAAGAGCGCATAAATATCGTCTAAGACATCCGTGGTTGGGTGTTGTATAATCTCCACGGCAAGGTCGGCTTGAGCAGCGCCGATCTTAAGCTTATTCTTGAGGGCCCAACGGCGGGAGGCTTTTAGCTGTCCCAAATAGTCGCTTTTCCTTGGAGATGAGAATTTCACACGGGTGCCCGGCAGGCTAACCGCGCGAAGTAGCCGGCGGCGCTTTGTGACCCAATCGAGATCGACCGAATGGCTTTCTGGCATGTCTTTCCACACGATCAGTTCCGCGCGAAGTTCTCGTGCCTTTTGTTCCAGCGCATCTTGCAGTGAAAGCAGAACCGCGCGGCGGTCAGCGCCAGGAACAATCCCAACGGCGCCCTCGGTGGAGCAGGGGCAGCCTAAAAAGAGTGTTCTCTGATAGAGGATCGATGGAAGAAACCGTGCAACGGTCCGGAGCGGTTTGAGAAGCTTCTCGGGGGTGACTTGTTCGATCGGCACGTCCATCACGAACGCCGGGGCAACTCCCACAGGCACGCCGCTTTGGGAAATTCGAGCGTAGAGGAAGGTGAATTGACCGTCCAAATCGCTTCGTTCGAGGGCCTCATAAAACCACCGCCCCTCAAGCGGCGGTGAAAACGTGGCCGCCCATACCTCGTCCGGTATTTCGGCGGCCGAGTTGACGAAAGTAACGGTGTAGGCGGTGTCCGGCCTTGAGGTCACAACCAGGAAGTTACGCCGCGAGACAAAGCGCTGCGGGCGTGGGCGCACGAAAGGAAGCCTATCTCTAGTATTTATCGCCGACATGCTTTATCCTGTCAGTCAGAGGCTGCCGAACTCTCGAACTTAGCGAATTCGAAAACCCACATCCTGACCGGCACTCGAATAAAACAGCGCAGCAATAATTAAGACGATACTTATAGATAGCTCAACGAAATCACGGCTTCGCGCAGGACTGGGCGACCCTTCCGCCGTTCATCATGGCACTGAACAGGGTATACCAGCCCGTTGCCGCGTAAACGGCATACCTTTTTGCCGAGGATGAAGGCACCGGAGCCTGCCCGGCGAGACCGCAATGAGCGCCGCGAATCGACAATTCCAAGCAACGTTATGTAGAGACATATTCCGGGCGTATGCAACCACAAATTGTGCATGAAGACAACTATTGGGCGGATTATTGATTTTCGCCCTGCCAAGCCGTCGCTTATGGCTTCAGCCGTAGCCATCCGTGTGGCTTCTTGTGCCATGCCGAATAGCTCTCCCTTATCGGATACCAACAGCCGCCCCCAAGCCCATAATCGAGGGCCGCGCGCCGGTTGCACCGGCCGCCCCAATGCCGGGATAGAACCATGCGCTTGCCCGATGCAGCATCGCGAACGTAGATCCGGTCATTCCTGAGATCGTCGTTGCCCCACTGGACATGTTCGACGCGGTAGCCTGCCTTCGCACCGATGCTGGCTGCCATAATGCTTATTGCGGCAATGCTCGCTGCCGCGATCTGTCTTACCATTTGCAATACCTGCGGATCGAAGGATGTTTGGGGTGCTATTTCAGCCTTCCAATCGTTTGCACCAATATGGTTGCAACGAAGTTAAGCCGTGCTGCCGCATTTTCCGCAGGCGGGGCCGAGGGTAAGAATTGTTGGGTGCCGAAGGTGGATAATCCCTGGTTTTATAGGCTCTAAAGGGGACGGCCTGCGATAGCTGTCCCCGGCTTCCGGTGCGGGTGAGGCCGCCTTAAGCAGTGCGAGCCATCACCAAGGCGGCACCGATGAAAATCAGAGCCACGCCGATCCAGCGCGTTCTTGTCACGTGCTCACGCAAAATCCATTGCGAAAGAAGCGTAACGGCGATCAGATTCAGGCTCATGATCGTAAAGGCCACGCCGACATTGAGAAATTTCAGCGCCTCGGTGTAGACAAGCGCTTCAAGCGCAAGGACGGCGACGCCCACCGAGATCCATAAAAACCAGCGCACCCTCGTCAGCACCGATTTTTTCAAAAACACCTGCCCCAGCCCTTCGAGAATGGCGCAGAAGACGACCAGCAAAATGCCGAGAGCGGTTCCAGTCATGAGAGCGCTTCCTGTGTCGCAGGATTTGTTTGGCTGATGAACCACACTCCGGCAATCACGAATGCCAGCCCCGCAATCTCAACGATATCGATGGCCTCGTGCAATACGAATAAAGAACAAACGGGTACCGAAGCGTAGCTCAGCGCTGCTATCGGTTTGGCATAGCTCAAGTCGGCCTGGCTCAGCACGGCAAGCCAATTGAAGAATTGCAGCGTCATAAGAGCGATTACGCCGAGGAAGAGGGGGTTAGCGAAAACGGAACCCAAAGTAGCCAATGGCGATAAATCCGCGGGCGTTTCCAGGACGGTTGTTTTCCAAGTGAGCTGAAGAAGCGTGTCGAACGCTACCGCGGCGAGAAGCCCAATCGCTAGCTTCCATCTTAAGCGGTCATTTGAGATCATCGGTCATCGTTTCCCCGTTCCCCAGAACGGCATCGAGTTTGCTTTTGCTGACCTCCCATTCAAGTGCCAAGAACCCATTTGCCATAATTCGCCGGTATCGCCAAGAAAAAGAAGTATGTATCCATACGTGAACCTTCAGGCTGTGCCGATCCAGCGGTATTTCCTTCATGGGTCATCGTCGAAGAAAGCGCCTTGCGAAAGCTTTAATCGCAGCTAACGCGCTGATTATGCGTGATAAACTCCGGTTGCGGCGGCGCGCCTCCACAGGCCGCAGGCGCCGCTTTGTGGTTAATCGCGAACTGGAAATATATTTAACGGACTTTCTGGATGCAGCTTTCGCGGGCGAAAACGCGAAAAATTGCGCTTTTTGCGGCGGGTAGATATAAATATCCCGCGCAGTTTACCATTCCCGCATTAACTAGCTTCCTGTGCTGCGAAAATGAGCCGCCGCACGCGGCCTTCCGTACCTTCCCGGGCGCAGCCGATATGGCGCAGGCATCGCGCGCGGCAGCCGCGGCCTGGAACCGGGCGCCGGGGCGCGCCGCGCGCCTCATCTTTCCCAAATGTAATATTGAAGCCATTTTTTTGCCTCAAGGGCCCGCGATAGCCCATGGCACTTCCTGGGAGTGCCCCTCCAATCCGTTCGCCATGCAATGCCAAGGCTGGAGCTGCGATGATCGCCGCAAGAAATTTAACGCGCAATTACGGAACGTTCACCGCCGTCGATAATGTGAGCTTCGCAATCGGGGACGGCGAAATCGTCGGCCTGCTGGGCCATAACGGCGCCGGCAAGACCACCATCATGAAGATGCTCACGGGCTTTTTGGAGCCAACCGCCGGCAGAGTCACCATCAACGGTTGCGACATTGAAAAAGACCGCAGCCGGGCACAGGCCTTTGTGGGTTATTTGCCGGAGAATTGCCCGCTGTACCCGGAGATGACGGTCGCGGCTTTCCTGGACTACGCCGCCGAGCTGAAGGGCATCGCGAACGGCGAGAAGGCCGGCGCGATCAAGGAAGCGATTGCCGCCACCGAACTTGGCGAGAAGATCATGGCGCCGATTTCGAGCCTGTCGCGCGGCTACCGGCAGCGGGTGGGCGTCGCGCAGGCCATTTTGCACAATCCGAAGATCGTCATTCTCGACGAGCCCACCAACGGCCTCGATCCCTCGCAGATCAAGCATATGCGCGCGCTCATCAAGCGGCTGGCGCAGAACGCAACCGTAATACTGTCGACGCACATTTTGCAGGAGGTGGCGGCGGTGTGCGCGCGCGTCATTATCGTCAATCGCGGCAAGGTCGCGCTCGATAGCCCGCTCGCCGATCTGTCTGGCGGCAGCTGCCTGCGTCTCGTCACCGACGGGAAGCCCGAGGCGGTTCTGCCGATGATTTCGGCTCTGAACGTCGCCAAAGGCGTGGAAGCCTTGCCGGCCGAGGGCAATGGCAGCGTCTACGGCCTCACTCTTAACGGTCACGCGGCGGACGAAGCGGCCTCGCGCGTCGCCCGCGCGATCGCCGATAACGGGCTCTCGCTCTACGCGCTGCACCCGGTGAGCCGCGACCTCGAAACCGCATTCGCAGAAATAACGGCCGGCGCCGAAGCTCAAGAGGTAGCCCATGCTTAAGAAACTTAACAAAGCGAAAGAGCAGCTGGCAGCGCTTTCCGCGAGCCTCGGCGGTCCGGAAGCGCGCAGCAAAGCGGCCGGGCACGTCTCGGCGTTTTCCGCATCCCTTCCAGCCGGGCCGGGGCCGGCGGTGTTCCGCATCGCGCGCAAGGAGCTATCCGGCTATTTCTCCTCGCCCGCGGCCTTCATCTTCATCGGCGTGTTCCTTGCCGCGCTTCTGTTCATCTTCTTCTGGGTCGACCGCTTTTTCGCCCGCAACATCGCCGACGTGCGCCCGCTGTTCGAATGGATGCCGGTTCTGCTGATCTTCCTCGTCTCGGCGATGACCATGCGCATGTGGAGCGAGGAGCGGCGCGGGGGCACGCTCGAATTTTTGATGACGGCGCCGGTGCGGCCGCTCGACTTGGCCGTCGGCAAGTTCCTCGCCTGTTTGGCGCTTGTCGCGATCACGCTGGCGCTCACGCTGCCGCTGCCGGTGACGGTTGCGATTTTGGGCCCGCTCGATTGGGGCCCGGTGGCTGGCGGCTACATCGCAACGCTGGCGCTCGCCTCGGCCTATATCTCCATCGGGCTATTCGTCAGCTCCCGGACCGACAATCAGATCGTGAGCCTCATCGTCTCGGCGCTGATTTGCGGCGCATTTTATATCGCGGGCTCGGACTCGATCACCTCGCTCTTCGGCAATAGCGGCGGCGAGCTGATGCGCCTGATCGGCAGCGGATCGCGCTTCGATTCCATCGCACGCGGCGTGATCGACCTGCGCGACATCTATTACTACCTCAGCATCTTCGGGGTGTTTCTCGTCCTCAATCTTTATTCGCTTGAGAGCTTACGGTGGTCCGCCGAAGGGCAGAAAACCAAGCACTCGCAATGGCGGCTGGCGGCAGCTCTCGCCGCGGCCAATCTCATCGCCGGCAATTTTTGGCTCGGCCAGCTCACTTGGGCGCGCGCGGACCTCACCGCGGGGAGCGTCTATTCCATCTCGGGCGAGACCAAATCCTATCTGCGCCAGCTCCAGGAGCCGCTTCTGATCCGCGGCTATTTCAGCGCGCAGACCCATCCGCTGCTTGCGCCGCTGGTGCCGCGCCTGCGCGACCTGTTGAAGGAATATGAAATCGCGGGCCACGGCCAAGTCCGGGTCGAATTCATCGATCCGCAGAAAGACCCCGCGCTCGAATCCGAGGCGAACGGCCAGTACAACATCAAGCCGGTGCCGTTCCAGACCGAGACCAAATATCAGGAAGCCATCACGAATTCCTATTTCAACATCCTCGTGAAATATGGCAGCGAATTCCAGACGCTCGGCTTCCGCGATCTCATCGAGGTCAAGCAGGCCGGCGAGACCGGCCTCAAGGTCAATCTGCGCGACCCGGAATTCGAGATCACGCGTGCCATCAAGAAGACGCTCGATAGCTATCGCGGCTCGGGCGATCTGTTCAGCGGCATCCCGGCGCCGGTTCAGCTCGAAGCCTTCATCTCGGCCGACGACAAGCTTCCGGACCCGCTTCCGGCCTTGCGCGCCGGCTTGGCTGAGCTGATCGATGAGTACCGCGCATCGAGCGGCGGCAAGTTCACGGCCAAAATCCTTAATCCCGATGAAGGCGGCGAAGGCGCCGCCAAGCAGCTCGACAAGCTTTATGGTCTTCGTCCGCTTGCGGTTGGGCTGCTCGATCCGAAGCAATTCTGGTTCGGGATCGTGCTCAAGAGCGGCGGCAAGGTTGAAAAGGTTGCGCTGCCGCAATCGCTGGACAAGGACGGCCTCAAAGCGAATATCGAGGCCGAACTGAAGCGTTTCCGGCCAGGCGCCTTGCGAAGCGTCGCGCTATACACGCCGCCCGTGACCCCGCCCATGCCGCAATTCGGCATCGAAGGCGGCGGCGGCCCGAGCTTCCAAACGCTCGAAGCCAAGCTCAAGGAGAATGCCTCCGTCGAGCCGGCCAGCCTCAATAGCGGGCGGGTGCCCGAGCAGGCCGATATTCTTTTCCTCGCGGGCCCCAGCAAAATCGGCAAGACCGAGCTGTTCGCGATCGATCAGTTTTTGATGAAAGGCGGCACCGTCGTGATCGCCGCATCGCCTTACGACGTGTCGCTGCAAGGAAATCTCAACATCGCCAAGGTGCAAACCGGCCTTGAGGATTGGCTGAAATCCTATGGCCTCACCTTCCCCGATGGGATGGTGCTCGACCGGCAAAATTCGCCCCTGCCCATTCCGGTGGAGCGCGAGGTTGCGGGCATTCCCGTCCGGCAAATCCAGCTGCTCGACTATCCCTACTTTCCCGATGTGCGCGAGGACGGGCTCGCCAACGGCGAAGCGCCAACGGCGGGGCTGCACCAGGTCACTTTGTCCTGGGCCGCTCCGATTGCCATCGACGCGGACAAAACGAAGAACCTGAAGGTGGTGCCGCTCATTCAAAGCTCGCGCGGCTCCTGGGTTTCGAACTCGATGAACGTCGTGCCCGATTTCGAGGCGCATTCCGATTCCGGTTTCGAGGAGCCGCGCGAAAAGGGCCGTCAGCTGCTCGGCGCGATGGTCGAGGGCCAGTTCCAGTCCTACTTTGCCGGCAAGCCCTCTCCCTTGGCAAAGGACGCCAAGCCTGAGGATCCTAAAGACAAGGCCGCTCCCGGCGTAAGCAAGCCCAAAAAGGACGCCGAAAAGCCTTCGATCACGGGCGTGATCGAGCGCTCGCCCGAAAGCGCGCGGATTATCCTAATCGGATCGGGCAGCTTCCTGTCCGACGACATCCTTTCGCTTCTCTCCCAGGCCGATCGTACCCAGTATCTCGCGCCCTTGAGTTTCGCGCAGAACCTCGTCGATTGGTCGCTCGAGGATCGCGGCCTCCTCTCGCTAAGGGCGCGCGGCGGGCTCTTCTCCCGCACGCTTGAACCCGTGAAGGCAGGTAGCCAGCCGATGTGGGAGTATCTGAACTATGCGCTCGCCCTCATCGGGCTTGGGCTCGTTTATTTCGTCCGCCGTCACCTGCGGCGGCTTTCGGACCGCAAATATCTCGCAATGCTATCGGCTAAGGGAGCCTGACCGGCATGGAACGTCTTAGCGTTAAATTGGCAGCGGTACTGGGCTTTCAGCTTTTCGTGGCGCTGATCCTTTGGAGGGGCGGTGCCGATCACTCGGCCTTCAAGGCCAAGGAGCCGCTGCTCGTATTCGATGCCGCCAAGGTGGACCGGGTCGAAATCGGCGAGGGCGCAGCGAATTCTGTCGCGCTCGTCAAACAGGATGGAAAATGGGCGATCCCCTCCTTCGCGGGCTTCCCGGCCGATGGCGCCAAGGTGAGCGGTTTGTTCACAAAACTGGCCGCGCTCAAAAAGGGCTGGCCGGTTGGGTCGTCGGCAGATGCCGCCAAACGCTTTCAGGTATCCGCGGCTGCCCATGAACGGCGCATCGTGCTCAAAAGCGGCGATAAGACCGTGGGCGAACTCCTGCTTGGAACGTCTCCCGCATTCAAGCAAGTGCACGCCCGCGCTGGAGACGATAGCAATGTCTATAGCGTCGCCTTCGCGCCCTACGAAGCTGGAGGCCGCGGCGAGGACTGGTTGGATCGCAGCCTCCTCACCATTCCGCAAGATAAAATCGCAAGCATTGCCATCGGGGATGTTACGCTCGAACACAAGGATGGGAAGTTCCTCCTGAGCGGTCTGGCGCCGGGCGAGAAGCAGAACGAGACCGCCATCTATAGGCTTGTCGGCGCGCTGACCTATCCGGCGTTCGACGCAGTTGCCGGCAAGGGCGCAGAAGCGCTCGCAAAGGTGAACGAGCCAACCGTCGAGATTACGGTCAAGCGCACGGACGGCACGCCTATCGTCCTGAAATACAAAAAAGAAGACGGCGGAGGCGCTTACCTTTTCGCAAGCTCGGCCAACAGCTTTCTGTTCCGGGCTTCGGAAGCCGCCATTGAGCCCATCGTGAAGGCAAAGCGCGAGGCACTGATCGAAGCGCCGAAGAAGGATGAGGGCAAGGGACCGCAGCCGGCGCACCCCGAAGAGCAGCAGGTGCCGGGCGGAGGCTAGCGCTGTTGCCGGCCATCATCCCGTGTTCGCAGGACATGCAATGACGCTGCGCCCTTAGAGTGCGTCCGGAAAAAGTGTGAGCGGTTTTTCCGGTAAGACGTAACGCAAAACAAAAACTTAAAGCCCGCTTTCGATGGAATCGAACGCGGGCTCAAGTTCGTCATCCCGTGCGCGCCGCAGGCGGCTTCGCGCAACACTGCGCAAGGATGACAACACGGAACCGCTGGCCAAAGAGTCGTTGGCGAAGCGGGATAAATTTGCTAAAAAGCTTCTTATGACAAATGTATATGATTTTTCCGTCAAGTCGCTCTTGGGCGAGGACGTTCCTCTGAGCAATTTCCGGGGGAAAGTGCTCTTAATCGTGAATACCGCCAGCCAGTGCGGATTCACGCCGCAATATTTAGGGCTCGAACAGCTCCATCGAAAATACAAGGAGCGCGGCTTCGAGGTGCTCGGGTTCCCTTGTAACCAGTTCGGCTCCCAGGAACCTGGCAACGCGGACGAGATCAAGAATTTCTGCTCGCTGACCTACGATGTCACCTTTCCGGTCTTCGCCAAAGTGAACGTCAACGGCGCGAAGGCGCATCCGCTCTTTAAATTTATTAAACGTGCCAAGCGAGGCTTCCTCGCAACGGAATCGATCAAATGGAACTTCACGAAGTTCCTGACCGACCGTAACGGCGAGCCGGTCAAACGCTTCTCGCCAATGACGGCGCCGGAGACGCTCGAAGGCGATATCGAAGCTCTTCTATAAAACCAGCTGTGGATTGCCGCGCTTTCCGCTGTGGCTTCGGCCCCGGCTTCGCTCACACTTTCGCAAGTGATTCGAAAATCGGGGGCAGGCATGGCGAAAGCGGCGGCGCGCACATTCACGGTCGATATGTGGTGGACAGATCTCAACGACGTGGAGATCGGCTTTTTTATTCACTCGCGGCATCGGGCCAAATCGCGCGAGTTCACGCAGGATGCGGACGTGATCGGCGAAGTGCTCGAAGGCGGCGAGCGTAAAGGGCTCATCACCTATCGCGAAGCGCTTTGGAAATCGGAGCACCCGGGCGAGAAGCGGCTCGTCTTGAAGCTGTTCACGCCGTCCATGAATTGGCGCGCCAGCATGGATATGCTCGTCGGCCGCAGCGTGCAGCTTTCGACTGGCGCGGGCGGGTTTCCGGTTGTCGCCTATTCCCTCCACATCGAAGGCCTCGACCAAGTGATCCAGGTGGAGCGCTCGGCGCGCAAATGGCCGGGCATGCCCGAGCAGTTCTCGTTCATGATGATGGAGGACGGCGAGGCGCGGCTCTACCGGCTGCGGCAGGACTGGATCGATATCGGCGGCGATTACACGCTCTACGATCAGACCGGCGCGAAGATCGGGCGGCTGAACGGCCATTTCTTCGATATTGGCGGGCGTTGGGATGTCACCATCGATGGCAGTCAGCCCGCGCATTTGGCGACGGTGCTGCAACTTGTCAGTGCGATGCTAAAGTTCAATCACGCGGCGCGGCGACACGTTGACCGGGTGACGCAAAAGGTGACGGCGGGAGCGATGAAGCTCGCGCTCGAAAAGCAGGAGACGGACCTGTATTTGAACCCGCGCCGGCCGCGTTAGGGGCGGCTTGGCCAGGCGGCGCGCATGTCCCGGGCTGTCGCCGGCTTCGAGCCCATGCGCGCAAATACGATGTTCCCGTGGCGTTTCCCGGAAGTTTTCTCGGAACCGGCCAGCGCCGGGCGCCTTTGCAAAGGCAGCTTCCGCTGTCATTCTCCTTGGTGCCAAGGGTAATATTAACCCGAAGCGGGCGCGGTGACGCATCCGGATGGCTCGGCTACCGGCTTTTCCCATCTGAGCGTGTGGGCGCCGATCGTGCTCGTGGGAACGGGGAGCAGTGATCGAGGGTGTTATACCAGATCCGGTTGATCGCTTCCAAAGTCCCCCCTCACTCTGTCTCGCTCCCCGAGGGGAGAGAGGACGCTGCCGCAACCGTCGCAGACCCCCTCTCCCCTCGGGGAGAGGGTTGGGGTGAGGGGTCTAAGTGAAGCGATCAACCGGATCTGGTGTTACGCCCACCCTGTCCCTCTCCCAGCAAGCTCGCCTTGGTGAGCTTGCTACTCGGTGTTACCGCAAGCGGATGCGGTTGGAGAGGCACCGTCGTTGCGCGCTCTCGCCTCATGCTCAGGCGTCCTTGTGTTCCTCACGAGCGCATCGAAAAGCCGGGCGGTGCAGGCATAGGCCTCGCTCAGCCCCGCTTTCCGCCATTTCCTCGAAGCGGAGCTAACCCGCGGCGCAAGAAAGTCCGCCTGCGCTCGGTGCGACACTTGCGCGCACCGGTAGACTCTGTCACAAATATGTCATGGAAGAAAATTGGCGTTCAGCCTCCGGACTAGTGAGGCGGGCGATGCTCGCAGCCGCAGCAGCCGCTTTTTGGGCGCCGCCGGCGCCCCTTGCCAAGAGCGCTGAGCCGTCTTGCTTCGCTGGCCTCGTCGATCATGCGCAGGCCGCCAGGATCGCGCGCAACACCGTTTTCATCGCCGAGGTCGGGACCGGCGGAACATTACTGTCGGCGGGCACAGGGTTTGCGGTGCAGGGTACAAACGGTGTCCGGATTGTCACCGCCCGCCACGTGATCGATTCCGGCGTCAACGGCTCCACTTTCATTGTGCTCTTCTCCGATGGAGTGCCGCTTGGGGTCCCCGGCGTTGCCGCCGCCGGGTCTGCAAAAAAAATCGAGGCTGCGGGCGTCGACTTGACGGTCAATGACATCGCGGTCCTGCGTATCGATAGCTTTAGCAGCCCCGCCGCGGAAAAACGCTTCGCCGCCCTCGATGGCCTTTCCGTGCGCGCGAATGGACCATTGATGGTTGGCGAGACCACCGGTGTCGCGGGTGTCGCCTGGGGGTATTCGGGCGCCGCAGGAGTGGACGCCGAGGGCCGTGTCGCCGGGGTGCTCACCGGCGCGGATTTTCGCGGGCGTGTTTCGCTCATCTTGCCTTCGATCCAGGAAGCGGACGCCAGCGGAGAGTTGCGCGGCAGGCCTGCCGCCTTGCCGAACCGCTCGCTTGCCGTGGTCGAGCCTATTCATGGCGAAGCCATTCTGAGGGAGCTGAAGCTAGCGGCGATCGAGCCGGGCGACGGCGAGGAGACACGCGTCGTGTTCGCTGGGTTTCCCTCCGCAAACTGCGCGTCGGCTTCAGCGGTGTTGCAGGCGGTCGATTCCAAGGCCGGCACGAAGTTGCTCAAGCTGTGGGCCTCCACGGATCAGGAAGGCGCCTGGTGGCTGCCGGCGCCGTTCAGCATCAGCAAGCTGAACTTCTCCTACAAACCGCGCTAGTTTCCGCCGTTGTGTGGTACGCTCTGCCCTTCATTAGTTCGCGTTGGCGATCTTTGGCCACCAGTGGAATCCAGCGCGGGCTTTGACGATGCCGGGCTGGGTGGCAAGGGCGGCGCATTGGCTGGCCATGATCGCATCCAGTTCCTCGATCGTATCGATATGCTTGTTGACGATGGGCTCATCGGTGAGCGCCCGTAGCGTTTCGTCCGGTTGCAACTCCGGCGCGTAGGGATCAGCCTTACGCCTTCGGGGACCTTCAAACGTGCCTTGCTATGCCAGCCCGCATAATCGAGAAGGAGTATGATGGTCCGGCACCGGCCGGCGCCAGCTTCGCGTGCGAAGGTTTCGAGCAGCGCCTCGAAGGACGGCTTCGATACGCCGTTGGAGATATACCAGAAGCTTTCGGCTGTTGCGGGCGAGACGAAGGCGGTGATGACCAGGTGCGATGGACCGCTCACCGATGGGCGCCCAGACGCGCCGCGTGACGGGCTTCAAACCGGGCCGGTGCTCGCCGCTGGCAAAGGCTTCGACCCGGCCGGCCGGGATGTTTGGCGGCCTCTTCCGCCTTAGACAGAACCAACCGGTGCCTCTGCAGCTGCTTGGCTACCCGCTACAGCTCTGAGCATCTCGTCAAGCGTTTCGCCCGGCCGGACCTCGCCTGGGCCTTGCGTCAAAAAGCGGTAAAGGACGGGCACAATAGCCACGGCTCTATCGAGTTCAAGGTCCGCGCCTGCATTGTACCCGCCCAGGAGCCGGATATCACGTGTCTCCTCGTATCTTGCGATGAGGCTTTTAAGTTCGCGGATGGCGGCGCGCTGACTAGGTGTCCAAATACGAATCGCCAATCTTGAGACCGAGGCCAGAATATCGAGGGCGGGGAAGCGGCCCTGATCCGCAATCGCGCGGTCGAGCACGATGTGGCCATCCAATATGCCTCTCAAACTATCTGCGATGGGATCGTTATGGTCGTCGCCTTCGACAAGAACCGAGAAAGCTCCGGTAATCGACGCACCATGTTCGTCGCAGCCTGCCCTTTCGAGCAGCTTCGGCAGATCGGTGAACACGCTTGGCGGAAAGCCGCGCGCTACAGGCGGTTCTCCCGCGGCAAGCGCAATCTCGCGGACCGCCTGCGCGTACCGGGTAATAGAATCGAATATGAGCAGAACGCGATGACCTTGGTCGCGGAAATATTCGGCCACGGTGAGCGAGGTTTTCGCGGCAAGCCGCCGCATCATGGGGCTCTCATCGCTTGTCGAAACCACCACGACGGCTTTCTCCAAGCTGCCCGCGATGGCATCCTCCACAAATTCCTTTACTTCGCGCCCGCGCTCACCAATCGCGGCAAAGACAGCCGTATCGAATTTATTTCCCTTGGCCAGCATCGACAACAGCGTCGATTTACCGACGCCGGATCCGGCAAAAATCCCTATACGCTGGCCCGCGCAAAGCGTGGTGAACATATCAATTGCGCGCACGCCGGTAAAGACGGGCTGGCTCAGCCGCTCCCGTTGAAAAGCCGCGGGAGGCGCGCGGTCGAGGGTGAGCGAACGGTTGCCCTTGAGAAGCGGCGGTCCGCCATCCAAAGGGTGAGCAAGGGCGTTGATGACACGCCCTCTCCATGTTTCATGCGGCCAAAGCTCAAACGGGGGCGTGATTCTGGCTCTCGCGCCGATGGCAGCACCGGCCTTGTCCTCGAAGGTGCGGACCGAGATGGCGCCGCTCTCGATCCGGATCGCCTCTGCGATCTGGAGGCCCTTATCGGTCTCGATTGAGACCCAATCGCCAAGCTTTGCGAATTCCGATAAGCCCGCAATCCGGACATGACTTGCCGTCAGCTCCGTCACCCTACCCCAAACGTTGGTCATTGGGCTGACGGCGGCGGCTTCGAGCTGAGCCGCCAAATTCTCAAGCGGATTAAGACCTACAGACATTGGCGTTCCCGATTGCCATGGTATTCCCGCGAAAACGTATTGGCAGTGAATGAGAAGATGCCGTGAAGAGAGGGCGAGCCTCACCTCACCTCTTCTATTTGGAGAGGGTACGGATCGCTGGCCGCCGCATCCGGATTATGCGCCCAGTGTCTGTGTAACCATCAAGCCGATGCGCCCAGCGTTTGTATAGCGTTCTTAAAGCTTGATTCTGCCGACTGCACGGCTGCGCTAACGCCCTCAAAGGCTCGCTGTACGGAAATAAGACGGGTTATCTCCGTGATAGGGTTGACGTTCGACTGCTCCAAATAGCCCTGCAGAACGCGGTTCACAGCGAAATCGGCGACCGGATCTCCTGGCACACTCGATGCGACGCCACCTTCAGCTCTGGAAAGTACGGCATTGCTTGGAAGCATGAACAGCCCAATGACGCCAGTGCCCTTTCCACCTTGCACAATCGTTCCGTCCGCTGCAATCTGCGGCGGGCCTGCATTTGGATCTAATCGGATAGGCGCACCACCGGGATCGAGCACGGGTGCTCCGGCCAAAGTCGTCACGGCTCCGGCGGAGTTCATTTGCAGCCGGCCATCGCGAGTATAAATCTGACCTTGAGCCGTCGAAATCGAAAGCCAGCCCTCCCCTTGCACCGCCAAATCGAGGGGGTTTCCGGTTTTAGCGACCTCACCGGAGGTTTGCCGAATCACCGGGTTTCCCGAGGATACAAACATCCCTGCATCGGAGAGCACACTGTTGAATTTGACCTCATCGGCGCGGTAGCCGGTGGTGGAGCCGTTGGCCATGTTTTGCGCTATGGTCTCTAGGCGGTTTTGCAGCGCAAGCTGCGCGGAAAGCGCGACATAAAGCGTAGATTGCATGCCATCCTCTAAGCGGTCGCCGCCTCTAGCCGTTTGCCAATGCCGGCCGAGGCGGCGTGTGGAAGGGAGCACCGGCGGATTACTCGGCGCATTTTTGCTACGCTTAAGTTATACTCAGGGAGCTTGCATGAGACTGTTTTCAGGACCTTCGGGGGACTTCTTCCCATGAAGCTCGTTTCGGCAGAAAGCAGAACTGCCAGCGGTCCAGGCGCCAAACCCGCTTTCCACCAGCCGGTCTAACACTCTGCAAACGTAACGTTTTTGAGCCGGATCGTTATTTTTACCCGCATTGTAGCGCGCTACAGCCATAGTCCAGCTGCCTTCGCGACGTTTCAGCTCGCTTAAGAACCGGGCAGCGTAATCGACGTTCTTATGGGGATCGAACATGTCGGCTACAGAGGCAAAGTGCTCCCCATGGAAGTAATAATTAAGCTGCATGCAGCCAACGTCGATCAGCTTCATGCCACCCGCTCTGGCTGCGTTGAAACGCTTAATGGCTTCGGCTTTACCCAGCGAATAAACAGTATTGCCCTCAAGATTGAGCGCATAGGCATGAAGCGTGCCGCCGACCCCCGTTTCCGCGAGACCGACAGCGAAGAGGACTCCTAGTGGAACTCCATATTTGGCGGCCGCCTGAGTCATTTCCCTTTCGCAAAGATTTGCCTCACGAGCGCTAGCAGCCGCACTAAACATAAAAAGCGCGATTCCTAATATCCCTCTCAGTGCGCCCATACTCGCTTTCCTTCCGCTCTTGACGTTTGCGGTCCGCTGCCCGCTCGTCAGCCCCGTTTTCGCGATTGCCGCCCGCCATGCCTGAAAAGCTTTGTCCCTGCGGCTCCGCCTGCTGCGCCAACAGTGGCGGCTGAGTTACGGTCTGTACCGAAAGCATCCCCACCTTGTAGCCTGCCGACTCCAGCAACTCTTTGAGGCCGCCGTTCTCCTGGCGCAGGAGTTGAGCAGTACCGGCGTCGTTCGCTTCAACTTTCACTCCCAGTTCGCCCCCTGATAGCGAAAGCTGTATAGCGACTGTCCCCAGGTTGGCTGGCTCCAAAGCGAGCTTGATGGTTCTCAATGGCTGATAGGCGTTGGGCTGTTCGTCCGGCGTCTCATTTTGCGCGTGCGCTGCTTCTGGCGCAGCGGCTTCGATGGCCTTGCATATCTGTTGCATCGGCGTTGCGGCCCCCGGGATTGGGCACTGCCCAGCGGCAGCATCTGCCTCGGTAGGCATCCGCGGTGCCGGCGTCAACTCTTCCCGCGCAAAGCCGCCCGCATCGGAGCCTGTCTGCCCATTGGGCTTTGTCAGTGTGGCAGTCCCGGCGGGGATAGAAGTGGAGGCCCAATCTTCTTCTTTATCGCTAGCGGCGCCGCGGGAACCATCGGCACCCGCCTCCGCGGTGCCTTTTCCCTCCGCCATTGTCCCGTCCAAAACTTGCGTGAGCTTGATACTTTGCGCGGCTTGTGACGCGAAATGCGTTTCTACGCCCAATAAGGCAAAACCGGCCGGCTCGACATTATCGAGCGTAGTGTTATGCATCGCGCCATATGTCCGGTCTTCGGACTGGCTGCCCGGCTTTTCGCATTGCGCTCCTGCATCTGCGGCTGCTTGATGGGCTTGCTCGCTGCAGCTGGCCGGTTGCAAAAGCGATGACAATGCCAGTGGAATAGTTGGAGTGTTCCAAGCCTGCGAGACTGACGCTGTTGGCTGCCTTTTGTGTGATCGGCTTTCCGGCGCTTCAGCATCCAGGCTCGCAGTCGTTGCGTCTGCTTCATCCTGGCTATTCCAAAAGCTTACCGCTGCTGATTGGCTTTTTCCGCCCGAGGGCAACGCCAAAGCGCTTGGGATGATGTATTGGCAGGAACCGGTTTCTTCCACACTCTTGCCGCTGAGCAAACTTGCGAACGCGTCCTTGTCTTCGGCTGCGCGCCGCAGCGGCTTCTCGCAGTGCGGCGGTTTGAGATCGAGCCTTGGAGCTACAGCCGGTGCCTGAGACATTACTTTGCATCTCTTAGAATCGCGTCCGCGCCAGCTAAAGTGCGCTCGGCAGCTTCTTTCCTACCGCTACGGGGAAATATCCGATGGCTACCGGCAGAACTAGGCGGATCGGCCCCCACACTTCGAGTTAACACTGCCGGCATTTCGCGAAGCTTGAGCGCTAGCGCAAGCGAGGCGTCAAGCAGCTCGCTATCTTCCGGATTGAGTTGGGTCCGCTGCACCGAGCGGAGCGTTTCCAATCCCTCATCAAATCGATCCGTAACGATTAGGGCAGACCCCGAGTAAAGCAGCAACCTTTGCCGTTGAGGGCGATCTTTGGGAAGATGCTGCAAGGCTGCCGAAGTTACAGCCACGGTGAGTTCGATTTTTCCCAAGAGGATCGCGTGTTGGGCGACGGTCATGAGAAAACAGTCAAAACACCGGCCCCAGCCTTCGGGAAAAGCAGCCAAGATCCTGGCCAGAACCAGCGTTCCTCCCTCACCAGGCATGCGCGGGATATAAAGTGCGATCTGAGTCTCAAAGCCCGCTACGTAATCCGACCTCGGAAAGCGCCGTAGATAGGATATCGCCGCAGAGCCGAGTTGCGCCGCATCGCCGGTCATGGCCGCGAAAAGGGCCGTTTGCCGTAACGCAGCTTCTTCGACAAGCGTGCCAGGAAGAAGAAAGGCCGCGTTCTGGAAATAGCCATAGGCACGTTTCACGTCGGCCCGGCTAGAAAGCAGCGCCTGTGCGAGGCTCAAATGGCCACCGCGCATGGGATCGAGACTCATGGCGTCGACGCTAAGCAACTTTGCTTCTGCTTCCGAAGTATTTCCCTCGCCATAATCCATCACGCCCTCGAACAACTTCTTTTCGAGGGTACCCTCGTCAAGGCCTTCTGCCCAAGGCGCAAGTTCCGCGGATTCGCCGCCGCTCAGCACGAAGATCTCGGCAAGTTCCCTTAGCTCCTGTGTCTTTGCGCGAGCCGTCGCCGCCTCTCGCAGATATTTCCGATACTGTTCACGCACTTGCAGCAGGTCTACATGCGACGAGGGCTCCCAGCCCGCAATCCTGTCATAGAGTTGCGTGGTACCGCGGATCTGGTTTAACAACTTCGCCTCAGATCCAGCCCCGCCGGCAGCGCCAGGAAGCAGCAGCAACGCTGCGAACGCGGAAGCTGTTACCCGCCAAATCATTTTTCGGGGCCCTTAATGAGTATCTCAATGCGGCGATTTTCTCCGGCGAGCGGATCGGCTTTATTTCTCAAGCTGCGATCGGCATAGCCTTCCACTGCCAAGAATTGCTTTTCGTCAACCTTGCCCCTGAGGAGCATGAAATAAGCCATGTTGGCGCGATTGAGCGAAAGACGCCAATTGCCGTAATTATCGCCCGCATATGGGCGGCCGTCCGTATGCCCCCTGACGATGAACTTGCCCGGATTTTTGCTGATGAGCTGCCCAACTCTATCGAGGACGAGCACCAGCTGCGGAGATGGTTCGGCCGAGGCGATCTTGAACATGTTGAAATTCAAATCGTCGGTGATACTGATAAGGACGCCCTCTTGAGTTGCTTGCACTGCAGCCTTCGGGCGGAAGCTTTCCGGCAATTCAGCGATCAACTTGGCAAGTTCCTTTCGTAACCGGCCGGCGGTTGCTTCGCTTTCAGGGCTTGCTGCGTTTTCGGTCTTTTCGGCGGCGACCGGTTGGGGCTTGGCGATTGCAGGCTTTTCTTCTTGCACAGGTGGCAATTGAGTAGTCGCTGCGGGCTGTGGCAACGCTCCTGCACCGGCTTGACTGCCACTGGCGGACTTGGATGGACGGAGCGGCTGATCGACTACCGGATCGGTTTGGAAAGGATCGTGCGAAAGACTGCGAGAAACAAGGCTGCTCGAATTCGTCCCCGTCATCGCCGCCGCCAGGGAGCCCTCCGCCTGCGAAGCCAATTGCGTCAGCACAGCGAAAGGATTGCGGAACAGCATCTCCTCTTCGGCCGAGTGCTGAGCATCCGCCGGACTTGCACCCGGTTTCGGAGGTTTCTTGCCGGACTTCGTGGTTGCCGCGTTTTGCTCTTGCGCGCCGCTGCTCTGATTCTCCCGGACACCTTTTGCAGGCGCCGTGCGGTCGCTCAGCTTTACCGGATTGAAGTAGCTTGCCAGCTGCGTAATCTTTTCCTTAGAACTAGAATTGATCAGCCACATCACCAAGAAAAACGTCATCATCGCCGTCATGAAGTCGGCATAAGCAATTTTCCAGACCCCGCCGTGATGGCAATCCTCGCCGCCAGACGATCTCTTTTTTACAATGATATTATAGTGTTGCGACTCCTTACCCTTCTTGTTCTTGAGCATGACTGTCTACTCCTATACGCGCTAGCCATTCACCTAACCGTGTCTCGATCACAGTCTTATTTGCGAAGACCGTAACTTCAGACTTGTCTCCAACGAGGAAAGTCACGGCCGTATGCGGAGGAATTCGCTTGCGTAGCTCCGAGACCAAGTCCGCAGGCCCTGAAATTTTCAGCTGTATCGCATCATCACGTGAAAGTAGCTTATCGATTTCACTTGCAAGTTTAGCTAATGCTTGGCCGATTAGCGCCTGAGCGACGAGCGGCTTGAGAATCCGTGCGACGGCATCGGCGATATCCAATTTAATGGCGTCAGCGGCGCTCTCAATTTGGCGCGCGAGCGAGGCGCTGTCTGTCTCAGACCAAGCCTTCCGCGCCGCCTCAATCATGAGCTTGCACTCTTCTCGCTGCTTGGCAACGGCGGCTTCGCAGGAGGCCTTTGCCTGCTCCAATCCTTCCATGATGCCTTTTTGATGCCAAACCTCGACGGCCGCTTGAATATCTACACGCTGCGGATCGCCGGAGATGTTCGAACTTTCCCGGCTCCTGCGGTCGAGATAGAATTTAATGGGAACGGCCTCCATGTCAGCTCTCCGCGATCCATTCTTTCAGCACCGCGGCGGCCTGCTCCTCATTCTCCGCAATGGCTTTTTCTACCTGTTTAATCAGGGGCTGCTTCTTCAGCGAAGGCGGCGCCGGGAGAGGCGCTTGCAAGACTTGGGGCTCCGCCGTCAGCGCCTGCGGTTCCATGGCGAGTGCAGCTTTGGCCTCTCGCGGAAGTTGTAGCGCCGTGGGCGCCTGCCGGGTGTCGTTGTTCGCGAGAATCAGGCGAATAGCAGGCCTAAGCCCAAGAGAAACAAAAATTATCGTTGAGAGAACAATGGCTGCGGCAAGCATGTAGCTCCCAGTCTGGCCGGCTAGTTCCTCCCATACCGTTGGAGCGGGAATCGGCTCGAAACCGTTGCCCGGAGCAAATTCAACTGCGGCGACTGTAACCTTGTCGCCTCGGGACGGTTGTATTCCGGCCGCGGAAGCAGCGAGCTTTTCCACCGAGCTGACCAGCTCCTCAAGCGAGGACCCTGAGCTCTTGCCGCCCGCGGAGGCAAGCAGATGCTTGCGGTTCACCACCACCGCAACAGTGATATTATCGATCTTGTAGCCGTCACTCACCGTCGTTACAGTTTTCGAATTGACCTCATAATTGGTGATTTCTTCTTTGCGCTCGGTAGCTCGGCTTGATTGACCGGAGGCTTTGGGCGGCCCTTGATCGCCAGGAATATTCTGCTCCACGCTCACATTCCATTTGCCCGCCGCATTCTGGGAACTGCCGCTTTCTTTGATGGTCCGGGTCGATCGCTCCACTTTCGATTCGGGGTCGAAGGCCGTTTCGTTGATCTGCTTCTTGTCGAGGTTAAGCCTTGCGGTGACGCTTGCCTCGAAATTGCCAACCCCTAGAAATGGGGTAAGCGTCCTCCGGACATTCTCGGTGATTTCCCGGCTGACCTGCTTTTCAAGTTCGAGCATTCTGCCACTTAAGGCTCCGCTCTGCTCGCCCCCGGCGGCAAGGATGGTTCCATCGGCGCTGAGCACTGCCACATGTTCCGGGACGAGCCCCGGCACGGCCGATGCGACCAATTGCCGGATTGCGGCGGCGGACGGCGGCTCCGCGGACTCGGTTCGGATGACGACCGCGGCGGAAGGAAGCTGAGGTGTTTGCCGGAACGACCCTTGATCCGGCAAGACCAGATGAACGCGTGCGGCCTTGATGCCCTTCATTGCCTGGATCGTGCGCGCAATCTCGCCCTCAAGGGCCCTCAGGCGCGTAATGTTCTGCATGAACGAGGTGAGGCCCATGGGGCCAAGCTTGTCGAACAGCTCGTAGCCCGCCGTTGCGCTGTTGGGCAGGCCCCTTTCCGCAAGCAGCATGCGCGCGCGCGCCGTGTCGCCGCGCTTCACGAAGACCTTGGTCGCTTCGGCATTGACGTCGAAGGAGACTCCAGACTCGCGCAGCACTGCGCCCATGCGGGCCACATCGGACTGAGACAGCCCCACATAGAGCACCTCGAAATCTGGTCTACTGAGGTAATAGCTTCCGAAGCCAACGGCAGTGAAAATAGAAAGGCCGACGGCGGCGAGCGCCGCGAGCCGCTGCGGGCCAAGCCCAATAAGGCTCGCCCATAGCCGTTCAAGTTGATCGCTACCCGCCATAACATCCCCCGGTGCCCGATTCACGGTAGGATAATTCGCGAGTAACCTTGTGCGTAGCAGGCGCCGCTTAGTTGTGCGCGCCTGCTACGAAAACCGCTTTACTGGAAGAGCTTCAGAATCGCTTGAGACGACTGGTTGGCGATCGAAAGCGATTGTACGCCAAGCTGCTGCTGCACCTGCAGGGCTTGAAGCTTTGTGGATGCCACGTTCAGGTCCGCATCGACAAGCGAGCCTACGCCGTTGTTTAGCGACGTCTGAAGGCTGGATACGAAAGACGACTGGGCCTCGATGCGCGACTGCGCTGTACCGAGAGTGGATGCAGCTCCGGAAACAGAAGTAAGCGCGGCATTGACCTGGTTTTGATAGGCATTCAGCGTCGCGAGATCTTGAGCCGAATCCGTCAGGTTCGATATGTTCATGTTGAAAATGGAGACGCCCGTGCCCGCCGTTGTAGTCGTGGTATTACCGCTGGCGTCGGTATAGCTGCCTGTTGTCGTCGTATCGGCCTTGTCAAGAATACCGCCTGGGCTGCTAACGCCTGTCACGGAAAACTTGTTGTAGGTATAGGTTGTGGAGGAGCCCGACGCCGCGCCGTTGCTTTCCGCCACATAGAACGACAAGGTGCCACCATTTGCGGAACTCCAGCTGGCCTGATGTCCGGAACTCGTCGCAATCTGGCCTGCTACGTCTCCGTTGGTGGCCAGCGTAGCTGCTGACACCGAGCTTGATCCCTCCGTTTTTGTCACGCTGCTAGAAGCGCTGGCATTTTGCACCGATATCGCCGTAGTAAAAGATTTCTCCTGGGTGGCCGAACCGCCGCCGGTTGCCGCTACATAGGGATTGGCCGCATCCCCCGAGTATGACGTAAACGTCAGCGTCCCTGCGGAGCTATCGAAAGTTGCTGTGCCGGTGCCGTTACCGTCATTGGCCGAGCCGCTTGCTGCTTCG
The DNA here is from genome assembly GCA_052148445.1 of Rhodomicrobium sp. Classification (GTDB taxonomy): domain Bacteria; phylum Pseudomonadota; class Alphaproteobacteria; order Rhizobiales; family Rhodomicrobiaceae; genus Rhodomicrobium. The sequence goes on from JBKQIH010000127.1 coordinate 43,105, forward strand.
GTAAATCCGCTGGTAGGTGTCGTAACAGAGGCTGTCTGCCCCGTGCCTGGAGACGCCGAAACTCCGGAGCCACTGTCGAATAGGGTCGTGTTTGCGGTGTCGACGCTGATATAGCCCATTGAAATCGCACCTGAGGCGTCGCGCGAATAGGATGCAACAAAGCTCTTCGTCGGGTTATAGCCGGAAGCCGACGAATCGACTGACAGGAAATTCTGCCCATTGAAGCTTGCAGACTGTGCAATGTTTTTCAATTCGGCTTGATCGGCTGAAATCGTCTGCTGAATTGTAGAGAGGTCCGCGCCAGGGGCTGAGGCAGCTACAAGCTGATTGTTGATGTCGCTCAACGTCGTCTGCGTTTGCGAGAGCGCCGTGCTGGCAACGGAGAGCGATGAATCGCCCAGGTTCAGCGTGTCGGATACGGTCGATAGGGCGCTGCTGTCGCTGCGCAATAGCGATGCGATGGAATAATATGATGCGTTATCCGCCGCGCTGTTAACGGCGAGGCCTGTCGAGATTTCGTTTTGGACGTTGTTGAGATTTGTATTGGTGTTTTCAAGATTTAGGAGTGCCGTGTTGGCGGCGACGTTGGTGAGGATGCTACTTGTAATCATGGAGATGTCCCTTTGAATACGGGTTTATGGGACATACCGGAATTGAACCGGCATACAGGACCGGCTTCATGCCTGCGAGCCTCACGGCGTAGGTTGAGCTCGCTCCTGTATAAGTCTAGAAAACGCGGAATTTCTTAATAAAACGTAAACATGCTCACCGCCGCGCTCACGGCGATAAAAAAAACATTACAAGGCCCGATTCCGATGCGATTCGCTAGTGAAAAGATCGCAGCAAGCCTCCGATCAAGAGGTTCCAGCCATCGATCAGGATGAAAAATAGAATTTTGAAAGGCAGCGATATGGTTTGAGGCGAAAGCATCATCATGCCCATCGACATCGTCAGCGTTGCCGTGATGAGATCGATGACGAGAAAAGGCAGCATGATGAGGAAGCCGATCTCGAAGCCGCGGCGAAGCTCCGAGATCATGAAAGCGGGGATGAGCGTACGCAACTGCGGGGCCTCGGCAGGGTTCGCCGCGTTTTGCGGCCGCGCAAGCTCGGAGAATAAGGCGAGGTCCTTTTGCCGCACATTCGCACCCATGAATTCCCGGAAGGGATCGCTGACGCTTTTGAACGCTTCCTCCTCGGCCAGCTTGTTGTCCATGAAAGGTTTCAGACCGTTTTCCCAAGCTTTGTCGAATACGGGCCCCATCGTAAATAGCGTCATGAAAAGGGCGAGGCTGATGAGAACGATATTTGCAGGCGTCGAAGGTAGTCCAAGGCCCGCTCGCAGGAAGGAAAGCGAGATTATGAAGCGGGTGAAGCAGGTCACCATCACGAGAATTCCAGGTGCGACAGACAAAACAGTCACAGCCAGGATGAGTTGAATGATACGCGACGACGTCGCGTGGCTCGCATCGGTGAGAATCGTGGAAAAACCTCCATCCTGCGCAGCGGCCGGTGCTGCCGCGAGCAGGGCGGACAGGGCTGCGGCCAGAACCAGACAGGCGAGGCGATTGACCGCAGTCCCCAAGATCCGCTTTGGCTGAATCCTGCCGTTAAGCGTCTGCTCAGTCGCCAGCCTATGCCTCAACCAGATTCCGCGCTGGGCGCACATACATGCGTTGCAATACAAGCCGGACATTTAAATACCCTTGATTTCTTTCTGCGGACCTGGTTTGGGGCCGCGATCACTCGACAATGAAGGCGACAAGGAAAAGATCGCGTACCTTGCCTCCGCCCTTCTTGATGCCACGCTTCTTCAAATCTTCCCGGAAATACTGAAAAGCCGTGGGGCCCTGCAGTTCGGCGATCGACACAGTCCGCATGAACACCACGATATCTTCCGCAACCTTTGCCGCCAATGCACTGGAATCGGGGGTTCCCGGCTCGACGACGATCGCCACCTCCAGCCGCACATAAGTTCCGCTTGGGAATGCGAGGTTCGTGATGATGGGAGCCAGCAGCTTAACTTCCGCCTCCGGGGTCTTTGCGGCTTTGGGAAGGGCTGGCGGTTCAGCAGCGCTATTTACGGGCTCACTATCGTGCACCGCACCGAAAACGAATCCCCCGCCGATCGCGGCCGCGGTCCCGAGCGCCGCGCCCAAAATCGGCCCTATAGACGATCCCTTGCCGGCCATCGTGACGCTTTCCACTCCGCGTTAGGCACTTAGAAAGGACTGATCTTGTCGAACAGGCGCTGACCCCAGGCAGGCTGCTGCACTTCCATTACGCGGCCCCGCCCGCCGTAAGAAATCCGCGCTTCCGCGATCTTATCGTAGGAGATGCTGTTGTCGGTCGCGATGTCGCGCGGACGGACGATGCCGGACACGAGAAGTTCGCGGACTTCGCCGTTCACCATTACTTCCTGCCTGCCGCTGACGACAAGATTGCCGTTGGGCAAAACGTTAGTTACCACCGCGCCGACGAGCAAATCGATGGTCTCCGAACGCTGGATCGCGCCTTGCCCAGCCGAGGATGAGTTAGACGCGATTTTCGGATCGAGCTGGGCGCTACTTTGTGTGTTTAGATGCGGCGAAAGACCCGAGTAACTTAGATTTGCGGTATTCGTGATGTTTAATTCGCGGCTGGAATCGCGCGAGCTGCTCGTCGAATTGCTGAGCGAGGCTTGATCCTTGATCTGGATCTTTACTGTCACCACATCGCCGACCCGGCCGGCGCGAGGGTCTTTGAAAAGATCGGCGCCTCCGTCCTGCCAGAGCGAAGCTCCCGTCGTGTAGGAGACGGGCGTCGCGGGCATACTTAGGATTGGCGCTGGGGGCTGTGCCAGGCCGGTACCGACAGGCGAGAGCTTGGTGTCCTTCGACGCGCCGGTTAGGGTGTCCATGCAGCCGCTCAAGAGGAATGCGAGCGAACCGGCGGCTATAGCTGCCTTCCTCATAGCTTTTTCTCCGCCGGTTCGGCCGTTTCATCCTTGCCGCCTGCGCCTGGCACTGCTGCCGGCGTCGGCGCCTTCTCCGGTTTCGCCGCGCCGATCATCACCGAAACCAGACGCGCCGCTTTGGTGCTGTCCATCTGATTGAGGATAGCGCTGGAATTTCTTGCGTTAAGCCGCAATAGCAGCGCGGCCGCAGCCTCCTCGTCCACCGCCGCCAGCTGAGCGGCGGCCGCATCGGGCTTAATTTTTGAATAAAGCTCGACCAAGCCGCCTTCGGCCTTGGCGATGAATTCGTCGCGGCGCTTGAGCCACTGCTGATATTCGGCCCTTTTGGCTTCTAGCGCTGAGGTGCGTTTGGCGAGTTCTTCTTGCAGGCGTATGAGCTCAGCCTTTTGGAAAAGGAAACGCGCGTCCAGGGCCGCATCTTCGATGTTGTGGCAGTAAGCCTTGACCGATGCCAGAGGCTCGGCAGGGGTGAGGGGTTTCGAGTCCTTCACCGGCTTCGAAGGCTCAGCAGGAACCACGACAGTCGCCGTTCCCCATGCCGGCTTGGCATCGCTAGCCTTGGCCTTGTCTGGGAGTGCATAGGGCGTAACCTCTTCCGCCTTCCAGCCCCAGCTTGGCACCTCCGCGGAGCAGGGGAGGCTCAGCGCGCCAACTGCGAGTAGCGCGGGCAGCAATAACGATCGGATGCAGGTGCGCCCGTTCATTGGACGACGAGCTCTGCTTGCAGTGCGCCTGCCGATTTGATGGCCTGTAAAATCGCAATAATCCCTTGCGGCTTAAGCCCCATCCTATTGAGGCCGGTGACGAGCGTCTGCAAATTGTCTCCATCAACGATCGTAAGGCTGCCGCCCGCCTGGTCCGCGGTGATCGCGGTTCTAGACGCGACAGCGGTCTCACCCTTGGAAAATGGCAGAGGCTGAACGATCTTCGGTGCCTCTCTGACACGGACAGTGATATTTCCATGGGCAACCGCGACTGTCGTTATCTGAACGTCGCGGCCGATCACCACTGTGCCGCTTCTCTCGTCGATTACTATTTTCGCAGGAGTATCCGGCTCCACCGTCAATTCGCCGATCTCGCTCAAGAAGCGGGCCGCATCGAGCTTTGGCGGCCTTAGCAAGCTGATGGAACGCAAATTCTCTGCCCGGGCCGCGCGGCCGCGATAGCGTTCGAGTGTATAGGTGTTGATTACGGCAGCGGCACGGGTCGCGGTGGCGAAATCCGGATTAAACAGCTCGAGCGTGAAGGACTTCTCTTGCTCGAGGACATTCGGAAGCTTGCGCTCTACCAAGGCGCCGTTCGCGATCCGCCCCGCGGTCGGGACGCCCTGTGTTAGCGTTTCCGCCCGGCCGTTGGCCTGGAATCCGGAGATACTGACCGGACCTTGCGCTGCGGCGTATATGATATTGTCGGCCCCGGACAGGGGCGCGAGCATTAGAGTGCCGCCGGCGAGCGAGGTGGCGTTTCCGAGCGAGGACACAGTCACATCCAAGCGGGACCCATCGCCCGCAAAAGCAGGGAGTTCCGCCGTTACGATGACCGCCGCCGCGTTTTTCGTCTGCACGGGATTATTATTGTTCGTGTTGTTGCCGCGAATATTTATGCCCATCCGATCGAGCATGGATTGAATGGATTGGCTGGTGAACGGCGATCCGCGTAACGTGTCTCCCGTCCCATTCAGCCCAACGACGATGCCGTACCCAATCAGCTGATTCGGCCGCACGTTCTTGACGAGGGAAATATCCTTGATGCGCGTCGCAGCATCCGCGGGCGCCGCTAGGAGAATCGCGAGCAGGAAAGGCCTGATCATCATTGAGCCCTCAAAGTGCCATCGGGTTGCACCAGAGCCCGGATTACAATGCCAGTATCCGTGTTGCGCGCGTTGACGGTCTCTCCCGCGCTACCGGATTCGAGTGCTGTCGCGATCCCGGTTATGGTGATGAGTCCGGATTGAAAAAACAGGGTTACGGTTCGACCTTGCAAAATCGCGTAAGGCTCCCTGATCGCGTTCTTCGGGATGGGCTGCGCCGGCAGCAGAGCGCGCCGCGCCGCTTTCCCGGCGAGCATATGCCGGTCGGTAACGACCGGCCCGAAACCGGTAAGCTGGGCCTCCCGTTTCATCGCGATCATGTCGTCCGTGATGATATCCCCCGGATAGACCATTTGCTTTAAGACCGGATAGGCCACGCTCCCGCCCCCACCCAACGCCGCCCCCGCCTGCGGCAGGAGCAAAACGATGGCGGCAGCTGCCCGCAAGAATGCCTTTTGCATGTCAACACCGGGTTATCGGTTAGCTCTTAGCTATCGTCTGATACATCTCGTTCGCGGCCTGAAGGACCTTCGAATTCATTTCATAGTTGCGCTGCGCCGAGATGAGATTGGTAATCTCCTGCACAGGATCGACGTTTGAGCCCTCGATGTAACCCTGCTGGATCGTTCCATATCCGGGCTGGCCGGGGTTCTGAACCTGCGGGTTTCCCGCCGAAGCCGTCTCCTGGTAGAGGTTGCCCCCCAGCGCCTGCAGGCCCGCATCGTTCGCAAAGGTCGCGATTGTAAGCTGGCCTACCTGCGACAGCACACCCGTCCCGGGGTCGGCGAAAACCGCGCCGGTCTGGTTGATCTGAATATTGGCTGTATTCGAAGGAAAGGTGATATTCGGTATGACCAAATAACCGTCCTGGGTTACGAGCTGGCCCTGAGCATTCTTGCTTAACGTACCGGCCCTCGTGTACAGGATCTGATTGTTCGGCCCCTGAACTTGAAACCAGCCGCGGCCGTTAATCGCCAGATCGAGCTGGTTGCCCGTGCTGGTGATCGGACCCTGGAGATTCAAACTGCGGATCGCGATAGGCTGAACCCCAAGGCCCACTTGCGCGCTTTCCGGAATCGCGCCCGCCCCGGCCTGGTTAGGAACTCCGGCGTTCCGCTCCGCTTGATACATCAGGTCAGAAAACTGCGCCTGAGATCGCTTGTAGCCGGTTGTGTTCGCGTTGGCTATGTTGTTCGCGATGACCTCGACGTTGAGCGCCTGCGCGGACATGCCGGTGGCTGCGATAGAAAGTGCGCGCATCAATTCCTCCCGTTAGATCGGCATACGTATCAAATCTTGATAGGCAGAGATCGCCTTGTCGCGGACAGCCAACGCCGTTTGAAGCGAGGTCTGCGCGCGCATGACGGCCTGAACCACGTTTTGAACCGGCGCCTGCCCCTGAAGGCCCGCTATTGCCGTGTCTTCTCCAGTCTTAAGCGCGGATGCGGCCTGCTTTGCGAGGCCCTCCAAGACGCTCCCAAAATCGGACGAACCAGCAGCTTGAGCAGCGGCGCTGTCTTTCCCTGCAGCGGCGGCGGTAAGTGCCGGTGAGGAGAATGAAATGGCGTTAATGGTCATGATGAAGTCCTCAGCAGGTCGATGGTCATGTTGACGAGGTCGCGCGCTTGCTTGATGACTTGCACATTGGCATCGTAAGATCGCGTGCCCTCACGGATGTCGGCCAACTCCACCGCGACGTTGACGTTAGGCAGCTTGACATTACCGGATCGATCGGCAGCCGGATGACCGGGGATCTTTTCGATGCGGTAAGGCGAGGTATCCAAATCGCTGCCGGCAACGGTAACGAGGCTGGCGCCCGTCGATTGATCCAGTTCCGATTCGAAGCTGATCAATTTCCGCGTGTACGGGATCGCGCCTGGCGTGTTGCCTGTGGACTCGGCATTGGCGAGATTTTCCGTCGCGACGCGAATGCGCTGCGACTGAGCATTAAGCGCCGAACTCGCGACCGCGAAAGTGGCTGCAAGATTATCCATTGCGCCTTAGCCCTTAGCTGCCTGCAGAAGCATTCCGTTGAAAGCCTTCACAACAGCGGCGTTGAGCGCGAAAGCGCGGGAGATCCCGCTAGCCTTCACCATCTCCTGCTCCAGACCGACATCGTTGCCGGAAAAGTACGCCTCGGTGACATCGTCTGCCGTATCCGCGGCGGCAGGTTCATTCCCGGAAATACTGGTATGGCCGGCAGAAGTAGTTACGAGTTGCAGCGATGCTCCTTGCAAGCTGGCCTCGAACGGCTGCAAATCCGCAGCCCTGTATCCGGGCGTATTTGCATTGGCTACGTTCTGAGCAACCAAATTCTGCCTCGCGAGAAGCCAGGAGGCCTGGTGCGCGGCCAGATCGAATATATTGTCAGTGATCATGTCAGCACCCATTCGCTGAGATATGCCGAACCCTCCGCGCGGCAACTTATATGCCGTTTAGGTTGTTCGCCTTGTGCCAGCCTTGCGGTACTTGGCGGGGGAAGATTTAGGCGGCGTGGTTAGCCCCTTGGGCTGGCGAGGATGTGACTTCGAGTTAAGAAAAATAATGATTCCGGCGATCGCCTTATAGAACTCAGGTGGAATATGCTGGTCTACCTTTGTTGCCTCGAACAGGGATTTTGCTAGCAGCTTGTCTTCAAAGACAGGGACATTGTGCTGTTTTGCGACTTCCCGTATTTTCAGCGCAATTGAATCTTGTCCTCTTGCGAGCACTTTGGGGGCGGTATCCTCGCCCCGGACATATCGCAGTGCGACCGCGTAATGCGTCGGGTTGGCCACGACGAGCGTTGCCTTGGGCACACTTTGCAGCATAAGCCGCTTGATCCTCGCGCGGGCGATAGCCCGCAAGCGTGCTTTGAGCATCACGTCGCCTTCAGCCTGCTTAAGCTCCTGCTTGATTTCTTGCTTTGACATCATATGCGCCTTGTTCCACGCCGTCCGCGTAAAGAATATGTCGGCCACTGCGATCGCGGTAGCCATGACAGCGCAGATGAAAAGCACCCGCACACCGAGCTGAGCGATGAGGTCGGGTATGGCGTCGGGCGCACTGTGCAGGGTGTAAAACCCGGTCGCCAGCCCGCCAAGCCCGGCAAAGGCGGCGAGGGCGACCGCCACAATCTTCGCCACGGCTTTCAAAAGCTCCGTGAGCGCTTGCCAATTGAAGATACGCCGAAACCCGGCACCAAGCGAGATCCGGGAGAGGTCCGGTGCGATACGGCTAAAAATAAATCGCGGCGGATTTTGCAAGAGGGAAGAAGCAATCGCAGCCAACGCCACGGCGCCAGCGAACAAAAAGAGGATACTGGAAACGGCCGAAAAGGCGGCCCGCAAGAGCAAGATCGCATCCTCCGCGTTTTCGAGATGCCAGCCTCCGGGATCTTCTATGAAAACTGCGAGTTCAAGTGCTGAGCGGCCGATAAGCGGCGATGCGGCCGTGGCCATGACTAAAGATAGCGCCACAAGCATCGCTGCCGTGCCTGCTTCTCTCGAAAACGGGCCGCCCTCGCGCTCAAGCGCCTCCGAGCGGCGCCTTTCGGTTGGCTGCTCGGTCTTACCGCTGGTTTCGGCTTCCTCGCTCAAAGGACTTGCGCGGTTCGCTTAGCCTTGCAGCTTCGCATTTGCGGTCATCTCTGTAAGTGTGACGCCGAACCGCGAGCCGTCCTCGTCGAGCACGACAATCTCTCCGCGTGCGATGATCCGGCCATTGACCAAGACGTCGACGGACTCGCCGACCCTGCGGTCAAGAGGGATCACCGCGCCACGGCCCAGTTTCGCGAGCTGGAAGATCGGCATGGACGCGGATCCCAGCAGGACCTTTAAGGTTACCGGGATCTTCAGCACCATAGCCATATTGCCTTCCGCTTGCTCCGGCGGAGTAGCGGGATCGGCGGCGTTGGCGGAGGCTGGCTGCATGGTCGTTCCTTCCGCGAGAATGGCTTCTAGGGATTGCGGTGCAGGGTTCATGTCATCACCTGTTAGGCAGACTTTTTGCTGATGGCGGCGCCCGCGCTGTCAGCGCCGCTCAATTTTCCTTCGACCTGATCGATGCTAGGCCTCTCGCCGGCGGAGATCATCTTGCGTCCATGCTCGACGGCGACCGTCGCCATGGCACCGTTCATGAACGCAAGAATGCTTTGTTTCACAAGCAAATAAAGGCGCAATTTTTTTTCTCTCACCGCCTTGATTTTCGTCGCGATAGGCGAAACCACGGCGTAGGAGAAAAAGATACCCGCAAAGGTTCCCACCAAGGCAGATGCGATCAGCTCGCCCAAAACTTCCGGCGGCTGATCGAGCGCGGCCATCGCCTTGATAACACCTAGCACCGCCGCGACGATGCCAAGTGCCGGGAAAGCTTCCGAAATTGTCGAAAGGGCCTGATAGGACTTCAAGGCGTCGTGCCGGATGGTTTGAATCTCCTCGTCCATCAGAGACTCGATCTCGTCGGGCCGCGCATTACCCATAATATAGAGACGGAAGTAGTCGCAAATAAATTGAGTAAGAGCTTTGTTTTGCAAAACTTCCGGATATTTTGTAAAGATTGGAGAGTCATTTGGGCTTTCGATATGTACTTCGACTTCATTCTTTGACTTTACCTTCAACTCTCGCATAATCGAATACAAAACACCAAGTACAGCAAGATATTCCGACTGTTTTGGTTCCGCATTCCTGAGTGCTTCAACGATTCCTTTGCCGGAGTCCTTGATAACCTTCATGGGGTTTGCGACAATGAATGTTCCGACAGCAGCTCCGCAGATGATAACATATTCCCCAGGCTGCCAAATCGCGCCGATATGTCCGCCCATGAACACGAAGGAGCCCAGCATGCAAGCCAGGGTCACGATTAATCCTAGTGCAATGGTCACAACTTTTCCCTTTGTCAGGTTTTATATGTCGCCTAACTTGCCTGAGCCTGATTGCAAAAACTCAAAAAGCTACGTTCAAGTTTTAGCGATTGCCAAATGCGGCCAACAGCGTCTTTCGATTCGGTGCTTTTGATTCGAAGTGCGCTTAAATATTAAATCGAATGAAACTGAGCCGTTAACCGTTTCGTAACGCCTTTGTTGATTTATTGCGTAGCTAAAGGCAGGCTTCCCGTGATCACTTATACCGGCGCTCTCATCTAGTCTTGAGAATGGAGGCTTATATGAAGGCAGAAACCTTTAGCCGGCTTCTCGATCAGCATGTAGAAGAGGCTTGGGAACAAAGACTATGCGAGCCGAAATTTAAGATTTCATCGAACGTAGCCTTTACGATGGTGGAGCTCTGTGCGCAAAAGGCGCCAAATCTATCCCGAATGCCGCCATTCTATAGTGAAATGCTGGAAGAAACGCAGGTCCTGGCTCAGTACTCGCTATCCGGACTAGCAGCACAAATTAGCAAGGCTACAACCGTTGAGGAACTTCGTTACCTCAGGCGGGAATTTGCGCAGCAATGCCATCCCGATCACCACGGAAAAGAAGGCAAATGCGCCGCAACATCAGTAATGGCGGCCGCCAACCGGCTAATTGACGATGCTATTTTGGCCTTTCGCGGAGCCTGTCCGGCGAAATTATAGCGCCCGGTTCTCCTAAAGTGAGCACAGGCAAGGTGACCAATTCTGAGCTTCTCGGTGCGGTCATCGAATTGGACCTTGAACCGGCTCCGCAGCGGTCCCGCCCACATGGCCTTCCCGGCCCGGCAGGAAACCCTCGATTTTTTTCGACTGGCGGTCGCGCAAATCGTAGCGTTGCATCTGCCGGCCTCCGTCTCGGGCAAAATGCCTCTCGGCGCAGCGTGTCGCTGCGAACCCGTACCCATTTGATCCCGGCTGGAATCCTTGTGCAGTGCTTCCCTTTGGCGCTAATCCACCACAGCAAAGCTGCGTCACGCGAGGCCGGCGCAAGTCGAATCGCCTTTCGCTGACCTGTCCTCTTTGCTGCGATTGGTTTTGCTATAATGGAAACGAACCCCCTAGCGCCGCAGGCGCCGCGAAAACTCAAAGGCGCGGAAAAAGCAGCCGCTCTGCTTCTCGCTTTGGGCACCGACAACGCATCGCGGATGCTAGCGCATTTAGGCGAAAATGAGATCCGGGCTATCGCCCGCTCGGGATCGGATCTCGGGGCGGTTCCGTACACTGCGCTCGAAGATATAGCGAATGAATTCATTGGCCAGATGGTGGGGCTGGACGGAGGCGTTAGGGCTTCTGCCGAGCAGATTGAAGAGCTTCTGGACAAAGTTTTAGAGCCACAGCAGGTGCGGCAGATCATGTCGGACGTGCGCTCGCGCATGAACGAGGCAATCTGGCCGCGTCTTGCAGAGACGCAGGCTCAAGTCCTTGCGCATTTTCTCAGCAGGGAACATCCGCAAATAATTGCGTTCGTTCTTTCGAAAGTGCCGGCTTCGCTCTCGGCGGAGGTTGTGGCGATATTTCCAAGCGCTTTGCGTAACGAGGTCATGCGGCGGATGCTGACGAACAAGCTCGTGATTCAGCACTCCTTGCGCCTTCTCGAACAGGTCTTGCGCGAAGAGCTTTTGCTGAAGGTCGCCCGGACCAGCGGCCAGGACACGCATGCCCGGCTTGCAAAAATTATTAACAAGCTCAGCAAGAGGGACATGGACGAGGTGCTGGAAAGCTTGGCCGCAACACGTCCGAAGGCTGCCGAGACCGTCCGCAGCCTCTTGTTTACATTTGCCGACATTGTGAAACTCCCAGCGAAAACGCGAACCCTCCTCTTCGAAAGCGTTGAAGCGGACCAGATCGTTCCCGCTCTGAATGGCGCCGATTCCGCGCTTAAAGAGCTCATACTGTCTTCTGTGCCGATGCGGACACGTCGCGTCATTGAGCAAGATTTAGCGACTGCGGCCCCTCTTAGTCAGAAGGAGGTCGAAACAGCCCGCCGCGAAATCGCCAATCAAGCTTTGCAGCTCGCTGAGGAGGGCATCATAACGCTCAGAATTGCCGAGGCAGACGAATGAACTCCAGCACAACGGGCTTTCGCGGGACAAGGCGGCCGAAAAGAAACTCGATTGCTGCCCGGTTGAGGGCTATCGCTGGGCTTTCCATCGATAAATTGCCTGCGTTCAACACGGCCTTCAAGCATGGCTGTGTCAAGCACTTCAGCGCGGTTCTGCCGCTCCTTCATGCCGTGCTCATGTTCGGTCATGCCCGGATGGTTCGGGATGCCTTCAAACGTGTCGAATAGATAGAAGCGGCGCGGCAGCTTTGAGAAATCGAGGCACTTTACAATCACACCGGCGGTGGTGCAGCACCCTGTCGAGACGCTCTCGCTGGAATACCTTGACCTCTTTGGGCGATGCGTTGCCAACTCGTTTTGTCAAGGAAGCCCACGTCCTGATCGTAGTGGAGGAACCGCCCTGCACAGCCGGTCCTCCTCCGGCAGGAGACGTACCGTCCAATGACCCGAATGTC
>JBKQIH010000128.1:0-5112 GCA_052148445.1 Rhodomicrobium sp.
GCGCGGCGGCAGGAAATCCGGGATCGCTTCGAGAGCGAGGACGGCATCGTTCGCGACCGGGCGAGCCCCATGAACGAGGTTTGCGTGCGCGTCAGGCGCGCCGCGCCCTACGATGTATCGGTGATGATCACGGGCGAAAGCGGCACTGGCAAAGAGCTTGTCGCCCGGGCGCTGCACTATAACAGCCTGCGCTGGAACAAACCCTTCGTTACAGAAAATTGCGCGGCGCTTCCCGACGAACTACTCGAAAGCGAATTGTTCGGCCATCGCCGCGGGGCGTTCACCGGCGCCGTCGAAGACCACATTGGGCTGTTCCAGAGAGCCGATGGCGGCACGGTGTTTCTCGACGAAATCGGCGAGGTCTCTCCAGCTTTTCAGGCCAAGCTCCTGCGCGTGCTGCAAGAGGGGGAGATCCGGCGCGTCGGCGGCCGGCAAATGCGCAAGATCGATGTGCGGGTCGTCGCGGCCACCAATCGCGATCTCGAAGCCGAAGTGCATGCCGGACGGTTCCGCGAGGACCTCTATTACCGGCTCGCGACCGTTTCCATCCACGTCCCGCCGCTCCGCGACCGCCCCATGGATATCCCCATCATCGGCCAGATGCTTTTGGAGAAGGGCCGCGGTCAATTCGGCAGGGCTGTGCGGGGCCTTTCGCCCGAGGCCATGCAGTGCTTGAGGTCCTACCGGTGGCCCGGCAACGTGCGCGAGCTGCAAAACGAGATCCAGCATCTTCTCGTGATGGGGCCTTCGGAGGGCTGGATCGGCAGGGAGCACCTATCGCGGCGCATTTTACAGGCAACCCCAAAGACCGAAGCCGCGGCTCGCGATATCGACGCCGCCGGACTCGAAGGGACCTTGCGCGAAAGGATCGAAACTTTGGAGGCCTGCATCCTTCGCGAATGCCTCATCCGGCATCGCTGGAACAAAAGCAGGGCAGCCAAGGAGCTCGGTCTGTCACGCGTGGGCCTTCGCGCAAAACTGGAGCGCTACGGACTTGAGAAAATCGAAGCGATACCGGCCGCTCCGAAAAAAAAGGTAGCCTCTGGACAGTAGCTAACCGATGCTAAGAACGATGCCGGACCGGACAAACCAACAGACGAGTCTTCTTTCACGCGTGGGCGTCGCACATGCGCTCCCCGAGGCGCCTGCGAACGAGGATGTCTGGATTGACGTCATCCATAAAATGGACGCGGTTTACGCCGAACTCGTCGAGAACCAGGTCGAACTCGAACGCAAGAACGCGGCGCTCGAAGACGCTCAGCAACTGATCGCGAGTGTGCTCGCGTCCATGACCGATGTGCTTGCCGTTTACGACCGGTTCGGGCGCATCCAGCGGGTCAACCTGGCACTTGAAAAATTGACGGGGCACAACGAGGCCGATCTGTTGGGCCAGCCGCTTGCCTCGCTCTTTGCGCCGGAAAGTTTGACCATCGCTCAGCTGATGCTCACCCAGCTTAAGGAGGACGGGTCCATCGCCGATTGCGAGGCTGCGCTACGCGATGCGAGCGGAGCGTCCGCACCCCTTGCACTGAATTGCTCCGCGCGCTTCGATCAAAAGGGGCGATTTATCGGCGGCGTCATGGCTGGGCGTCCCCTCGGCGAGTTGCGCCGCGCTTACAAGCGCCTCAATGTGGCCCATCGCGAGCTCCAAGAGGCTCAGCAGCACCTCATCTTTTCGGAAAAAATGGCGGCGCTCGGACGCCTTGTCGCGGGCGTCGCGCATGAGCTGAACAATCCGATCAGCTTCGTCTTCGCCAATATGCACGCGCTGAAGAAATATTGCCTGCGCATCCATCGCTACTTCGACGCTACGAAGAACGGCATGGGGACCGAAGAACTCGCCGGCTTGCGTAAAGAGCTGAAGATCGATCGCACGCTCGCCGATATGGAACCCCTGATCGAAGGCTCGCTCGAAGGCGCCACCCGCGCGGGCGAGATTGTCCAGGATTTGCGCCGGTTTTCCAGCGGCCAAGCCGAACCCGTGGAGGAATTCGACCTCACGCGAGTGATCCAAACGGCCGCGAGCTGGGTCGTCAAGGCCGCGCGCGGGCAGGGAGAGGTCTCGTTCGCCTTGCCCGATGGCCTCAAAGTCCGGTGCGCACGCGGCGCGGTCCATCAGATCCTTGTCAACCTCATCCAAAACGCTTTCGATTCCATGGAGGGGCAAGCCTCGCCGAAAATCGATATTGCCGCCACGTGCTCGGAGGAGTTCGTCAGCATTAGCATCCGGGACCATGGGCCAGGCATCCCCCCTCAAGCCGCGCAGAAGCTCTTCGAGCCGTTCTTCACCACGAAACCGATTGGCAAGGGGCTGGGGCTCGGCCTTTATCTCAGTTACGGATTGGCCAAGGATCTTGGCGGGCGGCTGAGTGCCGCGAACCATGCGGACGGCGGCGCGGTCTTCACACTTTGCATTCCCATGGACCGCCATGGCACCTGACGTGACGCCACGCGATAGGTTGAGCCTTTTGTGGCTCCAGTCCGGAGGGTGCGGGGGCTGCACGTTGTCCCTGCTTGGCGCCGAGTTTCCGGATTTGGTCTCCGCGCTCGATTTCGCCCGCATCGACGTTCTCGCCCACCCCTCGCTGAGCGAGACCGGTGGCGCGGACTTCAATGCGCTGATCGCGGACCTGCGCTCGGGCGAACGGCCTCTCGATATCCTGTGCCTCGAAGGATCGGTGATGCGCGGCCCGCAAGGGACCGGCCGCTTTCACATGCTTTCGGGTACCGATACGCCGATGATGCAGGTCATAGCGGAACTGGCCAAGCGCGCGCGCTACGTCCTCGCCATCGGCACTTGCGCTGCCTATGGCGGCGTCACGGCGGCGGGCGGCAACGTGACCGAAGCTTGCGGTCTCGCCTATGAGGGGCCCGAGAAGGGGGGGCTGCTCGGCGTTTCCTTCCGCTCGGCTTCCGGGATGCCGGTCATAAATATTTCAGGCTGCCCGGTGCATCCTGGCTGGGTGATTGAGAGCCTCTTGCAAATTTCGTCCGGCGGGTTCGAGACTGGCAGCCTCGACGCGTTCGGAAGGCCGCGCTTCTACGCGGACCACCTTGTCCACCACGGCTGCTCGCGGAACGAATTCTACGAATATAAGGCGAGTGCAGTAGAAATCGGCCAGCTCGGCTGCATGATGGAGCACCTCGGCTGCATTGGCACACAGGTGCACGGCGACTGCAATATCAGGCGCTGGAACGGCGAAGGCTCATGCATCCGCGGCGGCTACCCTTGCATCGGGTGCACCGGGCCCGGCTTCGGCGAGCGGGAATATCCTTATCTTGAAACGCCGAAGCGCGCCGGCATTCCGGTCGGCTTACCAACGGACATGCCGAAGGCGTGGTTCGTCGCGCTGGCCTCGCTCGCAAAAGCTGCGACCCCGGTGCGTTTGCGCCGCAACGCCGTTGCGGAAACGATTGCGGTGCCGCCCGCGTCCGGCCATGGGAAATCTTCGAAATGAGCCGCCTTGTCGCCGGCCCATTCAACCGGGTCGAAGGCGATCTCGAAATCAAGTTGGATGTTGAGGACGGCGCGGTTACCGCAGCTTACGTGAATTCTCCGCTTTATCGCGGTTTCGAGCAAATTCTTGCCGGAAAAGCGCCTAGCGACGCGCTGGTCTACACCCCGCGGATTTGCGGGATTTGCTCGGTTTCACAATCGCTTGCCTCGGCGGCGGCGCTCGCGGCGGCCCAAGGCCTCACGCCATCGCGCAATGGCGCTCTGCTCCAAAATTTCATCCTGGCGGCTGAGAACGTCTCCGATCATCTGACGCATTTTTACATGTTCTTCATGCCGGACTTCGCTCAGCCCGTTTACGCGAGCGAGCCTTGGTACGAAAAAGCCGCGGCGCGGTTCCAGGCGATGCGTGGGCAAGCGCAGCGCGAGTTTCTGCCAGCACGCGCGGCGTTCCTGCACATTATGGGCACGATTGCCGGTCATTGGCCGCACACGCTTGGCCTGCAGCCGGGCGGAACGGCGTGCGCCATCGGCAATGCGGAACAGGCGCGGCTGGCCGCCTACCTTTCGGCATTCCGGCGCTTTCTCGAAACCGCCGTCTTTGGCGATGTGCTTGAACGCGTCGCCGGGCTCGAAAGCGAAAGCGCTCTCGACGGCTGGGCAGCGGAAAGCCGGCCGGCGTCCAGCGATTTCGGCCGGTTTTTGGCCTTCGCAAAGGCGCTCAAGCTCGGCGAGCTGGGAAAAGGCCCCGGGGTGTATCTGAGCTACGGAGCTTATGCTTTCGAAGGCCGCCCAACTTTCGCCGCCGGCGTGCTCGACCGCGGTGCCTTGAGGCCGTTTAGTCTGGAGGACATCCGCGAAGACCACGCTTCCTCCTGGCTTGTGCGCGGGGACCTGCCGCGGCACCCATCGCATGGACTAACGCTCCCCGACATCCACGCGGAAGGCGCCTATAGCTGGTGCAAGGCTCCAAGGCTTGGTGGCCTTGCCGTCGAAACAGGCGCGCTAGCCCGCCAGCTCGTCGACGGCCATCCGCTGCTGCGGAGCCTTGCCGCCGGAGGAGGCGGAAACGTATCCACCCGGATTATCGCCCGGCTCATCGAAACAGCCCGCTTGATCCCTGCGATGGAGCGCTGGATTTGGGAGGTGTGCCCTGGCGAGAGATTTTGCTTGCACGCTGAGATGCCGGAGGAGGCGCGGGGCGCGGGCCTCATCGAAGCCGCCCGGGGCGCGCTCGGGCACTGGCTCGATATTCGCAAGGGCCGCATTTTTAACTATCAAATCATAGCGCCCACGACCTGGAACTTTTCTCCCCGCGACGGTAAGGGACAGCCCGGGGCTTGCGAGCAAGCGCTGACCGGCGCTCCGGTGCGAACTGGCGAAAGCTCACCTATTGCCGTTCAGCATATCGTACGGTCTTTCGATCCTTGCATGGTCTGCACGGTCCATTAGATAGGCCGCGCAAACTTGGGATCGTTACGCACGCCGGTGTCCGTTAAGATCTATAGTGCCGCCGCGCATGACGTGCAATCGCACCGCCCGCACATTTTTTCCGCCCCCGGCTGAACCTTTCAATCGCCGCTCCCGACAAATGGATATCGCACAGGGTGTGCACGTAACAGCGGCGGCGAGATCCTTCCCCCCGGTCTTTCCCCTCC
>JBKQIH010000129.1:0-10663 GCA_052148445.1 Rhodomicrobium sp.
AATCCAGAAAACGGCCGCGCGCCGCCCGGGACGAAGGATGGCCATCCTTCATCCCGGGCCCAGTTTCCTGTGATTCGTGAAACGCCGGATACCGGGCCGCCATCAACATACAATCCAGGGCAGCATCCGTGAATTAAGCCTGGATTGCTTCGCTTCGCTCGCAATGACGGCGATTGGAGCGCGCCGGGGTTCCCGAAGCTCGAAATGAAGACGGCGCCCGAAGGCGCCGTCCGGTAGACCGAAGGAGACCGGTTTATTTCAACGGCTCGTAACTGGGAAGGAAGTGATAGTTCACGCCAACGCGCACGGTCTGATAGTTGTGATCGTAGCTTCCCTCGGCGGTCACGCCGCTATGGCTGAGCGACAGAGCGTCCGAGCCAAGATCGAAATATTGATATTCGGCCTTCACAGACCATGATGGGCTGTATGAGTGCTCGATGCCGGCGCCCAGCACATAACCCGCCGCAACTTGGCTATCGCTCTTCGATGCACCCGGAACGGTCAATTTATCGTCAACGCCGCCATAGGCCAAGCCGCCGGTGACATAGACGAGCGAAGTGCCGCCCATCACTGTGAGACCCAAACGGCCGCGAACGGTGCCGAACCAATCGAGACTGGTTGAGCCGCTAGCCGGACCACCAACGGTCACTGAGCCATCGACGCCAGCGCCCTGAATGTCGGCTTCGAGACCGAAGACGAGACGATCACGCTGCCAATTGTAGCCGATCTGGCCGCCGCCGAAGCCGCCGTCAGCGGTAGTGCTGCCGCTGCTGTGTCCACCACACGGCGCCAGGGTACAATAGCCTGGATAAGCCGAGGAAACATCGGCTTCGCCGCCCCAAGCATAGCCGCCGTTCACACCGGCGTACCAACCGGCCCAGCTGAAGAAAGCGGGCCCATCCTTATAGCCACCAGCCGGACCCGGTACATACATATCGGCAGCCTGTGCCGAAGCTGTAAGCGCGATTGCACCTACGGCGCCCAAAACCAAACGGCGAATCATCCCCAATCCCTCATTTTACAAGTGCAACGCTAACCAGCTAGCCCCTACCCGCATTTTTAGACACCCTGCGTCATCAAGAAAAGGCATATCTACCGAATAGCAGGCTTATTCATAGCGGTTGTTGCCCGCTTGCAACTGCCGTTGCGATGAAACAGCATAACGCAGCCGGCACTTCGGGCACTATCGATCTTGGCGGAATAGGCGAGGCATCGAGCCGCTGAGATTAACGGCGCGGGACGTCGTCATTATTGGCTTGATACACGCGCCGCGGCGGGGTTTAGCTAGAGACAGAACTTTCCGGCCAGAAATCATTGGAGCGAACGGGATGGCATCCCTCGATAAGAAAATTGAAAGCACCGGCCGTCAGCGCTTTGTAAACAGCGTTTTCGACCGGGTTGCGAGCCGCTACGACCTGATGAACGACCTGATGTCGGGCGGCGTGCACCGGCTCTGGAAGGACGCCGCGATCAATTGGCTTGCGCCCTCGCCTTCCGTTGCGTCGGATCTGCTGGATGTGGCCGGCGGCACGGGCGACATCGCCAACCGCTTTTTGCGTTCCGCGGGTCCAGGTTCGAAGGCTGTGATCTGCGATATCAGCGGCTCCATGATGGAGGAGGGCCGGCGCCGGCTCGCCGCCGACGAGGCGCTGGGCCGCGTGGCGTTCGCCCAAGGCAATGCCGAGACGCTGCCGTTCCGGGGCGGCGCGTTTCAGTTCTATACCATCGCGTTCGGCATCAGGAACGTGCCGAAAATCCAAAGCGCGCTCAACGAAGCATTCCGTGTGCTGAAGCCGGGCGGGCGCTTTTTATGCCTCGAATTCAGCCGCGTCGATGTGCCGGTGCTGGACGCGCTCTACCGGCAATATTCGGACCGGATCGTGCCGGTGCTCGGCCGCGTCGTGGCGGGCGATGCTGAGCCGTACCGCTATCTCGTGGAAAGTATTACGAAATTTCCGAACCAGCGCAAGCTCGCCACGATGATGGAGGACGCTGGTTTTGTGCGCGTGCAATACCGCAACCTATCAGGCGGTATTGCAGCCATGCATTCGGGGATCAAAGCCTGACGGGGGCCGCGGCTGCGAGCGGCTCTAGCCAAAATACTTATATGCTGCCTAGGAACTATAAAGGCGATCCCGGCATTCAAGAGTTGTGGAGCGCAAAACACCGCAGCCGGACATTGTCTGCTATCTGCTTACGCACTGCGTAATTGGTGGCGTTGTCGGCATATGCTGGGGCATTCTCATGCTCGCGACCGATACGGCCGGTCTCGGGGCACTCGTCAGAGGCTCGGCGCAACCCGCCTCTACCTTGATTATTTTCCTGGCCGGATCGGCTCTCACTTTCCAGCCGATCGCCTTCGCGTTCGCCATCGCGTGCCTCGCCTCCGTTAAGGAACATTAGAGCCACGTTAAAGCTTAGCCCTCCACCGTTAGCCTTGCTCCAAGATTTAATTGCGAACCTGCCATGAGATGATAGGTTTCTCGCCCAAGTTCATTGTAAGAATGCGGCGTGAAAACAGCGCTATCCAACATTGGAAGTGAGGTAGCTCAAGCGGCGCAGAGTCTCCTTGAGCGCGTCATCGGGCCGCTGAGCATCCGTCGGCGAATTGCCGTGCTGGTGCTGGCGCTGCTCTTGCCGATGAATGCCCTGGTGGCCGCGTCCATCGTCAAACTCGCGAACCTGTCAGGCGAAGCCGAATACACCCACCTTCGTTATACCGCGAGCGTGATGGCAAGCTCACTCGAGGCGCGGCTTGCGCGGTATCTCGCCGTTGCGCGCGCGCTCGGCGCTTCGCCAGCCCTTCTTGAGGACGATCTCAGCGAATTCCGGCGGCAAGCCGCCGCGGCCTTTCCCGATACTTCCGACGCCTGGCCCCTGATCGCTACTCCGGACGGGCAAGAGATCATGAACCTCCGCGTCCTGCCTCCTTTGCCGCGCCGGAGCCCGCAAGGCTTCGCCGCCCAAACCCACGCATTCGAGCAGGGCACCCCAATCGTGAGCGGAGTTTACCGGGGCAAGAGCACCGGCAATTGGCTAGCAACCATCGAGTATCCCATTTTCCGCGACGGCAAGCCCTACCGCTCGCTTACCATCGGCATGAGCGCCGAGGGCTTTTTCCGGCTTCTCGATGCACAGCGCTTGCCCGAAGGCTGGATTGCCGGCATCGCCGACCGCGACGGGCGCTATGTCGCCCGCTCTGCCGGAAACGTTGCCGAATCCGGTCAGCCGGTCTCCGAAGGCTGGAAAGCGACCCTTCAACGCGCGGGCATTACAAAATTCCCTTCGCTAGAAGGCGGACGGGTCGTCAATGCGAATGAACTCTCCCCGCTCAGCGGCTGGACCGTAGGCGTCGCCGTGCTGGAGAAAGAGTTGGACGCCCCGGTTTGGGCCACCCTACGGTGGGCCATTGCGGCCGGCATCGCCGTCTCGCTACTCAGTCTGGCGGTGGCCATTCTTGTCGCGCGGCGCATCACAAAGCCGATCCTTGAATTGGAGCGAAATGCAGCGGCGCTCGTAAGCGGCCAGCCCGTCTCACGCTCGGGCGGGCTGCCGGAGGCCGAGCGCGTTTGGGATGCGTTGCAAACAGCGGTCACGGAGCGCCGGCGCTTCGAGCACGATCTTCGCCTCAGCGAGGAGCTGCTGCGGACAGCGTCGGAGGGGGCGGGGTTCGGTGCACACGATTACGACGCCGTGGCGCGCCGCATGCGATGGTCGCCCGAACTCGGACGGCTGCTTGGGCTCGATTACGCGCCGCGTTCTGGCGTAACTTGGGAAACGGCAGCCTCCTACATCCATCCCGAGGATCGCGGCAAAGCCCAGGCCGCCTCCATCCAAATCGCGAAGGGGATGCACCGTCGTTACGAGCTGGAGTTCCGGATCGTGCGCGAAGACGGCGAGGTGCGCTGGATCCTGGACCGCGGTCAAACCATCAAAGACCCGAAGAGCGGACGCACATTGCGTGTGATCGGCGTTGCCATCGACATCACCCAGCGGAAGTCGGGCGAGCTGCGCCAGCAAATTCTCCTCAAAGAGCTGAGCCACCGCGTCAAGAACACGCTGGCAATCGTGCAATCGATTGCGATGCAGACATTGCGCACCACCAAGGACCCCGGCAAATTCGGCGAGGTGTTTTCTGCCCGGCTCATATCGCTCGCCAAGGCGCACAGTCTTTTGACCCAGAGAGCCTGGGAAGGGGCCTCGCTTGACGCGATCGTGAGACAGGCCATCGAGCCGTTCCTTTCCAACGCCGGCGAATTCGCATTTACGATCGACGGACCCGCTACCGATATTCCAGCTAACTCCACCATCACGCTGGCGCTCATGCTGCATGAACTTTTAAGCAATGCCGCCAGATATGGCGCCCTGTCGGTTCCGCACGGCCGGGTGACGATCATGTGGGAGATTACCGGAAGCGAGACAGGCAGGCAGCTAACTTTGCACTGGAAGGAAGAAGGCGGGCCGCCCATGGCAGAGCCCGGCCGGAAGGGTTTCGGGACCCGTCTGCTCACAATGAGCGCGGAGCAGCTTGCCGGGCATATCGCCATCGACTTTGCGCCAAGCGGGCTGTGCTGCACCCTGGGCTTTCCGCTGCCGCGCCCCCAATCGGCATCCGCGGCCAGCTGGAGCTAT
Organism: Rhodomicrobium sp.; assembly: GCA_052148445.1. Taxonomy (GTDB): domain Bacteria; phylum Pseudomonadota; class Alphaproteobacteria; order Rhizobiales; family Rhodomicrobiaceae; genus Rhodomicrobium. The sequence continues at coordinate 4,633 of JBKQIH010000129.1, forward strand.
TCGATTTAGAAGGGCGGAACCACAAGCAGCGGACTTCAATGCGCCTCTTCAAGCCCGGATGCCTGATTTTGCGGCGTTAGGCCGTCGCGCTTTAACCCGGAATTGCCGTCATGGTTATCCAGATTTAAGGCACCGATGCCGCACTGGATCGCCACGGCGGCAAAGGCCGCCTCGCGATGACGGAGGGCCCGATTAAGCGAACAGCGCGTTAGTGCCAGTCGTTCGCCAGCCGCCGTGCGGTGGCAATGACCGCCGGTTGCCCAGCGCGAACGGGTGGCAGCTCATCGTAAAGTTCCCAGCCGCCGCCGAGCGCCTTGTAAAGTGCAACATACTGGATGACAACCGCCTCTTGTGCGACGGCGGCTTGATCCTCAATGACGAACTCCTGGCGCTGAGCGTCGAGAAGGTAAAGGAAATCGGTGATGCCGCGCTCATAGCGCTCGGTGGCCAGATTTACCGCCCGCTGGCCTTGCTCCTGAGCCACGGAGAGTTCCCGCAGCTGTTGCTGCTGCGCCCGGTATTGCTTGACGGCGTCGCCGACCTCTTCGACGGACAAGAGGATGGTCTTCTTGTAATTGACGAGGGCTTCGTGAGCTGCCAATTCTTGAACATTAATGAGCGCGTCGAGCCGTCCGAAGTCAAGCAATGGCCAATAGGCGCCGGGGCCGAAGGACCAGACATTGGTGACAGTGGGTTTGTGCGGGGTCGACAGTTCGCCGCCTTGCAACCCCTCCGCTCCAACGAGGGCAACTGTGGGAAAAAGGTTGGCAGTAGCAACACCGATGCGCGCGGTTGCCGAAGCGAGCTGGCGCTCAGCCTGACGGATATCTGGGCGCCTCCGCAGCAGCTCCGCCGGGGCTCCCGGCCTCAGACGCGACGGCACACGCGGCAATCCGCGATAGGCACGCAGCCCGGGCTCCACGTCCGATGAAAATGTTCCAACCAGTAAAGCGATCTGGCTTTCCGCATGGGCTATGGCACCGATAAGCACCGGTACCCGCGCTTGAACCACGGCCAGCTCGCGCTTCGCAAGCGCAAGATCGAGATCGTTCGTGATCCCGCCGGAAGCCCGTGCCTGGGCAATGGCGACCGTCTTTTGCGCAGACTTTTCCGCTTTCCGCGTAATTTGCAGACGTAATTGCAGGCCGCGCAGATTGGTGTAATTCCTTACAACATCGGAAATAACCGTGATGAGCACGGCGTTACGCATTTCCGCGAGCGCCTGAGCGTCGTCACGGACGGCTTCGAGCTGCCGGCGATATCTGCCCCAGAGGTCGAGTTCCCAAGATGCGTCGAAGCCTCCCAGTTGGGTTATTTTCGAGAGGCCTGCGTTGTTCGTGGCGGAGCGAAGCGCGGGCGACGCACGGCCCTTGGTAAGGTCGGTGCCTGTGCCCTGGCCCGCGGCGCCACTCGCCTCGGCGCTTGGCAGGGCGCTGCTGATGACAACAGTTTCTTGGGTTCGAACGGCCTGAACGCGCGTGAGGGCGATTTCGATATCGGGGTTGTAGGCAACGGCCTGCTCGACGAGCCGGTCGAGTTGCGGGTCGTGCAGCGTTTGCCACCAGCGGAGACTTTCCGGCTCAGGCGCCGTGGCCTGCGATACAGTTACCCGTGACGGCGCACCGAAGTGCACCGGCAAGGATACCTCCGGAAATTGATAATCCGGACCGACCGAGCAGCCGCAGAGCCCCGCTGCGACGCCCAAGGCCAGCAAGAACCGGCGATGAACTGCCATTTTGTAGTGCCCCTCTCGTCTGGCCGTGTTAGCTGGCCGGACACCCTAAACCAGGTAGCGAGACCCCCCGACGGTCCCGCCCGTGCTACCTGGCTGCTATTTTGTTGTTATCCCTTACGGTAACTTTGCTCCCGTCCGGAATCTGGTTGTTGATGTTAAGGACCACCCGATCGCCTTCGGATAGCCCGGATGCTATTTCGATAGTGTTACCATTATCGCGCCCGATCCGTACATCCTTAAACTTCACGGTGCTATCCGGCTGAATTACGGCGACCTGTGGTCCCGCTGTCTGGAACAGAAGCGCGCTCGCAGGAATTTGCACGCGGGACTTCGCCTTGAGGCTAAACTCAACCTTAAGGTACATGCCCGGCAGAAGCTTGTAACCCGCGTTCGGAAGATCGACCTCGACGCGCAGCGTCCGCGAATGGGGATCGATGGATTCGCTCGTCCGGGTCACCTTGCCTTCGAATAGCTGGTTTGGATACTCCGCTGCCGTAATGGTCGCAACGGTCCCTGGGCCAACATCGCCGCTTGCGCTTTGCGGAACATTGGTGAACACACGGATTTGGTCGTACTGAGCGATGCCGAACAACGGCGAGGTGCTCGCCGTGCTTCCAGCGGTGACGAGATCCCCGATATCGATACGCCGCTCGGTAATCACCCCCTCATAAGGGGCCCGCACTTCTTTGAATTCAGCCATGTAAGCGAGGCGATCGACATTGGACTTATCAAGGTTGACCCGTGCTTCGGCGGCATTCAACTTTGCAACCGCGCTTGCATAGCCCGCTTTTTTATCCTCGCGTTCCTGATCGGATACGACGCCCTTCGCCGATCCCGACCAGCGGTCGTAGGTGGTCCTGGCAAAATCCGCGTCGGATTCCTTGACTTTCACTTCTGCCTCGGAAGCCTTGAGCTGAGCTTTCGCTGCCTCCAACTGGGCGTCGAGCTCTGGCGTGTCGATCAAGGCAAGCGGCTGATTTTTCGTGACCTTGTCGCCGATATCGACGAGCCATTTCGTGAGATAGCCGCTCACGCGTGCATAGATCATGGAAGAATACCAGCCCCGCGCCTCAGCTGGGAGCCGCAGCACCTGCGAAGGCGGCGCTTTACCGACGGTGATGACTTCGACGATTGGCGCTTCTTGCACTTTCGCCTCGGTTTGGGCAGCGAGTTGGGCCTCCTCGTTCGCCTTGATACCGCTCATGAACACGAACGATCCGCCGAGCGCGAGCGCCAAAATTACGCCGGCACCCAGCATCCTGGCTCCCGTCCCAGACTTATAGCCGTCGGGAATAACCGGGTGTGCATGGGGCGCGGTCACTCCCTCGGCGACATCGTCATATCCGTCGAACGACTCCGGAGTATTTGCGGGTTTAGACTGGGACAACGGCTTGGCTCCCCTTTTCAGACGCTTTGGGCTCGCGTCTCAACAACCTGTACATTGTCGGCACGAAGAGGAGAGTTGCAAACGTAGCAAAAAGCAACCCCCCGATAACTGCCCTCGCAAGCGGGGCGTTTTGCTCGCCGCCTTCGCCGACGCCGAGAGCCATGGGGATCATCCCGAGGATCATCGCACCGGCGGTCATCAGAACGGGACGCAACCGCGTGAAACCGGCCTCGATCGCGGCCTTGCGTGCGCTAACGCCGGCCTCGACCCGCTGATTGCAGAATGTCACGACCAGAATGCTATTCGCGGTGGTCAAACCTATGCACATGAGCGTTCCCATCAGCGCCGGCACGCTGATATGGGTTTGCGTCAAGTAAAGCATCCACATCGCGCCGCAAAGGGCAAAGGGAACCGCCAGCAAAACGATCACCGAATCGGTGACGCTTTGGAAGTTGATGACGAGCAGCAGGAACACGAGCACGACAGCGATCGCCATGCCGGAGAATAGCCCGCTGAAGCTCTCGCGCATCGTCTCGACCTGGCCGCTCAAGGTTATCTTGATCGCGCTCGCCGCATTGGGCCGGTCCGTTGCGATAACCTTATCGATAGCGTCCGCGGCTGAATTCAGATCTCTGCCTTGAACGTCGGCGTGAACGTCGTAGACCGGCCTAATATTCAGCTGCGACATAATCATCGGAAGTTTGTCGCGGTTGAATTTGGCGATATTCATCAAAAGCTGAGCGTCTTTTGCAGAAGGTGCCGTTACCGGGAGCGTCCACAAATCTTGCGCACTATTGATGTCGTAGGTAGGGGTTTGCACCACGAGCGGGTAGCTCACCCCGTTCCTTGGGTTCAGCCAGAAATTCGGTGCGACCTGAGCGCTATTATTTAGCGAGACGAGCAAATTGTTCGCCACCGATTGCTGGCCGAGACCAACCTCGCGGGCGAGGTCCCGGTCGACGGTGACAGTCAGCGCGGGCGCGTCCGGAACCTGGAAGACGTGCGAATCCACAACGCCGGGAACTGCATTGAGGTCGTGCGCGAGCTTCAAGGCAACCGCATAGGTTTCGTTGTCCTTTGGACCCGAGACGCGGATGTCGATGGGCGCCGGCTGGCCGAAATTAAGCACCTGATTCACGATATCGGCGGGCTGGAAGAAGAACTGCAGCTGCGGGAAACGCTTCGGCAGCTCTCGCCTCAAATCGGCCATGTGCCGGGGAGTCGGCGTGTGGTTGCCCTTCAGCGAAATCAAGACTTCGCCGTCCATCGGACCCACGGTCGCGGTGTCGCTGAGCGCGATATTGATGCCGCTGTACGGCAAGCCGATATTATCGAGCATAACGTCGATCTGATCGCCACCGACGATTTCGCGGATGGCACCCTCGACTTGGGCGAAATATTGCTGAGTTTGCTCAAGCCTCGTCCCCGGAGGCGCGCGGACGTGCAAGCGCATCTGCCCAGCGTCGATTTGGGGGAAGAAGTCCATACCGAGCCGTGGATAAAGGGTCAGGGATGCTCCGATCAAAATCGCAAAGAACGACACCGTCGCAACAGGCCGCTCGACCATCCAGGACAAAGTGTTGCGGTGGCCTTCGCGCAGGCTCATGAAGCCCCGCTCGAACGAGCGATGGATGAATCCGAACGGGTTGAAACCCCGGCGCACCGGTTGCGGAACAGCATCATGTTCAGGGGAACGATGCCCATGAGCATGAACCTGAGAGCGCATCAAGATTTTGAACAAAAGCGGAACGAGCGTGAATGACAGCACCAAACTCGAAAACAGCGCAACGATGACCGACAGGGAAAGAGGCGAGAACAGATATTTCGCCGTTCCAGTCAGGAGGAACACTGGGACGAAAACCACGCTGATCGAGAGAGTTGCGAGAAGCGTTGGAACGGCAACTTCCGACGAACCTTCGAGAATAGAGTGCTCCAAAGGCTCGCCCAAGCCAACGTGCCGCTCGATATTCTCGATTACCACCGTTCCATTATCGACGAGGATACCGACTGCGAGGGCAAAGCCGCCCAATGTCATGGTATTGAGCGTTTGTCCGTCCACATAAAGAATAAGAATGGCGGTGATGATCGAGAGCGGTATCGACGCCAAAATGATGATGGTCAGCCGCCAATTGCCCAGGAACAAGAGGATCATGAGCGCCGTCAGCCCCGCGGCCATCAGCCCTCCCATAATGACGCTGTCGAGAGCGGCATGCACGAAAATGGACTGATCGAAGATGGGCTTCAGCGAAACGCCAGCCGGGAGAAGCCGCAGAATGTCGGGGATGGCTTCCTTAACGCCGTCGATCACCGCCAGTGTCGACACCCCGCCCGTTTTGCGAACGAGCATCAATGCGCCGGGATATCCGTTCTGGGTTACCGAATTGGTCTGAACCTGATACCCGTCATGCACGTGGGCCACGTCGCGCACGAACACCGTTTTGCCGTCGATGGTCTTGATGGGGAAATCGTTGATCGCAGCGACCGCGTCTGGACTATTATTCATCGCGACGGCGTAGTCCTTGCTGCCGATCTTCACGTCCCCAGACGGCATGATGACGTTTTGGCTGGTGAGCGCGTCGCTGATATCGGCCGGCGTCAGCCCGCGCGACTGCAGAGCTTCCTGATCGAGGCTCACCATGATCACGCGCGGCTTGCCGCCATAGGGATAGGGCACTGCCGCGCCGCGTACGACCGCGAGGCTGGGCCGTATGATGTTTTGACCGAGGTCGTTGAGCGCAGTGTCGGTCAGCGTGCTGCTGGAAAGGCTCAATTGTATGATCGGCACGTCTGTCGCGCCGTAGCGCAAGATGAGCGGCGGCGTAATGTTGCGCGGCATATATTTTAAGACGACGAGCGCGGAACTCGCGAGTTGCGAGATAGCGCGGCTGACATCGGCGCCTTCGTGCAGG
>JBKQIH010000130.1:0-22647 GCA_052148445.1 Rhodomicrobium sp.
CCAGCGAATCGAGATGGACAACCGCGAAAAGAACCATGACCCCGGCAGAGGCGTCCCTAAAGGGAGTTGACAGACCGCCCGCGATTAAAGAACGGGCGACTCCGGAAGCCGAACCGGTTCGCCATGAGCGTCGATGTTGTCAGCCCGCTTCGCCAGCGCATGATCGAGGACATGACCGCGCGCAAGCTCGGCGCCGGCACGCAGAGGCTCCACATCAGCAGCTGCAAGCGGTTCGCCGCGTTTCTGCAACGCTCACCTGACGCCGCCACCGTCGAGGACATCCGCCGTTTCCAGCTGCACCTCGCCGAGACAGGGACGAGCATCCCCAACCGCAACCGCATCATGACCGGGCTGCGGTTCTTGCTCCGCGTGACGCTGCGGCGGCTGGACCTTGTAGCCGAGATCTATCACCTGCGCGAACCGCAGAAGATTCCGCAAGTGATCAGTCCGGACGAGGCGCGCCGGCTATTAGCCGTTGCCAACAGCCTGCGGACGCGCCTGCTGCTCAGCCTCGCCTACGGCTGTGGATTGCGTGCCAGCGAAGTGATCCAGCTCAAGGTCAAGCACATCGACAGCGCGCAGAAGATCATTCGCATCGAGCAAGGCAAGGGCCGCAAGGATCGCAATGTCATGCTCTCACCCGAGCTGCTCAATCTGTTACGACAATGGTGGAGAGCGCGGCCATCGCATCACGATTCGGCAACGCCGCTGCAGGAACGTTGGTTGTTCCCCGGCAAAAGGCCGGGCAAGCCGATGACCACTCGGCAACTCATGCGCCTCTTCCATGAGGCCGTCGACGCCGCCGGGATCAGGAAGAACATCACACTGCATGTGCTGCGTCATAGCTTTGCAACGCATCTGCTCGAACGCGGCACCGATATCCGCATCATCCAGGCGCTCTTGGGTCACGCCAAACTCGACGCCACGGCCCGTTATACCCGCGTCGCCACCGGCATGATCGCCAGCATCGAGAGCCCGCTCGACTTGTTAACGCAGTCGCGCAAGAAGCCGAGGAACAGGAAAGCCCTGCAGCCGGCGTAATCGCCGGCGGCCATGTCCCGCCCGGCGCTGGAGGTCGCGGATATCTTCCGCGATCACGGGTCGGCATGGCGTTCTGCCAATGCTGGCCACGTCAGCCTCGACCAGTTGAAGGTGATGTCAGCCATCGAGCGCTGCCGCACAGCTGCGCTCGGCGGACACGTCGCGCACTGTGAGGCCGGCCCGGATCGATACGTCATGATGACCTTGCAGCTTCTTCCGGACCGCATTGCTGGCCATAATCGGCGCTGGGCTTCTGCCTGGCACGCTTCCGCTTGCCTGATGATGATTGCAAACCCGCCAGTAACGCCTGCCAACTCATCGCACGGCGCCTCCAGCCGCTCAGCCGTGCCCCTTACCGCCAAGGCAGCCAAAGCAACCGCCGCGCTTGCCGTCTCCGGCATGCGTCATCCCCGCCGCCTTTGCGATAAGCACACGGTTCGCCGCAATTGAGAACTCGCGCCAGGCTGCTGCGATGTCCAGGAGGATGGCCTGCGTATAATCCTTCGACAAACGGTGCTCGTCTGGGAAGTTCGATAGCGCGCAGGACGTGCGATTGAAATGCACCGCCGCGTCGAGAAGCTCCTGAATAAAACCCTTAAAGGCCGCCTGCACTTGCGGCGTAAGCGCCGAGCATCCACGCTCGATTGCGACATCCCGCACATCGAAGGGCAGTTCCTCGAGCTTCGCCACAGCTTGATGGAAGACCTGCTCCATCGCGCCGAGCATGGCGCGCTGGGTGAGCTGTTCCCGCTGCTGCTTGGCGAGCGCGAAGTTCAATCGCTGCCGGTAATTCTGGAAGGCCGCTTCCCGCCGCGATGCCACCCATTCTGCGAATGCGGCGAGACTGGCGGCGTTGGATTCGGATGCTGCAGTCATGGCGGCTGGCTCCCCGGTAAGCTGGCGTTCGATGCGCGCGGCGGCGTTGAGCGCGCCTTCCAAATATCCGCCCTGGTCCGCGGCGGTTTCCGTGCCGCCGAAAAAGAGCTTGCCGCCCCAATGCCCCCACATCAGGGCCGGCGCTCCGTAATGGGGATGCATATCAGGAGGCGCGCGGTCGAGGCTCGAGCAGGTGTATCGCTCCTCCGCCCAATCATGATAATGCTGCTCGCCCTCTTCGAATCCGGGGCCGAAGAGCTGGGACATTTGGTTACCCATCAGCATTGGCAGTCCGTCGCGGAAGCTCTGGCGCAAGCCCGGCGCCAAGGCGAGGAAGCCGCCGAGCGCCGCCCCGGTGCCTGCGCCGTCGCAAGCATCGAATATTTCCGAAAGCACTGCCTGCTCATGCTGCACGAAGGCATTCCCAGATATTCCAGCTTCGCGCCATCGGGGCGAACTGTCGAAAGCGATAACCACCTTCGCCTGAGCGCTCATCCAGGTATGGGTTTGACGCATGGCTTCTGCCGTTGCGCTGCCAAGCACGGGCTCGAACTGGACATGCTCCGCAAGCAGGCGAGGCGGCACCGCCAGCACCGCGAACCGCGCCGCAACGGCAGTTCCGCCTGAAGGCGTGCCGAAATGCATTTCCACATGGCTGCCGCGATCGAGAACGCGGTGCAGCACATGATCCAGGTGCAGGCTGTCCTGAGGCAAACGCCGGACGAGCGCCTCGATGGCTGCGCCCATTCCGCCCTTGACGCGGAGCGCGCCAGAATGAACGCTTTGTCCCTCCAGCACCGCGGGCGCTTTATCTGGATCGGTGAGGACCAAAACCGCGCCAGTGTCATACTGAGGAAAACTGCTCAGTCCAAGTCTTTGTAACAGCTTGACCATGCCCGGCTGGCTTTGCGGCCAGAACCAGGCTGGCCCGAGATCGGCCATCACACCGTTAGTGCATTCCTTTGAAAAAATGCGCCCGCCCAAACGCGAACGCGCTTCGAATAGCGCGAATGACCGGCCCAAGTCTCTTAGACGATCCGCGAGCGCCAGCCCGCACAGGCCCCCGCCAACGATTGTGACATCCAACATGGTTTCTCTCCGATGCGCAAACTGTCCAGCAAGAAGAGTGCCACCATAACTTGCGATTCCCCACCCTTGCGATATGTAGACACTTATGTCCGTCTCTCGCAGACAGCCTATCGTCTCGCGGCCTCTTCAGTTTTGGCACAAGCTTTGCGCGATATGGCTTGCTTTGAAAATCATGAATATGGATCGCTGACATGTTCACGGAACTGCGCGCGCCCGGCACGATTGGCGAAGGAGGAATGCTCCTTGTCTTCGCTGTTGCTCGACTCATCATCCTATCTTGGCGCGGCTCGTGGTTCTACTGATCTGGAACGATGATGAGCGAGTGCTTCAGGGCGGCGGAGTGCGGCGACGCAGAAAATCTGGCCCAATTGGTTAATTCGGCTTATCGTGGAGAATCCAGCAGGCGCGGCTGGACCACGGAAGCCGATCTCCTCGGAGGGCAAAGGACCGATCCGAACTCCCTTCGCGAAATGATCTCAGAGAACAACAACACAATTTTGCTGATGCAGAGGGACGCCAACCTAATCGGATGCGTCCTTCTTCAGCAAAAGGCCGAACGGGCCTATCTCGGAATGCTGACCGTCCAGCCGGACCTTCAGGCGGGCGGCATCGGGAAGCGCTTGCTGGCCACGGCCGAGAATTGGGTGTTTGACAACTGGCGTTTCCGGCTGGTTGAATTGACGGTTATCAGGCAGCGCCCCGAACTTATCGCGTGGTACGAGCGGCGCGGCTATGTCAACACCCATCGAACGGAATCATTCCCTTACGGCGACGAGAAGTTCGGCATTCCGAAGCTGTCCGGTCTCGAGTTTGTTGTCTTGGAAAAGCGCATTGGCGGAGTGAGTCAGGAGTAGCGTCACGTTGTCAGGAGTCGCCGCGATAGATTTGCATAGGGCTCGGGCGGAGAGGCTGAGCTCTTCCTCGCAATGCTGCCCAGATTTTTTAGCGGCCCCGGCGCAGATTCAATTCCTTTGCGGCACGAAAGCAGGGAAACTGGCTTACGATGAACGATGTAGAAGAGTTGCTCGCCGCCAACGCTGAATATTATCGCGCATTCAACAGCCGCGATTTCGCAGGCATGAGCCGGATATGGGCAGACCATGACGTGTCGTGTATTCACCCTGGCTGGCCTGCATTGACGGGCCGGGACTCAGTGACCGCGTCCTATCGCGGGATTCTGGCCAATCCAATGCAAGAGCCGTTGGAATACCATGGCGCGCTGGCGATTGTGTCCGGCAGCGTGGGGCGCGTAATTTGCGTCGAGACCGTCAACGGGATGGCGCTTGCGGTGAGCAACTGGTTTAAGCGTGAAAAGGAAGCCTGGCGCATGATCCATCACCAAGCGAGTGCCATCGCCGCGCCGCCCCAGGAACTCGCAGCCCCCGGCAAGCGCTTGAATTAGCGGTTAAAATGGAAGCAATGAGAACCAAACCGGGTCGCGGAGCTGTGCTGTGGTGAGCCCGGCGCTTACCGCGGCGTTAGAGGCTTTCCTCGCCAAGCAGGGATTTCCGCCCGGCGAGGTGAATACTGCGGGCAAACATGGGATGACGCCTTTGATGCATTCCGCGCATCTTGGCGAGGCCGCGTTCGTCGCCGAGCTTCTTGCGGCAGGCGCCCGTGTGGATGCGGTAAACACCGATGGCTCGCAGCCGTTGTGGCTTGCCTGCGTCACTGATAATCCGGACGTCGTGACAGCGATAATCAGGGCAGGTGCCGATCTCAATCACAAAAATGCCAATGGCTCGACCGCGCTGATGTATGCGGCATCGGCCGGCAAGGCGAACGCACTTCGCGTCCTGCTCGCGTATGGCGCCGATCTCGCTTATGAAAACGACGGCTTCACTGCCCTCGACATGGCAGCGACAAAGGAATGCCTGGATTTGCTTCGCGCCGCCCAAAAACGCCGGAAGGCGGCACCCTGAAAGGGGTGGTGTTTTATAAGCACTTTCAAAATGGCCCTACACCTCCAGATATGGCTGGCCATTGTGAGATCGAGGACATACCCGTTGGACGTCGCCTTTGCGACATTGGGCACCGGTGCGGTAGTGCCTATCAGTGGGCTTTTTCCCGGTCCGGAACTTGCATAGTAGCGTTTTAGAAGGTTCCGTTTCAGAAGGCGACACGATGGCGTTCACCTTTATCTGTCACAAAAGTGCAGTGAGTGAAGGGGGCATGGGCCTCTTTCAGGCCGGCCCCAAGAGCGTGCTCCTGGTCTGGCCAACGGGTGGGGAGCTCAAGGCCTATCGCGGGCGCTGTCCGCATGCGGATGTGCCTTTGAACGAAGCCACCTTCAATGGGAAGACCGTCACCTGCGTGCATCATCAGTGGGGTTTCGACAGCACCAGCGGCAAGTGTGTGACACACATCGTCCGCAACGCGCTCCACCCCTACCCCCTACGCGCAGAGGGTGACGAGATTCAGGTCGATGCCGGACCGATCAAGGCGGCGCGTTCGCCGGCGTGACCCCCAACGGCCTGCTAGCGTCGGCCCAGCGACAGCGCGCCTTTGGCTCTGAACAGGCATGGGCGCACAGACGATCCGGCTGTCGCGAACCCATTCGCATAAAAAAGAAGGGGGTACGACACCGGCTCAGGCACGAAAAGAGCGCGGCGTGACGGACAAGGAGGAATGGGTTGTTTGGAACGGTTCAATAGGAATCCTCGACATGGCGGCGATCGGCCATATCGAGGATGGCGAGGATGGCAGGCGCGCCTTTTTGGCGCCGCCCTATGACGTCGTGGGTCCCTTCAGTATTGACGAACTTTGAAATACGGGGGCCGGATCGCCTTCGGCGAATGTCTCGTTATGTCGCGCCGGAGATGGCAGGAGGATCAGGTCGATCTGCGCTCGGAAGCACGGAAAAAACGCCGGGCTTTCTTGTTTCCACGGGATTTCGACGACGGTAAGGAGCACCGCGAGGTTTTGAACCTTCCGATGGAAGGCGCGCTCAAGCTTTCGGAAATCAATATTGCCTTTCGGCGGCTGGCCAAGACCGCGCATCCCGACGCAGGCGGCAGCGACGAAGGGTACCATCGCATCGCGGCGGCGCGCGACGCTCTGCTCAAGCAATTCGGGAGTGCGTTGTGGACTTGGGGCAATAGGCCCGCAACACATCGCCGCGAGCGTCCGTTTGTTCACATCGCGGCTGGCTGGGGCGTCTCCTCTTCTTCCTCGAGAAGCGCGATGCCGCTCACGCAGACCTCGCCGTCCAGCACCTTCACGGGAATTCTTGCCAAGCGTGTTCCCTTGCCTGGCCCCTTCGTACATTGACCGGTCTTCATCTCGAATTTGGCCTCGTGCCTTGCACAAAGAAGAAATGCGCCGGCAAGCGAGCGTCCTGCACCTTCATACAGGATATGTGGCTCCAGGAGGCAATTATTCACATATGCGAAATACCCGTTGCCGTTATCGCGCGCAATCAGAATGGGGAAGGGCTCGGCTCCGTCTGCTCCGGCCTTTTCAAGCATAAAGGGCTTGACCCAGCCCGGCTCGATGCTTTCCGCAGTGCAGACGGCGTAAAACATGTCGCGCGACGGAGTGAACGACCGTCCGCACACGCAGGTTGATTCGGCATTGGGGTTTTGGAAGATGAAACTGCCGCCTTCCAGGCTTTCGACATAATCGATGCGGGTTCCTTTGATGAAACCGATGGCAGTCCGATTGACGAACATTGGAACGCCGCTCTCTTCGAAGACGCTCTCCCCGTCTCTGGCAGCGGGTGCAAGATCGAGCTTGAATCTGAATTCTGCACAACCGCTGGGCACCAGGGCAATCCGAATGCCCTTAGCCTCATCGCGGCCGATCGCTCGCTTTAACGCATTCGCTGCGCTTTCCGTAAGTTCCAGCATCGGGGTCTCCTCCCGGTTGAGGTCCGGGCTTAAATTCCGCAATTTCTGTGCCAGAACCATTGGGGAAGCGGAACGCGGCGATGTTTCTCTCTCGTGTTGGGGATCCCGTCAATCGGGCGGTCCCGATAGTAGCCGCGGGAACAAACCACCCCGCAATGTTAAGGTTTCCTGGACATTTCCCGGCGCCCAACTCCGCCATTGTTTCCTTCCGAGGGCATCCGAACTACTGACAAAAGAACTAGGTGCGGATGTCATCGCAATTGCGAGCGGCAGTTCCTGAAGCTATGCTTTAGCCCGTGGCAGATCCGGTGCAATTCCATCTCTCGATGCCATCACTCGAAACTTAGGTGGTGATGGGACTCATGACGTATCTTGTTTCGTGACTTATTTGCCTGCCTATGGGGTAAGCAGCCATGCTTTTCGCAAGTGCCGACGACACGCTCCCGATCCGGTGTCCGTTCTGCCACTACGAGTTCTACGAGAAAATCGGATGCTTGAGGATTGGGTCCGAAGTTCAGTGTCCCGCCTGCAAAAAAATTCTGTTATACGACGTAAAGGACTTTCTGAGTGTTCTCGAACAGGCCCGCCAGAACCCTCGCGGCGTTTTAGAGCCCTTCAACCGGCTCCGGTGGAAGCGGTAACTCGCCATACCCGCTTGAAAACGGAATCGCCCCCGGCGTCGTTCGAGGAAGGATTCGCGGTCTGGTCGACTACCCACCCTTTGCGAGTTTTTCGGGCGAATTCCGGAAATGACGGAGACCGTTCAACGGTGCCATCCCGAGTTTGTACATGACAGCAACGGCTTAGGAGCGAACAATTGGTCAAAGGAAGCTCCGTGCCACAGTTGTCCAAGGAACACGCGCAACAATCGTGAAAACCGGGCACAACAGTTGGGGCCTGAGCGCGAGGACTCACGACAAACGTCTCTTGAGTGTTCTGGCAAGTCCGTGAAAAGACATATTTATATCAACGCTTGGTAATTTGGCATATCTCCTGCTTGCATGAGGATCGCCGGCCGGTTCCGGCGCGAGGAAGAGTGAGGTGTCGCGCCGGCGCCTTGGATCGCCGTTTATCGGGCGCACGTCTCCGTGCTTCCCGCGCAATCGCGTTGCCAAAGGCATTACCCCTCGACCGGAGTGCAAGGAGAGTTCAATGGCTAACGTAACATTTTCGTCCCCGGTGATGGCAAAAGATGTAACGGTCTACGCAATTGCCGGACACCGCGGTACCATTCTAGCCATCGCCAAGGCGCATAAGATTCCGATCCCGTTCGACTGCCAGGACGGCGAATGCGGTTCCTGTCTGGTAGAGGTCAAGCATCTTGAGCCCGGCGTGAAATATGGGATTGCACTTACTGAAAAAGAAAAAGAACTTCTGCGGCAGCTCGGCAAAATCACCCGCGAAGAAATCGTCAATGCGGAAGTCAACGACATGCCGCCCCGGTACCGGCTGGCCTGCCAATGCTTCGTCCGGAACGAAGATATCCTGGTTACGTTTGAGGGCGATCAAACGCTGCCAGCGAAGGGCCCGAACCTCTCGATTGCCGCGAAGATCTATAAGGGTGGCCTGGAAATCCACAGCCTGGAAGAATTCTTCGGCTATGCCGTGAAGGTTGAGGAAGACGCGGCCATCCATTATGACAAGCTCGGCGCCGCGATGGAGCAGGTTGGAAATACAGAAGTCGCTCAGCTTTTCCGCCAACTTGCCGACTATTCCCGGCTTCATCTTGAGGAGGCCAAGAAACGGGCGGGGTCGATCGACTACAGCCTGCACATCCCTCAGGATTATGTTTGGCCGGACCAAGCCACTCCCGAACGTACCGATATCTGGGCTGGCGACCCCGCGCTCTCGCGTTTGGACGCATTGAAGGCCGCCCTTCATGGTGAGCAGCGCGGCTACGAATTCTATTATTCGGTAGCGGGGAAGGCCAAAGACCCGAAGATCATAGCGAATGCGAAAGAGTTCGTTAGGGAAGAGGCGGAGCACGTGGAAATCCTGAAGCGGTGGATCGCGCGCGAAGAAACGCTTCGGAAATCAGCGGGCGCTTAAGCGGCGGTTGCTAGCTTTCCAAAACTATATGCCGTCGCGGAAAACGCGGCGGCATGCTGTTCGTCATGCAGAAATCGAAAATGCAATCCGTCGAGGAATTTCTCGCTTACGCCGTGCATCTTGAACGCGATGCTGCGCTCCGGTTCGATCAATTGGCCAATGCCATGAAATCGTGCGGCAACTAGGAAGTCGGGAAGCTATTTCGCCAGCTAGCGGATTAATCCCGGCTGCATATGGCCGAAGCGCAGGCCCGATCTGGGTTCGGCGACATCCCCATGATAATGCCCGCAGATTTCGTCTGGCCTGGGCTAGAAAGCCCTGAAACGGCGGCAATTTGGGCCGCCGATCCCTTCATCGGCCGCGACCAGGCGCTGGAGATTGCGCTTGAGGCGGAATCGGCATCTCCAGACTATTACAAGTCCATTCTCGACACCACGGACGATCCCGAGATCAAGGCATTCGCCAAGGAATTTGTCGCGGAGGAAAGCGAGCATGTCGGGGAGCTGAAGAAATGGATCGCAGCGCATAAGGCAGGACGGCCCTTGCCGGTCGACCGTTAAGCCAAGCGCACATGGTTTGCTCCCTCTCAATCGCCGGGCTCTTAAGCCGATCTTGAGCGTGACCTGATACTGGCCAACAGCGCAGTTCTCAATGTGACCAAAGCACCGGATATTTCGCAGCGTACAGTCGCCGCTTTTCAATAAAGGTGTGCGGGCACCGTTCCGTCTTTGCCAGAAACTACGAGTAGGAGGATGTCGCAAAGACGACGATCGCTTGTGCCTTGCACTTCGCGATCCATAGGCGCCGAGTTCGCCACCTTGCTTAAAGCGAGATTGATGCACACTCGCTTTCGCTTCCGGAGGCTCAATTTTTGGCAGTCTAAGCTGGCATATTCCTGTTATAACGGATCGCCGGGAACCAGCTACGAGCCCCCTCACGGCCGCTTACAGCATTGAATTAAAAGGAAGTTATGCCCATGAAAGCGGCGGCGCTTTCCGCCCGTGGTTTGTGGTATGCCGCCGCGCCTTAAACACTTTCGATTTGGAGAGCGCCGTGCGCATGGAGACTACGCCAATTTTGGCACAGTTTTTGATTCCGATATCCTAAAGCACATTCTGAGACAAGGTTTCATGTCCAAACACGAACCCGGGTTCGCCCTTCGTCAAACAAATTCGCCCTGCCCGAAACAGCCGGTTCTAATCATTCTACATCGACATGAGTCCGAGCCGGGGTCCATCGGGCAATATTTGAGAGCGAAAGGTATCCCGCTCGACATTCGGAGGCCGCGCTTTGGCGATTCGCTCCCGCGAACGATGACCGGGCATGCCGGCGCTATCATTTTCGGCGGCCCGATGAGCGCGAACGATTCTGACGGCTACATCAAGGACGAAACCGACTGGATCGGAGTTCCGCTTTCCGAGGCTAAACCCGTTCTCGGCATTTGCCTTGGCGCGCAAATGCTCGGGAAGCATCTCGGAGGTAAGGTCCTCGCCCATGACGCGGGTCATGTCGAAGCCGGCTATGAACCCATTGTAACTCGCGAGGAGGCCTCGGCGTTGGGACCCTGGCCGAGCCACGTCTATCACTGGCACGGCGAGGGGTTTACGCTGGCCAACGGCGCCGTTTCCTTGGCGGAGGGTACCGTCTTTCAAAACCAGGCCTTCCAGTACGGCCGCTGCGCTTTTGGAGTCCAGTTTCATCCCGAGATAACGCTCGCCATGATCCATCGCTGGATAGTGCGCGCAGCCGATAAATTGTCGCAGCCCGGCGCGCAGCACCCCGCGGATCACCTCAAGGCGCATGCTCTTTATGGTGCAAAGTTGCGGGCTTGGACCCATCAGTTTCTTGAGAAATGGCTGCACAGCGGCCACAAAACGCTAGTGGATCAACCGGCTCAGCTTCTCCCGCGCGCGGCTTGAGGGTTTGCATCCGAGAGAGTAAAGCGGTCACCTGCTACCCCGAGTCCAAGTCAGACCTCGAAGCCGCTTCGCGATCGGCTTTGTTTTCTTAGAATCGCGTCAAAGTCGAGATGAGAAGTTTCGATTACGATCTGAGTGCGGCTGACAACGTTGAACTTGCGCAGGATCGCGGTGACATGGGCTTTCACTGTCATTTCGCCCACGCTTAATTCATGTGCGATCTGTTTATTGAGCATGCCTCGCCGAACCAATTGCAACACCTTGATTTCACTTCGGGTCAAACTGCAAACGCGGCTCGCGATATCGCTGCAGACTGCGCGTTCCGGCCGCAGGCAATGCATCATGCTGGCCAGGGACGCGGGCACATAAGAAGCTCCTCGCAGGACCGCTTCGATCGCCTCAACCAGCATGGATTTGCCCGCGGTCTTTGGGACATAGCCAGCAGCACCGAGCGCGAGCGCTTCTGCTGCAATCCGTGCGTCCTCGAGGGCTGTGAAGACAAGAATGGGAACGCGCGGAAAATGCGAGCGGATCGTCATGAAACCATCGAGCCCGGAAACATCCGGAAGCAGAAGGTCTAAGAGTATTATGTCTAGAGGTGTGCGGAGCTTAGCGGTTCGGCATGCCTCGCCGGCGGAACCCGCCTCGAGAATAACAGATGGAGAGAGTGCCGCTTGAATTGCGGCGCCAACCGCCTCGCGGACGATCGGGTGGTCATCGACTATGAGGATCTTGCTCATGGTTTGAGAAAAATGGCAGATTATAAATTATATCACTCACTCAGAAGGATCCCAGTCTTGCGAGGCGGAAGCCTTTGGCTGCGACCATTCACAACTCGCTTGCCGGGTTTGGGTTTTGTGCGGACGGCTTACGATGCGCGAAAGCTGTTGAACCTGCCGGCCGTAGGTCTCAACAGTTTCGCGGGCGAACTCCCGCTGCGCATCGAGCACACAATTGAGATCGTTCGACTCGATAAGCCACTGCGCGAGCTGAAAGTTCAAACGCAAATGTTCGTCGGTATGCTGCACGGCATTTTCAAAGAGGTCCCTGGCGCCGGAAATCATAGCATCGGCCGATTGGTTGAGCAGCTCGTGCGCCTGGCGCGCAGCTTCAATAAAGCAACCAAAAGCTTCGCGGGCGTCGTTCTGGCTCGTCCGAGAAAGATCGAACGCTGAAGCAGTAGCTTCGAATCCAGCCTGTTGGGACCCTGATTCTCTGATTGTTGGGGCGGTCGCGGTCACAGGCGGTACTCGCCAGCCCCCAATGGCACAGAAGCCAAGCCACAACAGGCTTGGCGAACGCTTTGCATCAAAAGATTATGCGGCGCTGGCTTGGCAAGCACGCATGCATCTGGCGAGTCCCGCCTCAGCCTCTCACATTGGCCGGAGCCGGTATAGAAGATTATCCTGACTCCGCGCTTCCTTAGCACGAGCGCGGCAGGAAAAGCCAATTCCTGGTCCAAGTTTACATCGAGGACAGCGCATGCCAAAGAAGCCGATCTCGCTAAAATGAGCGTTCTCGCAAGGGTTGCCGCCGGTCCCAAAATTTCTGCACCTGCATTTTCGAGCGAGTCCATCATGTCTAACGCGAGGAGTGCATCATCCTCAGCAATTAAAATGCGGGCGCCCCTCAATGCTTGAGCCGGATTCACGCGTTTTTCCTTCCGGAACGGTTATTGTGCATCACAATAGTGCCATGTACGGTGCACAATATTTCAATCTGTCTCACCGGTGCTATCCTCCCTTCGGTCGGGCGGCCCTAAGCGTGTAACCGCAGCGTGGTTTTTCCGGTGCGTGAATAGGGGCTGAGTATCACAGAAATCCGGCATCTCACCGAGGTCGCAACAGGTGCTTCAGACGATCCGGAAGCTCAAAAGCCAGTACTCGACGCGCCGGCGCGCTATGTAATGGTTGGTTAATCCGCGAGTAACTAAAACACGCACATTGCCTACCAAATATGCGCCTGGTGAAAAAATAACTCTTGCACACTAGTTTAGCATTCGGTCTTTATTACATTGAGTTCCCTCACATTTCTGCGCGCTATTCGACCGGCTATACTAAGCAAAATGGCTATTCTATAGACACGACATCGTGCTTCACGCCGTGTGAGACTCTACTTCAGATAATCCTGTTTGGCGCAGGCCTAAATAGTTTGCGCCGAAGGTAGGCGAAGTGAGGTTGTTATGGCTTCTTCCGCGCCGGCAAAGTCAGTCACGCTTCCAGGAAGTGTGCGATACAGCGAAACTGCGCTGAGCGGCATTTATGAGATCTCAAAAATCGTAACCTCCCCCTCAAGCCTGAGGGTCACGCTCAATAATGTCGTCTCGGTCATGAGTTCGTTTCTGGACCTGCGCCTCGCAACGCTCACGCTTCTCGATCAAGACGGCCATCCGGAAATCAACGTCGCAGCGTCGACCGAGCTTACCATCGATGCCAATGAAGATGGCGATCTTCCAATGGCGGTCATCGATCAGATCGTTGCCACCGCGGCGCCCCTTGTGGTCCAAAATTGCGCCGTCCATCCGCGGTTCGCCGGCTGGAAACGCTTCGAACATGCCGACGGAAATTCGGTCCTAACCTTTATCGGGGTGCCGATCCGGGTCGGGCAGAAAATTGTAGGGACGCTGACGATTGAACGGGTGTGGCGCGGCTCGATGGAGGTCCGCATCGATCACGATGTGCGCTTTCTCACCATGGTCGCCAATCTGGTGGGGCCGGCGCTCAAGCTCCATCGCGCTGTCGCTGAGGACCGGGAGCGGCTCATGCTAGAGCAGCATCGCCTTGCGAAAGAGCTTTCGACGCTCAAAGCGCCTAAATCGCCGGGGCCCAAGCTAGCTAGCGTTCACGGTGAAAGCCGAGCCTTGCGGGCTGTGACGGAACGGATCGAGCAAGTGGCAAAATCGAACGCCCCCGTGCTCATCAGGGGCGAGACAGGCACGGGAAAGGAATTATTTGCAAAAGCCATTCATGAGTTATCCCGGCGTAAGGGCAAGCCTTTCCTTAAGCTCAACTGCGCCGCGTTACCAGACGGTCTCATCGAGTCGGAGCTGTTTGGACACGAAAAGGGGGCATTCATCGGCGCCATCGCGACCAGGAAGGGCCGCTTCGAACTGGCCCATGGAGGCACGATTTTCCTCGACGAGATTGGAGAGATCTCGCACGCGTTCCAGGCGAAGCTCTTGCGTGTCCTTCAGGAGGGGGAGTTTGAACGGGTTGGCGGCCAGCAGACGCTCAAGGTCAATTTCCGCCTCGTCTGCGCCACGAACCGGAACCTTGAAGAATGTGTCAGGACCGAAAAGTTCCGCTCCGATCTCTATTACCGGATCAGCGTGGTGCCGCTCATGCTGCCCCCGCTCCGGGAACGGCCTGGCGATATCCCGGAGCTTGCCACCCATTTTCTGCACCGGTTCAGCGAAGAAAACGGGCACGAGCTGCATTTCGCTCCCGATGCCTTCGAGGTTCTCAGCGCATTCGATCCCCGGCAACGTCCGCGAGCTTGAGAATTGCGTCCGGCGCGCCGCGGCCCTTGCACCCAGCGATGAAATTCATGGCAAGGATATTGCCTGCCAGCAGGGGCTTTGCTTATCGGCCATGCTGTGGAAGGGGCCATCCTGCAGTCCGCCGGGCCAGGTAAAGCCGGAGCGCCAGAATGAGCAAACCCCTTCGCCCGCCTCATCGATGCCTGCCGAACCGGCGCCCGATCCAACGTCGCGCGAGGAAAAGTTCGATGGCGGCGCGATGAAGAAGGCCGCTCCATCCGTCGAAGTGACTGGCGCTCTGCCGCTGGTTAGTAAAGATGCGCTTGTGGAGGCCATGGAGAGGACGGGTTGGGTGCAAGCGAAAGCGGCACGCATCCTGGGCCTGACCCCGCGCCAGATCGGATACGCCCTAGAGAAGCACGGCGCAGTGGATTGAGGTTCACATGGCGGCAACTGACATAAGACTAAGCAAAAATTGTATCATCGGGAAGGAAAGATGCCGAAGTAATCGGAATTGCGGGCCCCCGATTATTGTGGGTTAAACACACCGCCGGGAGCTTTGCAGCCTTATCGCCAGTTCAGGTTCAAAAAGAGGTGGTACCTGGCGATGCAATTCCGGTGAAATGCCGCACGGTTTGCGTGCCCCTTCAATGGAAGCCGGGCGTAAAAAAGTGCTTTCTCGATTGCAAGCGTATCCGTTGCGGTGTTTTTGCAGGTCGCCGGCGCTGCTGGCAACCTTACTGATCCGGCGCAGAACTTTGTCATACTGGAGAAAATGGCCGGGTCGAGGATATCCGGTGGTAATCCGGAATGCCTTTCGCACACAGACTTTTAATGAAAGCGATTTTCAGCCGGTATCGATGCGGCGAGCGGGCCGCTCCTCAGATTTACCGGGTGCTTAGCGTGATGTCACCTGCCGGTTAGAGCCCTTTCCGGAAACTCGGCCCATTTGTGCGAACACCCCATATTGAGATAAGCTGCTTTTGCGGGCTGGTGCTTAACTTTACACACTATTTTATTAGCCGGCGACTTTCGTCGTCTGACCGTCGACGACGAGCGCTTGCCCATCTCGAATTGCACGATAGGGAATGGCGTTTGCCTCATAGAAGGCTATTTCACGATGAGGTGAGTTCGGATTGGCGTGTTCCTCACTGTCGTGCACAACGAGGGCGTATGGCAGCAAGCCGAGACCCTCCCAAACAATTTCCGGATCGTATCCCGTTGGCGCATCATTGGCATCGTCGATCAACTCAAGACCGCGCATGCTGCGATAACAGATGACAGCTCCAGCGCTGAAGCCAGCATAGACAAGTGCGTCGCGCGCAAGGGCGTCCTTGAGCAGCAAATCAAAACCACTCTGTTTCATCGCGCGGCGCAGAATGAACGCATTGCCGCCGTTGACCCAGACAGCGTTGATACCGTCTACTATAGCGCGAAGATCGCCTGCACGCTCGAAGTGCAACCTAAGATCAAGCTCGATCACACTGAATCCGAGTTTATTGAGCGCTCGAGTTTGTCCGTCGAGCCATAGAGCGCGCTGATCCGGAAAATTATCGAGCGCATTCATAATTATTGCGGCACGCCGGACAGGGCCGGCCAGGCGCTGAAATTCTTCCGGTTGATTCCCCAGTTTGAAGGAGGACAGATACATACGCATGATAGCTTCCAGGCCCTTCTGCCGCGATGTGATCGTAAATGGAGTGCGGCGAGCAGCGCAAGCTCCGCCCACCCGCCTCCCCGGTTGGTATGGCAGCCACGCTGACTGCTATATTTCCAGCCCAGTTTATGGGACGTGGCGCTTTAGCGGAGCAGACGATAATGCAGCTTATGAAATGGCTTGGCGTATTCCTGGGCGTGCAGCTTGGCCTTACGCTTCTTTTCGCCAGAACGGCCATGTCACAGGCAACCGCCCAGCCCTCATCAGACCTGGAGCAAATGCGCATTGAGAGGCTTGCCGGTCTTGGCAGGCTGTGGGGAGCGGTCAAATTCTTCCATCCAGCCCTTTCCTATCAGGACATCGACTGGGATCGGGCCCTCATCGAAGCGATCCCAAAGGTTCGTCTTGCTAAATCTGCGGAAGACTACCGTGCCGCAATCCAGGAGTTTCTCGCGGTCCTCCACGACCCCTCAACTTTGCCATATTGGAGGGCCAAGAGCAGGATCTGTCATCGCCTGCCGGAGCAGAACCGGCTCCAAGCGCGGCAGCGCCTCCCGCCCTTCGGGTTATCGATAACACCGTCGTCGTCAACGGGCTCGCCATGGCTGAGCTCGCGATACGAGGGGACGCCACCGAAAGCCTGCGCATCTCCTATCAGGGGAAAGTCGCCGTTCTCATCAATGAGTGGACGCAGAGTCAAGCCGAACACACCTGCTTGTGGTTTGCGGCCGCGGACAACGTCACCTTTATTGGCTCGGCGACGGCTGGCGCCAATGGCGACGTCACGAATCTGGTGCTGCCAGGCGGCCTGACAGTGTCGTTTACCGGCCAGGAAATTCGCTTTTCCGATGGCAGGCAGCTTCAGCGCCTCGGCGTCCAGCCCCATATCGGCGTGAAGCCAACTCTTGCGGGTGTTCGCGCCCAACGTGATGAAGTTCTTGAAGCCGCAGTCGATTTTCTGACACTGCAAGCAAAGCTTTGAGATGGGATCGAGAGAGTTCCCATGATGCACATTGAGGATGATATTTTCGTTATGTTGGCGCGCCTTTAGGAAAAGTGTGTGCAGTTTTCGTCCGGGAAAGCGCGTCCAAGCACGATCCCAGAGCTTTTTTTGCGAGGGGGATATCTCTAATGAGGGAGAGTGCATTACGCATCTCTCAGAATGTCTCAGACGATCGAGGTACCCTTCCCTCACGCTCACGTTTGGCTTATGCCGGCTCGGTCTACGGGAGCTAGGCCTTGCCGAATTGCGGAAAAAGCTCGTCTTCCTGAGGAGACTTGTTTTCCTCGTGCGCGTTGTTGTCGCGTGCGGCTAATACACCGAGCTCATCGTTTTGCTCGGCGGAGAAGCGCTCGGTGCTCCCGGCCGTGCTTTGGGCAGCCCAAACTGTTGGTGAAACCTTCTGCTTCGGGTCAAGGGCCGAGATTTTGTCCATGATATCAACGAAGCCGCCCCTCCTCCGGTAGCGGAAGGAATTTTTGCGGGAGCGAGAACCGGCGGTTGGGGCCAATAGGAGAAAGCCGCGGAGTTCTTTGGGCGCATCAACCACGTCTCTTAATGCCGTCTCCCAAGTATATGAAATGAACCTTTCCGGAGGTTCGCCTCACTAACAATTGTCAAGCGATTGGAGGCTCAAAATGCGCACACGATTATCCGCCCTTCTGCTCTCAGGTCTTATGGGCGCTACGAGTGCGCCCTTTCTCCCTTCACACGCGCAAGACAGTCAAAGCTCCGCTCAGCTACGCCCAACACAGCTCACGGGGCTCGTTGCCGAGCGAACCATTATTGAAGGCAAAGACGGGATCGATCTCACTTTCGATAAGCCCTCCGCCGGGCGGTTGCTCCGGTTCACGAATGACGCGGTTGGACGCCGTGTGACCGTCTTCGTCAACCACAGAAAACTAGGAACGCTGCTTGTGCGTGCCCCAATCAAGGACGGAAAAGCGCAGTTGACAGGGGATTTGGATAGTGGG
This sequence comes from Rhodomicrobium sp., assembly GCA_052148445.1. Classification (GTDB taxonomy): domain Bacteria; phylum Pseudomonadota; class Alphaproteobacteria; order Rhizobiales; family Rhodomicrobiaceae; genus Rhodomicrobium. The sequence goes on from JBKQIH010000130.1 coordinate 17,932, forward strand.
GCGGGTGACGCGCTGTTTTCCCCTGGAGCCGTCATCGATCTCGCACTTGAATGATCTAACGCAGGCGGCAATGAGGCAAAAAGATGTGCAGACCCTCAGGGCCGGGGCGTCTCATGAGCCATGCGCTCCTGACTTTATCCCTCTTTTGGTTGCAAATCGTCCTTCCGTCCTCCTCACTGGCAGCGCAGGGCGACCCTGCGTCACCCGGGCTCGCTCCTGTTATCGCGATCAATGCCAAAGTCGTCGCAATCGAACACGTGCGAATAATCGACGGCACTGGCAGTCCGGCTGCGGCCGATCAAACGGTTGTGCTAAGCGAAGGCAAGGTTACGGTCTTGGGTTCCGCCACCTCTCTGACTGCGCCGCTTGGAGCAACAATCGTTGACGGGACGGGCCGGACGCTTTTGCCCGGATATGTCGGGACGCACAATCATTTGTTCACAGGTTACGTGGACAGGTTTCATATCTGGCGTAACATCTGGCGTGAGATGCCTTTCAGTTATCCGCGTCTCTACCTCGCCGCTGGCACGACTTCACTTCGCACGACGGGATCGATGGACGTTTTGACCGACATCCATCTAAAAAGTTCGATTGATGCCGGTCTCGCACCTGGACCAAGGATCGACCTGACCTCTCCATTTTTGACCGGACCGGGAAATCACGATCCGCAGATGCAGGAACTGCGTGATGGTGCGGATGCACGCGCCACCGTAAGCTATTGGGCCGATCACGGTGTCACATCATTTAAAGTTTATACCAACGTCTCCCTAGATGCATTCACCGGCGTCGTTGAAGAAGCCCATCGGCGCGGTCTGAAAGTGCTTGGGCATCTTTGCACGGTTACCTTTCTTGAGGCGGCATCGGCCGGAATCGATGAGCTGGAGCATGGAATTCTCACGGACAGCGAATTTGTTCAAAACAGGAAGCCCGGCGAGTGCCCTCCGCCAGACAAGGTAAACAAGGCTTTACTGGCACTAGATGTCGATGGCGAAGAGGTGGGGTCCCTGATTCGGGAGCTTCTGTCGCACCGCGTCGTGATTTCATCGACCTTGGCGGTATTCGAGTCAATTGGTGCATTACCGTCATCCGATGCCAGCTTCAAAAAAACACTGATTTTACTTGCACCAGAAATCCGCGAGGGGGTCATCCGTCTACGCGATGCGATACGAAAGCAGCCGGCCCCATGGGGCGAATTGCTCAAAAAAGAAATGGCGTTTGAGCACCGTTTCTTTTTGGCCGGAGGCGTCCTGACGGCCGGTCCTGACCCCAGCGCCTACGGCGCCGTCGTCGCCGGCATTGGAGACTGGCGAGACCTCGAACTCTTGGTTGAAGCGGGGTTCACGCCGATTGAGGCAATAAAAATCGCATCCGCCAACGGAGCCGTGGCGCTTGGAAGAATCGATAGCGTTGGTACAATCGAGCCCGGGAAGCTTGCCGATCTGATTTTGGTACGTGGTGACCCCTCTATTAACATTGAGGCTATCGAGGACGTTGAAATTGTTTTCAAGGAAGGGATCGGATTTGATTCGAAGAAATTGTTCGATTCGGTTCGCGGAATTGTTGGCCGATACTAGGACAGCTTAAGGTTAACTGACGAGGGAGCGTCACAGCCTCGGCCAGGAGTGGTCATATCGCTGGAAATCACGCGCCGTTTCAATCGTCGCGATCATATCAAAAGACCAGCGGCGATAGGGGTCGCAGGCATCGCCGGGCTTCGCTACACTCGTCCCGTTTCTGACCCGGAGTGATCATGGCCAACGAATTTCGCGCTTTGGATTCCCATTCGGCCGAGTATTTTGGCGATGCACGCGATTACTGGTGGAATCCCGATTTTCTCGAGCTGATGGGCAAACGGCTTTCACTGGATCGCGTGCAAGATGTTCTCGATGTTGGCTGTGGTATCGGCCATTGGGGCCGGCTGCTCGCGACCGTGCTGCCGGGTAGCGCGCGCTTATCCGGCATCGATCGCGACCCGCTTTGGGTCGAAAAGGCCGCGGCACGCGCCACGGCCGATGGACTTGCCGGCCGCTTTACCTATCAGGTTTCGATTGCGGAAAAGCTCCCCTTCGCCGATGCGAGCTTCGACCTCGTGACCTGCCAAACCGTCCTGATCCATATGCGCGATCCGGGCGCCGCCATCGACGAGATGGTCCGTGTTGCGCGCCCAGGCGGGCTCGTTCTTGCGGCCGAACCCAACAATATTGCGGGCGCTCTCATCTTCGACTCGCTCAGTTGCCACGATCCGGTAGACGCGATTATCGCCCGCGTCCGACTTCAGCTCATCTGCGAACGCGGCAAGGCCGCCTTAGGGGAAGGCAACAATTCCATCGGCGACCTCCTGCCCGGCCTCTTTGCCGAACGCAGCCTCCTCAACGTCTGCGTTTACCTGAACGACAAGGCGAACGTCTGTTTACCGCCATACGCCAGCCCCGAGCAGCGCGCCGGCCTCGAAGAGCGCGCCGATCACAAGGATCGAAATTTCTGGATTTGGAGCCGCGCAGATACGCATCGATATTTCCTTGCAGGTGGTGGCGCGGACGGTGAATTCGACGCGTTTTGGCTTGCGGCCACAGGCGGCGGCGCGAAGTTCGATGAGGCGATCGCCGATCGAACCTACACCAGCGCAGGGGGAAGTATCGGTTATCTCGTCGCAGGCAGAAAGCCTGAACTTGAAGCGGCTTAATTGTGAAAACCGGTTCCCGCCGCACCCCATGCAGGCGCGTGGGAAACCCGTGCATCCGCTGCTGAAATGAAGGTATTCCTACGGTGAAGGCCGCCTTGCCGCGGAGCTAAGATACAGGTCTTGTTTGTGACGCATATCACGGCAGGAGCTATGTCTGTGCCTATGTCTGGAGATAATTTTACGCGGCGGTATTCGGTCGTGGCGGACACGCGGCGGCGGTGGAGCGAAGACGAGAAGCAGGCGATTATCCGCGAGGCTTTGCAGCCTAGCGTAAATGTTTCGGCGGTTGCCCGCCGGCATGGGATCAAGCCAAGCCTTCTATTCCGCTGGCGGAAGTTGGCCCAGCAGGCTCCAGCTTCCCCGCCGGCGTTCCTGCCGGTTTCTCTGGCGGCGCCAGCGAAGAGCAGCGAGTCGGGCTGCGATCGTGGTGCCAGAGAAGCGACCGCCGCCGATAGCCGCATCGAGATCGAGCTTTCCAATGGTCGGCGCGTGCGGGTCGAGGCTGTGTGAAAACGCTTGAATCATGTAGGCTTTTGCAAATGATTTGCGGGGGCTGGAATGAAACGTTTCATCGAAGGCGAGGATCGCCGCCAGGCAACGCTGCTTCCCGATTGCTTGGAAGACTATATCTCCGATGACAACCCAGTCCGCGTCATCGAGGCTTTTATCGACGAACTCGATCTGAAGGCTCTCGGCTTCGAGGGCGTCGTGCCGGAAGCCACGGGACGGCCTGGCTATCATCCGGCGGCGATGCTGAAGATTTACCTCTATGGCTATTTGAATCGCATCCCGTCGAGCCGCCGGCTGGAGCGCGAAACCCAGCGCAATATGGAACTGATGTGGCTGACGGGCCGTCTGATGCCGGATTTCAAAACCATCGCCGATTTCCGTAAAGACAATGGCCCCGCGATCCGGGCGGTCTGCACGCAGTTTGTCATCCTCTGCCGCCGGCTGAACCTGTTCACTCAGGCCATTGCCGCCATCGATGGCAGCAAGTTCAAAGCCGTCAACAACCGGGACAAGAATTTCACGAGAGCCAAGGTTCAAAAACGCATCGAGCAGGTGGAAGCTTCTATCGCGCGCTACCTCAATGCGCTCGACCGCACGGACAAGGAAGACAGCGACGTGGCCGAGGCCAAGACCAGCCGCTTGAAAGAGAAGATCGCGGGCCTCAAACGGCAGATGCAGTCTCTCAAAGAGATGGAAAAGCAAGTGGAGGCTGCCCCCGATAATCAGATCTCGCTTACGGATCCTGACGCGCGCTCCATGGCGACGAGCGGCAGGGGCACCGGCATGGTTGGCTATAACGTCCAAGTGGCCGTCGATACCGAACACCATTTGATTGTGGCCCATGAGGTCATCAATGAGGGCCATGACCGCACGCAACTCGCCTCGATGGGCAAGAAGGCTTTGGAAGCGACAGGGCAGGAGGAAATCACAGCGCTGGCCGATCGCGGCTATTACAAGGACGAAGAGGTGCTGGCGCTGGAGGGAACGGGCGTCCTGCCTTGCGTTCCCAAGTCGCAAACCTCGAACAACCCGAACCGCGGGCTCTTCAGCGGGGATGACTTTATCTACGACGCCAACGCCGATCATTACACGTGCCCTGCGGGCGAAGTTCTCACCAAAGCTGCGGTGGGCGCACACCGCAAACACGACTTTGACCGATACCGCAATCTGACCGCGTGTCTCAGCTGCGGCCTCAAGCCCCAATGCGCACCGGACTCGCCCAGCACCCGCGATAACATCAAACACATCAAGCGTTGGGTGCATGAAGGGGTGCTCGACAAGATGCAGGCAAGGCTTGACCGCCTGCCGGAAGCGATGACGATCCGCCGGCAGACCGTCGAGCACACCTTCGGAACGCTTAAAGCGTGGATGGGCGCAACTCACTTCCTTACGAAAACGCTCAAAAATGTGCGCACCGAGATGAGTTTGCAGGTGCTGGCCTATAATATGAAGCGGATGATCAAGATGTTCGGAGTGAAAACACTCATTGGGGCAATCGCCGCCTAACGGCGGCGGCTTCAAAC
>JBKQIH010000131.1:0-8089 GCA_052148445.1 Rhodomicrobium sp.
GCCTACAAAATTTCGGCATGAAGCCCGCCAGGGTTGGACTGCTGACGAAGCCGGCCTGGGGCGATATCCCCTACCACTTTTATATCGACTTCGCCGGCAAAATCGGCGAAGGCCGTGACATAGACTTTGCTGGGGATGCGACCACCAGTTTCGACAATGATGGACGCATTCAAATTACCGTCGAAGGCGATTTCGAGCGCGAGCAGCCCGCCGAGGCGCAGCTCGCATCGCTGCGGAAACTCGTGACCTGGCTCGCCTTTCAATACAGTATAACGGCGGAGAACATTTCGGGCCACGGCGACCATGACCAGACGAATTGTCCGGGGCGGAACTTGAAGCCGTTCCTTGAAGACTTGCGCAAAGCCGTTCAAGGCATCAACCAAATTGTAGACAAATAGATCGCGCTGCCGTCCCTTCATTGCGTGCTTGACCCGTGCGGCTCAAGGCGGTACATGAATTGAAATTGGCGAATACCGCCCAAACCTCCATTCACGTCTAGGTCCGATCATGTCGCGCCAGTGCGAACTCACAGGCATGGGTGGCCTCGTTGGTCATCTCGTAAGCCACTCGAACATTAAAACCAAGCGGCGCTATCTGCCGAACCTTTGCAACGTCACCCTTCTGAGCGATGTGCTTGGGCGCGGTGTGCGCATGCGCATTAGCGCCAATGCGCTGCGCTCGGTCGAACATCGCGGCGGGCTCGACGCCTTCCTCATAAAGGCGAAGGACGAGGAACTTTCGTTGAAGGCACGCCGTCTGAAGCGGGAAATCGTGAAAACGCGCACCCAGCGCGAGAACGAGAGCGCTGCCCTAAGCGGCTGAAACTCCGCGCGGCAGCTATGCAGCCACCGCCGCTCGTACCACCTCTCGCAGGTTAGTCTATGCCCCGGGCGTGAGAAGCGTCCGGGGCGTTTAGGTATCCGTAATCCTCACAAATCCCGGAGCAGGTCCGGCGGCCACGCCGCGCTGACCTCCAGTGCGCTGGCGGCAAGCTGCTGAAATGCTTAGCGTGGCCGCCGGCTGGCTCGGGAGCGCAAACGATGTCATGCCACGCGCCTTGTCTCCTGGGCACCGGAACGCGCCCGCCGCGTGCCGGCTTTAGATTGGGGCGAGTTATACCAACATAGCGCCTGGCTGGAGGTTAGCATGGACATGGTCTTGGCGGACGGCGCTCGCATCGCCTACACCGTTGAGGGCGAGGGCGGCCCTGTGCTTCTCATTCACGGATTTGCCTCGAACGCTCAAACCAACTGGCGCGATACGCGCTGGATGAGTTTTCTCGCCGGCCACGGTTTCCGCGCCATCGCGCTCGACAATCGCGGCCACGGTGCCAGCGAAAAGTTCTATACCCCGGAAGCTTATTCCGGTTCGCTCATGGCAGAGGACGCGCGCCGGCTGCTCGATCATCTTGGCATCGCGCGCGCCGATGTCATCGGTTACTCGATGGGCGCGCGTATCGCGGCGTGGCTTGCCCTCGCCTACCCAGCCCGCGTTCGAAGCGCGGTCTTCGCAGGGCTCGGCGCGAATATGATCCATGGGGTGGGCGATCCGCGCCCGATCGAGGCCGCACTTCTGGCGCAGGACGTTTCCACGATTGCCGATCCGCACGCCCGCGGATTCCGAAGCTTCGCCGATCAAACCAAGAGCGACCGGCGCGCGCTCGCGGCCTGCATCATGGCAACGCGCGACCGCATCCCGGCAGGCGATCTCTCCACTCTCAGAATGCCGGTGCTCGTGGCCGTGGGCACCGATGACACCATCGCAGGACCCGCGCAACCGCTCGCCGGCGTCATACCTGGGGCGCAAGCGCTGGACATACCCGGCCGCGATCATATGAAGGCCGTGGGCGACCGCGTTTTCAAAGAGGGCGTACTCGATTTTCTCCGGCAGAGGCCGTAGTTGCCATTCTTTGCGATCCGTCCGCTTATGGGTTAAAGTTTTACAAATCCACCCTCATATTGGGGTTTCGAGGTCTCTCCATGCTGCAAACAAAGCGCGCGCGCAAAGGCACTAAGGTTACGGCCTGCGATCCCGTTTGGGAACATATCCGCCGGGATGCAGAGGATGTGGCGAGGTCGGAACCCGCACTCGCCGCGCTCGTCATCGCGAATATTCTCAATCACAACCGGCTTGAGCCGGCGGTATGCCACCGCCTCGCTCAGCGCCTCGACCATGACAATGTCGGCGCCGATCTCATCCGGCAGACCTTTCTCAGCATTGTCGAGCTCGAGCCTGAATTCGGCGCCATTGTGCGCGCGGACCTATCCGCCGTTTATGACCGCGATCCAGCCTGCAGCAGGCTGATCGACCCGCTCCTGTATTTCAAGGGCTTTCACGCGCTTGAAACTTACCGGTTCGCCCATTCGCTTTGGCACGCCGGGCGAAAGGATTTCGCGCTTTATCTGCAGAGCCAATCGTCGATGGTGTTCGGCATCGACATTCATCCTGCAGCAAAAATCGGCCGAGGCATCATGCTCGACCACGGGTCCGGTATTGTGATCGGGGAGACCGCCGAAATTGGCGATCAAAGCTCTCTGTTGCATAGTGTTACGCTCGGGGGCAGCGGCAAGGAGCATGGCGACCGCCATCCAAAGGTCGGGCGCTGTGTCATGATCGGAGCAGGCGCAAAAATCCTTGGCAATATTCACGTCGGGGATGCCGCGCGGATCGCCGCGGGCAGTGTGGTCCTCAAAGACGTCCCGCCGCACACCACAGTTGCGGGCGTGCCTGCTAGGGTGATAGGGCAAGCGGGATGCAGTCAGCCATCCCGGATGATGGATCAGCTCCTGAAGGGCACGGAGCTTGGCGGCTCGGAGCAACAAGCGGAAGCAGCAAAATCATGACGCCAGCAGAAATTAAGAGCCTCGAAAGCTATTTTCGGAAAAGGTTCGGTCACAACGCAATCGAAGTGAGAAGGCGGGGGAAGATAAAGGATTCCGCCGAAGTCTACGTGGACGAGGAATTCGCGGGCGTTATCTCAAGGGATGACGAAGACAATGAAGTTTCCTATCAGTTTCATATGACCATCCTAGAAGACGACCTTAAAAGCTGAGTCGATGCCTGTTCTCGCCCTCGACGGATTTTCTCCAGAGCTTCCCCCAATCGGTGAATACTGGATCGCGCCGGACGCCTATCTCATCGGCAAAGTGCTGCTCGGCCGGAATGCCTCGGTTTGGTTCGGATCGGTGCTTCGCGGCGACAACGAGCCGATCGAGGTTGGCGAAGACACTAACATTCAGGAGCACTGCGTTCTGCACACCGACGCGGGCGTTCCCTTCAAGCTCGGGCGCGGTTGCACGGTTGGTCACCGCGCGCTCTTGCACGGATGCATCGTCGGCGATAATTGCCTCATCGGCATCGGCGCAACGATCCTCAACAGAACTACGATTGGCGAGGATTGCCTCATCGGTGCCCACACGCTGCTTACGGAAGGAAAGTCCATCCCGCCGGGATCGCTGGTGATGGGTTCTCCAGGCAAGGTTGTGCGGCCGCTCTCCGCCGAAGAGATCGAGCGCAACCGCTGGAGCGCGCGCCATTATGTGGAAAATTCCCGGAAGTTCCGGGACAGACTTTCCGCGGGCCTGGTCTAGGGCGCCATGCGGGAAACCGGAATCTGCGCGAGCAAAGCGAAGTAATCCAGCCTTAATTCTCTGATTTTGCCCTGGACCGCCACGGCGGCAAAAGCCACCTCGCGATGACGGTTGCGTCCGATAAAACGCACCATGCCACAGGCCTGCGCTCCTATCCCTCAATAAGCGCGGGCCGGTGCTCCATTTCGAAGCACCAGCCCGTGCTGGCTCCGCCGGGCGGGACATGGGGGCAAGGGGAGGCCGGACCACGGAACCGGACTGTAAACATCTCCGCCGCTCTATCGTTCCCTGACGCGCTCAATCGCTTTGCGAGGTTCGAACGGGACGCTGTTGCAATAAGGTTCCTTTACAGGCATCATTGTTTGGAGGTTGAGGGGAGCCGCATCTCCAATAGCGGCACGCAGCGGATCCGGCAGGACGCCGCTGACGCATACCCCGCCCGGGAGGAAACTATGACAGTTGCCTGGATTTTGAAAGAAAAAGGCCGAAATGTGATCAGCACGCTGCCCGCCACTTCCGTCAATGAGGTGATCACGATTTTGGCAAAACAGCGCATCGGCGCCGTTGTCGTCGCCGATGAACGGCATCACGTCATCGGCATTATTTCCGAACGCGATATCGTGCGCATTTTGGCAACGCAAGGAACCGCTGCTCTCGATGAGTCCGTGGGCGAGCATATGACACACCCCGTTGTCACGTGCACCGAACACCACAGCATCGATTGGCTCATGGAAGAGATGACGGCCCGCCGGTTCCGCCATATGCCTGTCTCCGAACATGGCCGCCTCGCCGGGATTGTCTCGATCGGCGACGTTGTGAAGTTCAAAATCGCGCGCGCCGAGTCCGAGGCGCAGCAAATGCGGCAATATTTCGTGGCCGGTTAGCGTTCTTCCGAAACGCTGTCACCGCGGGCGAAGCGAGGCAATCCAGGGCCAATAGTCACGGCTACGGTTCTGGATCGCCGCGGCGGCCAAGGACACCTTGCGATGACAAAGGTGCTCCAGAGCCCATCCGCTTTTGACGGGATCAAGAGCTGGTCTGAGTTTTTGCTTTGCGTTACGTCTTACCGGAAAGACCGCTCACGCCCGCGGGTTGTGCGCCCCAGCAGCGTGCCGTGCGGTAGCGCGCCGCTAAAGAGCCCGGGGGCATGCTTTTTCCGGACGCACTCTGGGGGCCGGGCGGGGCGTACTTTAGCGCCCCGAAGCCGCGTCAATGGATCCAACGCCATCCCGCCGCATCGAACTTAGGAAGCGATGAACGGCGGTGCGGCCTTGGTCGATTGCCTGCTCGGCCTTGTGAAAATCGAACAGGCCAATGCCTTCCAGGTTGACTTGGATCGTTGCGTCCGGCGGGTCGCCCGCAAGCCTGGAGCGCGCGATCCGGTTCTGCGTAATATTGAAAGCTTCAAGCACGACGCGGGGGATTCCGGGGGCGCCATCGCGGCGCTGTCCCAGGATTTGGCGCTTGACGAGAGTGAAGCGGCTCTTTTTCCGGGTCTCCCCGGGCGTCTGGTATTCGGCCCTTGCATCGAGTGCGGCCTCTGCCTCCACCGGGAACAGCGTATTGCGCACATATTGCCCAGAATGCAGCGTCACCGCGATTACAAACTGCGCGCCAAACGCCCGCGCAGCCGAAACCGGTACCGGGTTGACAAGCGCTCCGTCCATCAGCCAGCGGCCCCCGATCCGCACCGGCTTGAAGATACCGGGCAGCGCGTAGGAGGCCCGAAGCGCCGCTGTTAGCGAGCCCTTGGTGAGCCAAACCTCCTGTCCGGTGCCAAGCTCGGTCGCTACGGCCACGAATTTCCGCGGCATTTGCTCGATTTGCACATCGCCAATATGCGAGGCCATCGTCTTCTCAAGCCGCTTGCCCTTCATGAGGCTCGACCCGGCGAGATTGACATCCAGATAGCGCAGCAGTTGCCGCAAGGTCAGGCCCCGCGCGAACTCGTGCAGCTCGTGCAGCCGGCCCGCCGCGTAGAACCCGCCGGCAACAGCGCCGATCGAGGTACCGGCAACGATTTGCGGTTCGAGGCCTGCCTCGCTTAAGGCCTCGATCACACCGATATGAGCGAGCCCCCGGGCGGCGCCTCCCCCTAATGCCAGTCCTATCAGTACCTTGGTCATGGATCGCTGGAGAACAACAGGCCGGTTGAGACAACTTCAGGGATAAGCGAACGGCATCGACTATCCTACAGCATCGATAATATTCTAATAAGGCTCAACCTGTGCGTGCACTGTCGTCATTAAGTTCTAGCACTGTCCCGGTTTCGTTTCGGTTGACACGGCGGTAAAAACAGCTCCGCCGCCCGGTATGACAGGCGGCTTCGCCGGAAAGCTCAACTGAGACCCAAAGCACGTCCTGGTCGCAATCGGTCCGCATCTCTACCACCAAAAGCCTGTTGCCGCTGGTCTCGCCCTTGCGCCAAAGCGATTGCCGCGAGCGGCTCCAGAAATGCGCCTCGCCGGTTTCAAGTGTCAGGCGGAGCGCCTCGGCGTTCATGTAAGCGAACATCAGGACGCCCCCGCCGGCCGCATCGGTGACGATGGCGCCGATCAACCCCGCCTCATCGAATTTGGGTGCAAAGATGCTTCCCTCTTCGAGGTCTTTCTTGCTGAGCCTTGCCGCCGTGACCATGGCTGACACCCCTGCCCTATCTAACGCCAACGGGCCGCTGGCCGTTCACAAGCTGCATGAAGCGCTCGCGATAGGTGTGATCGTCCTTAAAAACGCCGGTGAAGCGCGTGGTGATTGTCGTGGTGCCGGGCTTATGCACCCCGCGTGTGGTCATGCATTCGTGCAACGCATCGATCATCACAGCAACGCCATGGGGCTGCAAAACTTCCTCGATGGCATTGGCGATTTGCGCCGTCATGGTCTCCTGGGTCTGCAGGCGTTTCGCATAGATGTCGACAACGCGAGCCAGCTTCGAGATGCCGACAACGCGCCCGCGCGGAAGATAGGCGATATGCGCGACCCCGATGATCGGCAGCATGTGATGCTCACAATGCGACTCAATGCGGATGTCGCGCAGCATGACAAGGTCGTCATAGCCTTGAACGTCTTGAAAGGTGCGCGAAAGTTCATCGCGCGGATCGCCATCGTAGCCCGCGAAGAACTCCTCGAAAGCCTCGACCACCCGGCCCGGCGTATCGGCAAGACCCTCGCGCGTTGGATCGTCGCCCGCCCAAGCGATAAGCGTGCGCACCGCTGCCTCGGCTTCCTCCCGGCCCGGCCGTTTACAGGCTCCGGCGGCACCATTGCCAATGTGCCCGCCGCGGGCTTTCGGCCCCGGGTTTGAAGCTAGTGTATCCATGGGAACTTACCCTTTCGGCAGGTGCTTTCGATGCCAGGCTCTAACGGCAGATGTTGCGCCATCCGGTCTTTCCGCAACCTCTCTGCGCTCCCCCGCAATTGGGAATGCGAGGCTCGCCGCACAATCAAGTGTCAACGCTTCTGAGGCCGCCCAAGCGATTGAAGGTGCTAAGACGCAACAGTATATAAGAAAGGCGAATCCGACGGCAAGGTGTGCATCCGCGCGGAGTGGGTAAGCCGATGGTTGACTTGGAAGATATCTATACGGGGCGGGTGCTTGAACTCTCGGCGAATATCCCCCGCACAGGCCGGCTCGCCGATGCGCACGCAACTGCGACGGCTCAGTCTAAGCTTTGCGGCTCGCGTATTACCATCGGCCTGAAGATGGAGGGAAACCGCGTCACGGACTACGCGCAGGACGTGCGCGCCTGCATGCTTGGCCAAACCTCGGCAGCGGTGATGGGCGCCAATATTGTTGGCTCGACCGCGGCCGAGCTGCGCGAGGTGGGCGCGCAAATGCGGGCCATGCTCAAGGCAGAGGGCCCCCCGCCTACCGGCCGCTGGAGCGAACTTGCCATTCTCGAAACGGTGCGGGAGTATAAGGCACGCCACGCATCCACGCTGCTCGTTTTCGACGCGGTAGAGGCGGCTATCGCCGAGATCGAGAAGAGGCGAGCGGCTTAGTGGCGCTCTGGACCTTCCCTTTGGCACTCGGCTTTGGATTTGAAGAAAGCGCCCCTTACGCTTCCATCTACCGCAAGCGGAGAGAATACGCCCGCGCAACCGCTGCGGCCTGCTCCCTCTCCCAGCAAGCGCGCCTTGGCGAGCCTACAACCACAGGCTATTTGGCTGCTGTGAACAAGAACAGTACCGGTCTTCGCGGTATCTTTGCTCAATTGAACAAAATGCAAAAAGAAGTAAAAAACTGAAGATCCTGGTCGCGAATTTAGAGGCTAGGAGGGCTTAAGCGGGCATCGGCCGAGCGGGGTTTTCTAGGTGCTTTATGAACCGTTCCCACCAATCCCGGCCGATGTCTGGCATTTTGATTTCTCCATGAAAAAACCCCGGCTTGCGACCGGGGTTGTGTAACTTGAGCCGAAAACGAAAATGGCGCTCTTTGGCTAGCGCCATTCCCGGCGGCCAGATGGGGACCTGGTTATTTCAGAGGCTCGTAGGCCGGAGCG
>JBKQIH010000132.1:0-12686 GCA_052148445.1 Rhodomicrobium sp.
TACGCGCCGGCCGGGGCCAAAATGGCGGCCTGCGTCGGCGGCATGGACATGCGCCAGGAACGCCGTGCGCTGGCCCAAGGCGCTCATATCGTCGTGGGCACGCCGGGGCGTCTTCGCGATCACATCACCCGCGGCTCGCTCGAAATGGCCTCGGTGCGCGCGCTCATTCTCGACGAGGCCGACGAAATGCTCGACCTCGGCTTCCGCGAAGACCTCGAATTCATACTGAGCGCAGCTCCGCCCGAGCGCCGCACCCTCATGTTCTCCGCGACAGTGCCCAAACCCATCGCGATCCTCGCCAAGCGCTTTCAAAAGAACGCGATCCGGATTTCCGCCAATCAAGGCACGAAGCAGCACGCCGACATCGATTATCGCTTGATTTCAGTGGCAGCGTCTGAGCGGGAAAAGGCCGTCATCAATGTCCTGCGCTTTTTCGAAGCGGAAAGCGCGCTGGTCTTTTGCTCCACGCGCGAAGGCGTAAAGCATCTGGCAAGCCGTCTTGCCAATCGCGGGTTCACGCCCGTGGCGCTATCGGGCGAACTCAGCCAAGCGGAGCGGACGCGGGCGCTGCAAGCGATGCGGGACGGACGCGCGCGCATATGCGTCGCCACCGACGTGGCCTCACGCGGCATCGACTTGCCGAACCTCGATCTTGTGATCCATGCCGATTTGCCGAAGAACAGCGAAGCGCTGTTGCATCGAAGCGGCCGGACAGGCCGGGCGGGACGAAGCGGCGTTAGCGTTATCGTCACGCCGCATAGCAAACGCCGGAGCATCGAAAGGCTACTAACCCTCGCGGGAGTCAAGGCGTCCTCGATGCCGGTTCCCAGCGCCGAAACCATCCTCCAGCGCGACCGGGAGCGGCTTATGAACGACCACTCGCTCACCGGCGAGCTGAGCGGCGAGGAGCTGAGCTTCGCCAAGGAATTGCTGGCCACGAAAAGCCCGGAGCAAATCGCTGCCGCGTTCTATCGGCAGAACCAGGTCAGCCGCCCGGCGCCCGAAGAGTGCGTGGACAGCGGCGTCGATGTCAGAGGCGATATCATCAGAGGAGACGCCAAAAGGGTCGAGACGCCGCGGAGCGATTTCGATGGCGGCGTCTGGTTCAAGCTCTCGGTCGGGCGCAAACAGCGCGCGGAGCCGCGTTGGATTTTGCCGCTGATCTGCAAAGCCGGCGGCGTTACCAAACGCGACATCGGCGCCATCAAGATTTTCGAGACCGAGAGCCGGTTCGAGGTGAGTGCGGCTGCAGCACAAGGCTTTAGCGACGCTCTCGCGGGAGCTGGGCGCCGGGAGGATTCGATCACGATTTCGCGTTTGAACGCTCAGCCCGGACAGCCTTCGGACGGCCCGCACGGCCCCCGGAGCGTCGCACCGAAAGCGAAGCGGAAAGCGCCTGGGACGGAGTACAAGAAGAGACCGAAGGCTTCTTCCGGCGCCGCAAAACTCTAGAGTGCTTCCGGAAAAGTGCGAAGCGGTTTTCCGATGAGAAGCACAGAAAAACAAAAACTTAGAGCCCGCTTTCGATGGAATCAAAAGCGGAGTCAAAGTTCTTGATTTGCGTTACGTCTTGCCGGAAAAACCGCTCACACTTTTTCCGGGCGCACTCTCGGCAGTTTACCTCAAACGCCAAAACTACCGGCCGGCGCGCACGATGCGAGGCCCGCGCCAGGCAGAACGGTCAATCGCCATCGCCGTCAGGCAACGTGCGGCCAGCGGGACTGGCGCCGTCCTCTTCATCGGGGAGGATCGGGATGGTATAGACTTCGCCCAGCCAGCGATGCAGGTCGATATCGGCGCAGCGCTTCGAGCAGAACGGCTGGTATTTTTCGGTCTGCGGCCGCAAATGGCATATGACACACGACGGGGGAGTCGCTTTTCCGGGTTTTGTGCCGCTGTCTTCGTCCGCCATCTTAGTAGGAATCGGCTTCCGCCCGGTTGAGCCAGTTGAAATAAACCGGAAAGCCTTCGCCGGTCAAAAGTTGCACAACTTCAATCAGCGGAAGTCCCACAACGTTGGAATAGGAGCCGACGATCTTCTGTACGAAGGCACCGGCGATCCCCTGTATGGCATAGCCGCCAGCCTTGCCGCGCCATTCGCCGCTCGCAAGATAGCTGTCGACCTCCTCGCGGGCCAGACGCTTGAAGCGCACGCGCGTTTCAACCGTGCGCGCTTTGACCGCGCCTTTGTCGGTGATAAGGCAGACCGAGGTGAAGACCCGGTGCGACCGGCCCGAGAGGGTTTGCAGCGCAGCGGCGGCTTCGTTCAGATATTCGGGCTTGCCGATGATCTTGCGGCTGACGCAAACGACCGTATCGGCCGCAAGTACGAAGGCTCCGGCGAGTTCGGGCTCGCGTTCCAGCCTTTGTTTGGCGACCAGCGCTTTCTGCCGTGCCAGCCTTTGCGCATAAGTGCGGGGCGGTTCGCCCTTTTTCGGCGTCTCGTCAATCGAGGCGGGACGCAGCGCATCGGGCTCGATGCCAACCTGCTCCAAAAGCGCAAGCCGGCGCGAGGAGGCGCTCGCCAGGACAAGCAAACTCCGGGCGCTAGACCTTACCGAAGCGCTATGGCTTTCGTTCTCGCTTTTCATGGACCGGACAGCCGCCGCCCTACTTGAAACGATATGTGATGCGTCCTTTGGTAAGATCATAGGGCGTCATCTCGACTAAGACTTTGTCACCGGCCAAAACGCGAATGCGATTCTTTCGCATCCGCCCTGCCGTATGCGCAATGATCTCATGACCGTTGTCAAGCTTTACGCGAAAGGTCGCGTTGGGAAGAAGCTCTGTGATAAGGCCTGGGAATTCAAGTAGTTCTTCTTTCGACATGTCTCCAGCCAATGAAATGCCGCGGCGCGATCGAAACGCCATCCCGGTTCGCCGGACGTTTCCAAGATCGATGAGCGCACGCAGACGGAATTGAGTTGGCGGGAGAATGATCTCTAAGGCCGGTAAAATCAAGCCGCATCGGCGGATTGGCGCCGGAGGCGGTTGAAAACGTTAGACTGGGCCGTAGGCCGCTCTTCGAGCGCCAAGCCAGTATCGTGAGCGCACAGCCTCTGCCGGATAGAGTAACTCATTCGAATATGGGGCTTGCGAATATGGGGCTTGCCGGTCCCGGAAGATCCAACCGCCATTGAATTGGCTCTGTGCGAGCGCCTGCGCCGCAGCTATGGGAAGACATTCAGTCGCTCGTGAGCTATTCCGGAAACGGAAAGTCCGAATCGTGCGGGTCGCAATCGTCAGCGGAGCAAACCATGACCGTCACAATTTACCACAACCCCGCCTGCGGCACTTCGCGCAACACGCTTGCGCTGATCCGGCAAAGCGGCGCAGAGCCAGAAATCGTCGAATATCTGAAAAATCCGCCGGCCCGGGCACGGCTCGTTGAGCTTCTCGCCGCGATGGCGATGAAGCCGCGCGCGCTTTTGAGGAAAAAGGGCACACCCTACGAGGAACTCGGCCTTGGCGATCCGAAATGGACCGATGACGAACTCGTCGAGTTCATGATCGCACATCCGATTCTGATCGAGCGCCCAATCGTGGTGACGCCGAAAGGAGCCCGGCTTTGCCGCCCCGCCGAGACGGTGCTGGAAATTTTATAGAGGGCGTCTTTACGCTTGCGGCGCGCCAGTCAAGGCGAAGCGCGCTTTGATACGCTCGAAAAGCTGGTCGCGCACCGCGCGGTAAACTTCGAGAATTTGCTCGCGGTTTCCGCTCGCGGCCGAGGGATCGAGGGTCGGCCAATATTCGACATCGACGGCCATGGTGCGCGTGAATTCGAGCGCCTTGTGATGAGCCTCCGGCGCCAGCGTAACAATGAGGTCGAAGGATGTATCCTCCAAATCCTCGATGGAAACCGGACGGTGTTTCGAAATATCGATGCCGATCTCGTCCATCGCCGCAATGGCAAATCCATTGGGCTCACCGGACCTAACTCCCGCCGAGCGCACGTAAATCCGCTTACCGGCGAGAAAGTGCAAGATCCCGGCTGCCATCGGCGAGCGGATGGCATTCATGTTGCAGGCGAAAAGAACGGCCTGCGGCTGATCGAAATATTTCTGGTCGTCCAAAGAAGCACCATGCGAGAGACAGCTTGGAAACGATAAAGCCCCGCCCGCGCCCGCGCTATTG
The DNA here is from genome assembly GCA_052148445.1 of Rhodomicrobium sp. Lineage (GTDB taxonomy): Bacteria > Pseudomonadota > Alphaproteobacteria > Rhizobiales > Rhodomicrobiaceae > Rhodomicrobium. The sequence goes on from JBKQIH010000132.1 coordinate 4,135, forward strand.
TTCGTACATACTATTGAGACCCTGCCGGGCTTAACCGCTACCGGCAAAAAGTGCCCATTTCCCGGTCTATCATGCTCAAGACCCTTGCCGCAAAGCAAGATAGAGCAGCCTAACCCGGCTTAGGACCGTCTTCTGCCAGCCGCGCATATTCCGTGACGAAATATTGAAGGCTATCGAGGCGGCCTTTGATGTCCTCCAACCAGAATTCAAGCTTTTTCCAGCCGGCGGCCGTGAGCTCGTAAACCCGGATTGCCGGACCGGTGCCGGACGTATCCCATTGAGAGCTCACCTCGCCGGCTTTCTCCAATTGCTGAAGCGTCCGGTACACCGCGGCGGAGTCCGCCTTTAGCGCCGGCAGCCGGCCATTCAAAGCGGAATGGAGCGCGCCCCCGTGCCTTGGCGCTTCGGCGAGCATCAAAAGAACGAAGGCAGGAAGGTGGCGCGATTGCTGGCGCGCATTGTTTGTCATTGACAGTATCCTGTTTTTAACAGTATGTAGGGTCTCAGTGTCTAATACAGTATAGTGTAACTTTCATATGACGCTAGCCGGGAGGCCGGGATGGATCACGTCACATCGATCGAAAGCGCGAATATAGCTTGGTCGCCGCATCCGGCATTTCCCGGGGTCCTCGTAGCATGGCTGATCCGCCGCCTTGAAGCGCCGGCCGTTTCCTGCGCGCTGGTTCAGCTGCCGCCCGATGCAGAAGTGCCGGAGCATGCCCACGCCCAAGAGGACGATATCCTTTATGTTTTGCGCGGCCGCGCCCGCATGTGGATCGAGGAACGGGGCGAGCTACAGCTTGAAGCTGGGAGCTTTTTGCGCATCCCGCGCAGCGTCCGCCACCGGCCCCACAGTTTCGAAGAAGGCTTTATGGCACTCAACGTTTGGGCCGCAAACCCGGCGCCCGGATTCCCAAGTCAACCCCAAAAAGGAGACCAATATGATTAGAAAGGCCTACGCCGATATTCCGGGCATACCCATGGAGAAGCCCGGCTTTCAGGGCATGACCGCGCGCTTTGCGCTCACGCGCGATGACGGAATGCCAAATTATGCTTTGCGTATCATGGAATTTGAGCCGGGCGGGCACACCTCGCTTCATGCCCACGCCGAGGAGCACGAGTTCTTCTTCATCGAGGGTGAAGCGGCCATCGCCGACGGTACAGGCGCGGAAACCCAGCTCGCCGCGGGCGATACGGTGTATGTCGCGCCGCATGAGCTGCATCGAATCCGCAATGCGGGCCACGGGGTGATGCGCATGGTTTGCACGATCCCGATCCTGGAAGGCGGCGACGGCATAACCACCACGCAGCAAAGCGGCGCCGCTTATTAGGACGGGAGGCGGCCCCAGGGCTGCCTCTTTATAAAATTAACGGCAGCCGTGAATAGCCATGCAACGGCGGAACCTCCAGCGGCCGGCCGGATAAAGCTCGCGGCAGCGACGATCCCAGCGCATGCAACGCTCGCTGACTTTCGTGACGGCGCTCGATGCGGCCGGAGCCGCCATCTTACTCGGGGCGATAGCGGAAGCGGCAAGGGCCAAATCAAAAGCCGCGGATATCGATGCGCGCATGAAAATCATTCTCTCATAGGCACCGCCCCCGGCGCCTGCACGCTCACGCTGATCGGGCAGAATCCGCGGCCTGAGGTGGCAACTTTAGGCTCGCTTTGCGGGAGGGCGTCACCCTGCCATTTTATTCCATGCTCAGAACGGATATTTTGAGAAAACATCTCGCTTTCTTTTCGCAAAAAATGAGTCCCAGAGCCTGGCATGCCAATGTTATAAGCACTCGGCTAACACGGGGGTGGGCGAATCCAAGGGGGGACACGGGATGATTTCAAGACGCGCTTTTATCGGGGGAACCGCGCTTTCGATTGCCGCTCCAAGCGTGCTGCGGGCGCAGGGTCAGCGTACGCTGAAAATTTCCCATCAGTTTCCAGGAGGCACCATTGAGAAGGGCGACTTCCGGGACCGGCTTTGCCGCCGTTTCGCAGCCGAAGTCGAGGCGCGGACACAGGGCGCGCTGAAATTCGAGATCTATCCCGGCTCATCCTTGATGAAGACCAAAGCACAGTTCTCGGCCGTGCGGAGGGGGGCCTTGGACTTCACGCTCTACCCGCTGCCCTATGCCGGCGGCGAGGTGCAAGCGATGAACCTCGGCCTGATGCCTTGCCTCGTAACCAATTACGAGCAAGGCGCGAAGTGGAAGACAGCAGCCATCGGCAAAGCGATGATGCGCATCGCCGAAGCAAAGGGCGTCAAATTCATCGCTTGGATATGGCAGGCGGGGGGCGTGGCCTCGCGATCGAAGGCTATAAAGGCGCCGGACGACGTCCAGGGCCTGAAAGTGCGAGGCGGAAGCCGCGAGATGGATCTCATGCTGGCCGCTGCCGGTGCGCAGATCTCCACAATGCCTTCCAACGAGATTTATCTGGGCATGCAGACAGGCGCCCTCGATACGGCGCTGACATCCTCGACGAGCCTGATCTCCTTCCGTCTGGAAGAACTCGCAAAAGCGCTCACCACGGCGCGCAACGGCTCGATCTGGTTCATGTGCGAGCCCTTGCTCATGTCCCAGACCGTTTTCGATTCGCTGCCTCCCGCTCAGCAAAAAATCATCGCCGAGGTAGGCGCAGAAATGGAGCCTTTCGGGACCGCCGAAGCGAAGAAGGACGACGAAGAGGTCGCGAAAGTTTATGCCGCGAAGGGCGGAACGGTCGTGGACTTTTCGCAGGACGATCTTGCCAAGTGGCGCGCTATCGCCGAGGTCACCGCTTGGAAGGATTTCGCCGCCAGATCGAGCGAAGCGGCGGAACTGCTCGCCAGCGCTAGGTCCCTCGGCTGATGAGCATGGAGCTTCAATCGGACGCTATCCTTACGGAGGACCCGGAGGACGCACCAGCCTCCCCGAGCACCGGCGCAAAAGCGGCAAACGCGGCTTTCCGCCCTTTCCTGAATCTTCTGTTCGATCTGAGCGCCATTGCTTTGGTGGTTGCGAGCGCGGTTCTCACCGCGGGCGTCATTTTCAGCCATGCGCTGGGCCAGGGCCTCGAATGGCAAGACGAGATGGAAGTTTTCCTCGTCGCCGGTGCGGTTTTCGTGTCGGCGGCGGCGGTGCAGGCACGGCGCGGGCATATCGGCATCGAGGTGCTCGGCTCGCTCATGTCTGCGCGGTGGCGGGAGCGGCGCACTGTGCTGACCGATACGCTCGCATTTTTGTTCGTGGCGTTCATGGCTTGGAAATCGGGAGCGCTGCTTATTGAGGCTTGGTCCGAGGGGCAGACTTCGGAGTCGACTTGGGGGCCACCTCTTTATATTCCCTATGGCTTGATGACCTTCGGTATGGCGATGCTTGCCATCGAGCTTGCGGTGCAGGTGGGCGAAAAGTCGATGCTCGCACTCATGACCGCGCTGGCGGTTTTTTATGCGTTCCTCATCTGGGACAGGCCGGCCGCGCCGCTCGTCACGGGTCTCGATCCGGCGACGGTGGGGATCGCATACAGCGCGGCCACCTTGATCGTGATGTTCTCAGGGATCCCCATCGCCTTCGCGCTCGGCGTGGTCGCCACGGGCTTCATGATCCTGTTCATGCCCGCCGCTTCGGCCGGCACCATCGCGCAGAATGTTTATGAGGAGCTGGCGAATGTCATCATTCTCGCCATTCCGCTGTTCATCCTTAAAGGGGCGGCAATCGGCAGGTCCGACGCGGGGCGGGACCTTTACGCGGCTCTGCACGCCTGGCTCTACCGCATCCCGGGCGGATTGGGCATCGCCAACACGCTTGCCTGCGGTCTGTTCGCGGCGATGGCCGGCTCCTCGCCCGCCACCTGCTCGGCCATCGGCTCGGCCGGCATCCCAGAGATGCGCAAGCGCGGCTATTCGCCGGGCCTTGCCGCGGGCATCATCGCCGCCGGGGGCACACTCGGCATTCTGCTTCCGCCTTCGGTGACCATGCTGCTCTACGCGGTGGCGGCCGAAGTCTCGCTCGGCAAGCTGTTTTTGGCCGGCGTCGGACCGGGGCTCTTGCTCATCGTCTTGTTTTCGTTGTACGCGGCCTGGAAATACCGCCGCGAGCACGCCCATGCAAAGGCGCATTTCGAAGCGGGCGGCGCAAATCACGCCATCTTGGAGGAGCATAATTACACGCTTCGCGAGAAGATAGGCATGCTGCTCTGGGTTGCGCCCTTCGTCACGATTCTCGGCGGCGTGATGATCGTGCTGTACGCCGGCTGGGCGAGCCCTTCAGAAACGGCGGGCGTGGGCGCCATTCTTTCCTTGATCGTCATTGGCGGTATGTATGGCGTCTGGCGGCCTTCGCGGCTCATGCCCATTCTCCATGGCACCATGCGCGAAAGCTCGATGCTGCTGCTCATCGTCGGCTTCTCGCTGCTTTATGCGTATGTCATGAGCTACCTGCATATTTCGCAGGGCGCCGCGGAATGGCTCACCTCGCTCGGGCTTTCGAAATGGTCGCTGCTTGGCGCCGTGCTCGGGTTTATTATGGTGCTCGGCTTCTTCCTGCCTCCGGTTTCCATCATCCTCATGACCGCGCCCATCGTGCTGCCGCCCATCAAGGCCGCGGGCTTCGATCTCATCTGGTTCGGGGTGGTGATGACCATCGTGATGGAGATGGGGCTGATCCATCCGCCGATGGGCCTCAACATTTTCGTCATCAAGAACATCGCGCCCGACATTCCGCTCGCGCGCGTGATGTGGGGAACCCTGCCCTTCGTGTTCCTGATGATGCTGGCAATCCTCGCGATCTGCGTGTTCCCTGGCATCGCGATGTTGCTACCGGGCGTTATTAAGTAGATACGGGACATCGTGGAGCGCGACCCATGGAAGAAGAAACCGTCCTCGTCATCGGCGACAAAGCGTGGTCGTCCTGGAGCCTGCGGCCCTGGCTTGCCGCGAAGGTTGCAGGCGTCCCCTTCCGCGAGGTGCAAGTGCGGTTGCGTCAGCCCGATACCGCTCAGCAGATCGCGCCGCATTCGCCTTCGGGGCGCATCCCCGTGCTGAAACGCGGCGGCCTCACGGTTTGGGATAGCCTTGCGATTTGCGAATATATCTCCGAGCTTAAGCCCGAGGCGCGGCTTTGGCCCGAAGACGCAAACGCGCGGGCCGTGGCGCGGTCCGTGTCGGTGGAAATGCATTCGGGGTTTCTAGCGCTGCGCAAGGAGTTTCCGATGGATTACCACGGGCGCATCGCCGGACGCCTGCCCTCGGATCAGGCACGGGCCGATATCGGCCGCGTCGCGCAAATCTGGCGCGAGATGCGGGACCGCTTCGGCGCGGGCGGGCCGTTCCTATTCGGCGCGTTCAGCATCGCGGACGCGATGTACGCGCCGGTTGCGACGCGCTTTCAGACCTACGGCATCGACCTCGCTGCCTGCGGCGACGATGGCACGGCGGCGGCCTATCAGCAAACGCTGCTCGCCATGCTCGAATTGCAGGAGTGGGGCGCCGGCGCAGCGCACAGCTAGCGCCACGTTTGGTTGCGAACCTTTCCGTCTCTTTGAACCGAAGCGGCTTCTCGCGCGACCAATAGGGCAGCGATGGAGAAGGAACGCACGATGACCCAAGACGAGATGGAAGCCGAAATTGAGCATCTGCAATCGCAAAATTCGCGGCTGGTGCGGCGCGGCAATACACTTTACTACGCGTATTGCGCACTGTCCGCCGCGACAACTGGGCTTGGCGCGTGGCTCCAGTATAAGCCTATGCCCGGCGTTCCCGTGATCGCTTGGTTCCTGGCCGCCGGGTTTGGCATGTGGCTAACCGGACGATCCCTCCAATTTGCGCTTTCGGGAAACTAAGCAAACATTCCTTGGCTTGCCAACGAATGCCTGGATTCCCTTGTTCGCAGAGTTTTTCCGCAAAACCGGGAAGGCCACTTTTGCGAACTCTGCTTGGCTCCGCCGCCGCGCCCGCTCAGCTCACGAAGCTGCCGGGGGTATAGCCCTGAAAATAGAGCAGCGCGGTGAGATCGGTGTATCGCACCTGCGCGTCCGCCTGCGCCGCCACGACCGGCTTGGCGCGATAGGCCACGCTCAGCCCCGCCGCCTTCAGCATGTCGAGATCGTTGGCGCCGTCGCCCACCGCGATGACATCGGCCGGGGTCAGCCTATGCGCGGCGGCCTCCTCTTCAAGCGCCGCAAGCTTGGCCTCGCGCCCCAGGACCGGCTCGGCCACGCCGGCAACGCGCCCGCCCTCCCACAGCAACACATTGCCGCGATCCCTGGCAAAACCCGCCCGCGCGGCCACCGCATGCGTAAAATAGGTGAACCCGCCCGACACCAGCACCGTGTGCGCGCCATGCGCCTTCATGGTCTCCACCAGCGTCCGCGCGCCAAAATTCAGCGCGATGCGCTCGTGGAGCACATGCTGCAGATCGGCCGCCGTCACCCCCGCGAGCATCGCGATGCGCTCGCGCAGCGACACCTCGAACGCCACCTCGCCGCGCATCGCGCGCTCCGTCAGCGCCGCCACCTCCGCGCGCAAGCCCTTCAGCTCCGCCAGCTCGTCGAGGCTTTCCTGGCCGATGATGGTGGAATCCATGTCGGCGATGAGCATGCGCTTTTTGCGCCCCTCCGCGGGCTGCACGCACCAATCGAGCGGCCGGTCCGCGATTGCTTCCGCAACCAGCGCCTTGAGGGCGGCAAGTCCCCCCTCACCCCAACCCTCTCCCCGAGGGGAGAGGGAGTCGGCTGCGGCCCTTTCGACAGGGGAAGAGGAAGCTTCGGGCGTCCCCTCGCCCCTATGGGGAGAGGGACAGGGTGAGGGGGCCTCCCCTTCCGCCGAGATCAAATCCATGGCCTCGCCCGGCGCGAGCCAGCGGAATTCCAGCGCCCCGCCAAAATCGCGTTGCAGCGCCGCCGCGGCATCGAGCAGCAAATCTTCGGACGCCGGAGCGGCGGTAACGGTAATCGCGATATCCATGATGAGCTTTAATCCGGGGTTGGCCTCGCGCTAAAGTAGCCCGAAGGGCGATAGCGCACAAACAACCGCGCTAAAGTAGCCCGAAGGGCGATAGCGCACAAACAACGCGCTAAAGTAGCCCGAAGGGCGTTAGCGCACAAACAACCGCGCTCACATAGCCCGGAGGGCGGCGGCGCGCAACTGAGGTCCCCGCTTGCGACGGGATGAGCTGGCGCCGCTTGCGAAGCGCCGGAATAGAAGTTTACTTGAACACATCGGCGAGCGCGATGGCGATGCCCGGCGGATCGAGCCGCAGCTCACCCTCGCGCAGCATCACCGGCGGCGCGATGCCAGCGCCTTCGCGCCGGTAATGGATCAGCTCGCAAGCCTCCCAATCCGCGATGACGTAATGCGCGATGGACGGCACCTTGAAATAGCCGGCCAGCTTCACGGTAAAATCCCGGCGCTCCGTGGACGGCGAAAGCACCTCCACCACGATCAGCGGCTCAGGCGTGACGATGCTGGCTTTGTCCATGCGCCCGGCAAACACGACCACATCGGGCTGGAACGCCATTTTGGGGCCAACATTGACAAGAGTTCCATCGACGCCAAAGGATAGAGGCAAGCCGGCCGCTTCAATCGCGGCGTCGAACGCCCGCGCAATGCGGTATTTGACACTGGTGTGCCCCCAGCTTTCAGCCTGCTGCATCTGCGGCACCCCGTCGAACAGCTCCCAATGCTTCTCCGGGCGCTTTGCCGCCCAGAGCGCGAAGTCTTCGGCCGTCATGAATTCTTGCGCGAGCGCTGTCATGAGAACAAATTAACATTGATCGCCGGGAGGGGCAACGCGGCCTGCCATTAAGGTTCCGGCCAGCTTCCTTGAGGCCAATTGCGCGACGTGTGTATGACGTGAAGGATTACGATGCGCTCGCCCCCGGCTGCCGTCTCAATCGCGTAGGCGACAATATACGGCAAACCCGCGACGGACTTCTCGAAAGTTCCGCCAAACCGGCCTTTCCGGCCCGTGCTACGCAGGCCAAGCTTGTTGCCTGCGGAGCGGATCGCGGCGGCCACCTTTTTTGCGGCTCCGGGATTGTCGCGTGCGATGTAAGACAGCGCGCCTTTTAGATCGTCCAGCGCCTGACGCGACCAGAAGACAGGCCGTGTCACTTGCCTTTCGCCGCTTGTTCAATCGCAGCATCGAGTTCGTCCATCGCATCCTCATGAGGCACGAGGCGGCCGGCTCTCATGTCGTCCAACCCGCGCGCGATGCCGTCGAGGATGCGGCTCTCGTGCTCGACATAAGCGGCGATGGCATCGGCCGCCAGCGCGGCAGCCGGCTGATGGGTTCGCGCCGAAAGCTCGCCGAGCTTCCGGCGCACTTCTGGCTGGAGTTCGATTGTAAGCGTCGCAGTCATGCCTCGTTTGCCTCGCCTTTCCAAAACATCATAACAGATCCAAGGCCGCAATCCCAAGCGGTAGCAGCATCGGCGCCGCGCCTCCTGCGGCTGCGTCCACTCCGGCACATCCCACAGCTTCAGCATCTTGTCCTCGCTTCCCGAAAGCGCTGTGCGCGGCGCAGCTCTGAATGACGCGCTTTACGGCCTCGCCCGGCGCGAGCCAGCGGAATTCCAG